>CAYXEK010000167.1:0-7048 GCA_964463985.1 uncultured Verrucomicrobiota bacterium
GGGCGTAAGACAAATTTATTGGTGAGTTGTAAATACTTCAACGTAAGAGCGGATTTCAGCGTGATATTTTGAGTCCGCCAAAGATACAAATGCATCACCGGCACGGCACTACACCAACAAATTTGTCTTACGCCCGTTCGCGCCTGGTTCCGCGCTTCTGACTTGCGCGGCGGCGGGGATTCGCATACACTGCACCCATGCGTACCGCGTCATCAAAGCTGATGAATTTGCCGGACATGCAGAGCGCGCGCGAACAGTTGCGCGCCGCGGGGCGGACCCTGGTCTTTACCAACGGCTGCTTTGACCTCCTGCATGCCGGGCATGTTTCATACCTGGAATTCGCCCGCCGGCAGGGCGATGCCCTGCTGGTGGGCGTGAATTCCGATGAATCCGTGCGCCGGCTCAAGGGGCCGGCGCGGCCGGTCAACCCCGCGGCGCAGCGGATGCTGGTGCTGGCGGCGCTGGAGTGCGTGGATTACGTCATGGTCTTCAGCGAAGATGAGCCGGCGGACCTGGTCCGGGCCGTCACCCCCGACGTGCTGGTCAAGGGTGCGGACTGGGCGCATTATGTCAGCGGGCGCGAATGGGTGGAGCAGCATGGCGGGCGGGTGGCGCTGGCGCCGCTGGTCGAGGGCCTGTCCTCCACGCGGATGATCGAACGTATGCGGGAGAATTGAACCATGGCCATCAAATTAATCGTCACCGGCGGCGCGGGCTTTATCGGAAGCAACCTGGTGGCAGCGCTCAATGCCCGCGGCGAAACCGGCATCCTGGTGGTGGATCATCTCGGCCAATCGGAAAAATGGCGCAACCTGACCGGCCTGGTCTTCGAGGATTACCTCGACAAGCACGAATTCCGGCGGCTGCTGCGGGAAGGGCGGACGCCCTGGGCCGCGGACATCGCCACCGTCTTCCATCTCGGGGCGTGCAGCGACACCACGGAAAAAGACGCCGATTACCTGGCGGACAACAATTACCGCTATACCCGCGAATTGTGCGGGTGGTGCCTGGCTGCGGGCAAGCGGTTCGTGTATGCCTCCAGCGCGGCCACCTACGGCGACGGCGCCCTGGGGTATTCCGACGCCGATGCCCAGACGCCACGCCTGCGCCCGTTGAACATGTACGGTTATTCCAAGCAGATGTTCGACTTGTGGGCTTTGCGCGGCCGGTTGTTTGACCGGATTGCCGGGTTGAAGTATTTCAACGTTTACGGACCGGGCGAAGCGCATAAGGGCGAGATGCGTTCCGTGGTGCACAAGGCTTTCGGACAAATCCAGGCCGACGGCGTGATGCGCCTGTTTCGTTCGCATAAGCCCGAGTTCCGGGACGGCGAGCAGACCCGCGATTTCATTTACGTGCGCGATGCCGTGGCAGTTACCCTGTTTTTCCACGATCACCCGGAGGTAGGCGGATTATATAACTGCGGCACCGGCAAGGCGCGCACCTGGAACGACCTGGCGCGGGCGGTATTCGCCGCCATGAAAATTCCCTGCCAGATTGAATATATAGACATGCCGGAAATTCTCCGCGACAAGTACCAGTATCATACCCAGGCGGATATGGCCAAGCTGCGCACCGCCGGGTATGACGGGGCATTTACCGAACTGGAAGACGGCGTGGGCGATTCCGTGCGGCAACTGGCCGGCGCCGGCCGGCCGGAGTGATTCCGCCGGACGGTAGCGGCGCCACTGCGTGGCGCAATCCGGATTTGGAGTGCGGCGGCTTGACGCCGCTTTCAGACAAGTGACAAAGCAGGTCATGCCACCGCAGTCCAAAATACCGAACAACGCGGATTTTCGTGGCGTATTCCGGATTCCGCACTGTAGCGGCGCCACTACGTGGCGCATGCCTGACGCATTCCGCTAAAAATGCGCGCCTCCAGCAATCATGCTTGCCAAGCGCGGCCAGGTTGGCTATGCTGCTTCCTTAACTGTTACCGATTTGCGCGCCTGTAGCTCAATTGGATAGAGTGTCGGCCTCCGGAGCCGAAGGTTGTGGGTTCAACCCCCGCCAGGCGCACCATCCCCCCAACACCGCAAACATCGGTTTCGTTTATGGAACGCTTCCGCCGGATTGAACAACTGCTGGGCGCGCCGGCGCTGGCAAGGCTGCGGCGGTCGCGGGTGGCAGTGTTCGGCCTGGGCGCGGTGGGCTCCTACGCCGTGGAGGCTTTGGCCCGCGCGGGCATCGGCGCGCTCCGCCTGGTGGATTGCGATGTCATCCGCCCCAGCAATTTCAACCGCCAGCTTTATGCGCTGGAATCCACCCTGCGGCGCTCCAAGGCCGATGTTGCCCGCGAACGCGTCCTGGATATCAATCCGCACTGCGCTGTGGACGCGCGGAATGTTTTCGTGGACCAGTCCAACGTGCAGGCGCTGCTGGCCGGCGGCTGGGAGGCGGTGGTTGATGCCATTGACAGCCTGACGCCCAAGGTGACGCTGCTGGCCGCGGCCGTGCAGGCCGGGTTGCCGGTGGTCTCCAGCATGGGCGCCGCCACCCGACGGCATCCGCAGCATATCCGCCTGGCGGATATCTCCGCTACCCGGCACTGCCCCCTGGCGCGGTTCGTACGCAAAAAACTCAGGCAACGCGGCGTAACTTCCGGCGTCTGGTGCGTATATTCCGAGGAATCAGCATGGCGGCCGCCGCTGCATGCGGCGCTGGACGCGGAAATGGAAACCTTTGACCGCGGCCGGCCGCGCCGCGTGCTCGGCAGCCTCCCGTTCATTACGGGTATGTTCGGTCTCTGGACGGCTTATCAAGTGTTCAATTTGCTGCTGGAGCCGAAAAAAACCGCTTGAAAACCGGCGGATGTTTATCTAACATTCGCCGCATAAACCATGCCTTTTGAGCGAATATCAGTAGCATCCCACAGGTAAAATACAACGCCGGGTTCGAAATCGCTATCAGGATCGGGATCGGAATCGATTTCGATAGCTATACCGATCCCGATATCGATCCCGCATGACCACGGATATCACGGATGGCACGGATGACCTCCAACCTCAAACAACCGTTGAACCTCTGTCAACACTGCCCCCCGAACCATCATTCATAGGAGCAACCATGGATTGCAGCAACCTGAAGGCGGCAATGCGCAGCATCCCGGATTTTCCCAAGCCGGGCATTATTTTCCGCGATATCACTCCCGTACTGGCCGATCCCCGGCTGCTGCGGCAGGCGGTGTCGGTCTTGATCGCGCCGCATCGCGGGCGGCAGATCAAGTTCGTGGCGGCGATTGACGCCCGGGGATTCATCCTGGGTGGCGCGGCGGCGGTGGAGTTGGGCGCAGGGTTCATTCCCATCCGCAAAAAAGGCAAGCTGCCGTATAAAACGATCGAGGAGTCCTATGACCTGGAATACGGTTCCGCCACCTTGACCGTACACATAGACGCCCTGCAGCCGGGCGATAATGTTTTACTGATGGACGATCTGCTGGCAACCGGCGGCACGGCCGCCGCGGCTGTCCGCCTGCTTGAAAAACTGGGCGGCAAAGTTGCGGGGGTGGAATTCCTGGTGGAATTGCCGGATTTGCACGGCCGGGCGAAACTGGCCGGTTATCCGGTGCGGGCGGCAATGGCTTTCGAAGGAGATTGAGCGGACGGAACGGAGTAATCATGAATTTGCAGCAGCTTTTCGCGGAACGCATCGGCGGGGCCGCCTTCGGCCTTTCGAACGAGATTTACAAGTTTGAAAAAATCAAGC
Source organism: uncultured Verrucomicrobiota bacterium (assembly GCA_964463985.1). Classification (GTDB taxonomy): domain Bacteria; phylum Verrucomicrobiota; class Kiritimatiellia; order JAAZAB01; family JAAZAB01; genus JAXGPF01. Next base: position 3,706 of record CAYXEK010000167.1, read on the forward strand.
GCGCCAAGGCCGCCGCCCGCCAGGCCCATCCGGAGATGGAACTGCTCGATTTCGGCGTCGGGGAGCCGGACCGCATGGCCCCGGCGCCGATCCGGCGCGCCTTGAAGAAGGCGGTGGACGATCCGTCCAACCGCGGGTATGCCGACAACGGCATCCGCGAGTTCAAGGCGGCGGCGGCGCGTTACATGCGCGACTTTTTCGGCGTGGCGGACCTGGACCCGGAAACGGAAATCGTCCACAGCATCGGCTCCAAGCCGGCGTTGGCCATGCTGCCGCTGTGTTTTGTCAATCCCGGCGATGTGGCGCTGGTTACCGTCCCCGGCTATCCCGTCCTGGGCACTCACACGCGTTACCTTGGCGGCACGGTCGTCAAGGTGCCGCTGCTGGAAAAAAACGGATTTTTCCCCGACCTGGATGCGATTGACGGCGAAATGGCGCACCGTGCCAAGCTGTTTTATGTCAATTATCCGAATAATCCCACCGGTGCGGCGGCCACCCCGGAGTTTTTCGACCGGTTGATTGCCTTTGCCCGCGCCAATAACATCTTGATTGTCCAGGATGCGGCTTATGCCACGCTGGTGTACAACCGGACGCCGCTTTCCATTCTCAGCCGGCCGGGCGGCAAGGAAACGGCGGTGGAACTGCATTCCATGAGCAAGAGTTACAACATGACGGGATGGCGCCTGGGATTTGTTGCCGGCGCAGCCCGCGCCATGCAGGCTTACTCCGAAGTCAAGGACAACATGGATTCGGGCCAGTTCAAAGCCATCCAACTGGCCGCCTGCGCCGGCATTGCCGACCGCGCCCTGTCCGACCGCATCTGCCGGCATTATCAGCGCCGCCTGATGAAACTTGTGCGGCGTCTGCAAGCCGCCGGGTTTGATGCCCGCATGCCGGGCGGCACGTTTTACCTGTACGTGCCCGCACCCCGGGGCGCCGGCGGCTGCGATTGGCATACTGCCGAGGAAGCCTCGCAGTACCTCATCCGCGAACACCTCATTTCCACCGTGCCGTGGGATGACGCGGGCGCTTTCCTGCGCTTTTCCGCCACCTTCGAATCCGCGGGCGAAGGCGACGATAACCGCGTGATCGAAGAATTGGGCCGGCGACTGGCCCTGGCTCAGTTGCGGTTTTGACCAATGAGCCGTTTCAGTATTTTATTCTCTCACAAAGCCACAAAGCCGCCAGGAAAGCACCGCTCCTCCTTCGTGGCTTGTCGTCTTTGTGAGAGCATTTTCCGGCTTTGCCCCTATGTGCCTCTGCCCCTTCTGGAGAACTTACGCCAAAAGCGCGCTGACGATTTTATGCGCGAATTCCGGCGCCGCGTGCGGTCCCGCGGCGGTGATGATTTTGCCGTCCTGCACGACCGGCGAGTGGGATTCCAGGATGGCGCCCTGAGCGGCCAGCAATCCCTGCACGTCGGGGAAAGCTGTGGCGCGCCTGCCGCGCAGCACCCCGGCGTTCGCCAGAGTCACCGGCGCGATGCAGATGGCGCCCAGCGCTTTGACGCGTTCGGAAACCAGGGCGGATTGCGCCAGCCGGTGGGCGGCGGTATTATGGAAAAAGATATCCGCGCCCGGCCCGCCGATAAACAGCAGGGCATCGAAATCCTCCGCCGCGTAGGTTTCAACAGTCCCGTGGGCGATGGTTGTTTTGCCGGCAATGCCGTGCAACGCGCCCTTGCGCGTGCTGGCGATGGTGATGGCCGCCCCCAGTTGCTCAAGCAGTTCGCAGGGTTTGCCGAACTCGTCATCCTGGAAACCTCTCGGCGCCAGGATCATTAATACGGATTGACTTTTCAGCATTTGCCCGGTTTTCATGGATGGATGGATGCTCCCGGTTGGCAGACAGTGTGTTCGGTTTTTGTATGTTGGATGTTGAGTGTTGAATATTGAGTTTTCAGGGTTGCCGGAGGTTGCATCAGGTTCACGGTTGTTTGAGGGTGGAGGTTGTCAGAGGTTGCATCTGGTTCAACGGTGGTTTGAGGTTGGAATTGGCTTGCCGCTGAACCCCGAACCTCCATTAACCGATAAACCCTAACACCTTAAAACTTTCAAAACCTGGTTTTTGAATATTTGTTCAGTGACATGGTAATCCAAAGCGCGAGTCCCGTCAAGCTCGCCCGGCGCGGCAATACAGCGCCGGCTTGCTTTCGGCAGGCAAACATGGCAAACTTAAAACGGATTACTGGCCGGTGCGCTGTTTTGGCTGCCCGGCGATGAATGCGAGGTGTCTCATGCAGGCGGTGCGTTTGGCGGCCTTGCGCCGGTTGGAAATCAGCGACGTGCCTGAGCCGCAGTTGCGCCGTCCGTCGGATGTTCTTTTGAGCATTTCAGTCGTGGGCGTGTGCGGGTCGGACGTGCATTACTACCATACCGGCCGCATCGGCAGCCAGGCGGTGCGTTATCCCTTCACCCTGGGCCATGAATGCGCGGCGGTGGTGGAGCAGGTCGGTCCGGAAGTACGCAATCTGCGCCCGGGCGACCGCGTGGCGGTGGATCCGGCCATGCCTTGCGGAGTCTGCGACCAATGCCAGGCGGGAAGGCCGCACACCTGCCGCAACTTGAAGTTCCTGGGCTGTCCCGGCCAGGCCGAGGGTTGCCTTGCCGAGCGGTTGGTAATGCCGGAGCATTGCTGTCTGCCCCTGGCCGAGGGGATGTCGCCGGAGCGGGGAGCTTTGTCGGAACCGCTGGCCATCGGATTGTATGCCGCGCGCGGCGCGCTGCCGTTGAAAGGCGCGCGGGTGGGCATCCTGGGTTGCGGTCCGATCGGTTTGAGCGTGTTGCGGTGCGTCCGGCTGCTGGGCGCGGCGGAGGTTTATGCCGCGGACCCGCTGGATTACCGGGCGCGCGCAGCGCGCGGCGCCGGGGCGGACTGGTCCGGCGATCCGGCGGACGGCCTGGTGGAACGCATCCGGGCCGAGGCGCCGGTCGGGCTGGACGCGGTTTTCGAATGCTGCGGCCAGCAGTCGGCGGTGGACCAGGCCTTGGACTTGATGCGTCCCGGCGGCCGTTTGATGCTGATCGGCATTCCGGAGGTTGAGCGGATTGCGCTGGTGATTGACCGGGCGCGCCGGGCGGAAGTGCGTGTGCTCAATGTCCGGCGTCAATGCGGCTGCGCCGCCGACACCTTGAAATTAATGGCCGCCGGCTTGCTCGACGTGGATTTCATGGTGACGCACCGTTTTCCATTGCCGCGCGCGGCAGAGGCTTTCGATCTGGTGTCCGGGTACCGCGGCGGGGTGATCAAGGCGATGATTGAATTAGACCGTTCCGTTTCGACATGATATCTCATTGCAGGGACAAGCATTTTTTCGTAGCAAATATTTTCGTGTTGCGTGTCG
>CAYXEK010000168.1:0-7012 GCA_964463985.1 uncultured Verrucomicrobiota bacterium
TGATATTTCAACCCGTGTGCCATTGGCCGGCGGATGGTTCAATATCGGCGCTTTGGTGGCCACTCCGGAAACGCAAGTAATGTTTATTGGATGTGATATTATGAGCGTTGCTGATACATCCCAATTACCGACGCCTGTCGCGCGCTGGAAAAGCGAGGTTTCGCCATTCTATATACCACCCCGCGCGCCGGGGGTGAAACTGGTTGCGCGGCATGCCATTCAGGCGCATTATGGACGCCCCGGCGCGGGGCATTTTGTTCTCACGCAAGTATACATCCGCGGCGATTATCCGCGCGGAATTGCGGTTGGTGACGCCGGCGCTGCCGCGTTAATTCAAGCGGTTGATGTGCATCCTGCCATTATTCAGAATGATCAGCCGGTGCGCGTGGGAGTGCTGCAAGGCGTAAGCGCCGAAAACCTCATGGCGGTGTTGCGCCAAGCGGCGGGGCTCGAACCGGTTTTGATTGAAGATGCTACGCCGGAAAATCTTGCCAAAACCAGCGTTCTGATCTTTGACCAACTCGCGGCGCGTCCTGAACGCATGCTTGACTGGATGCCGGCCGTCAAAAGCTGGACCGAAAACGGCGGCGGGGTTATGTTCATTCATGACGCCGTGGGCTATCGCTCGCATATCGCAATGTTTCCGCAAGGCGGCCATGGGGTTGACCATCTCAAACATGACAAGGTGGAAGTGGTGAAAACACATCCGATAACTGAAGGGTTTGAGGTGGGGGCGGTGTTTAATCCGGGGTTTGCCTACGACCATATCGTCATGGAACCGGGCGGTAGCGGTGATGTTTTGCTGGTAAGCGAAGGCGACAAACGCCCGGCGCTTATCGCGGGAATTCACGGGCAGGGACGCTATGTCCTCAACGGCATGCTTACCGGGGGGCCCGCCGACCGTAATGTTTCGCGCGGTGAACGGCGTTTTGACGGCGATCTGGGGTCGGAAGAAGAATTGAAAATATTGCTTAACGCCATAAAATGGTTGATGCCGCGCCGCGCATATGACGGAGCGGTAAACATGATGAAAAACCCCGGCGCTGAAGAAATAATCGCATATGGCGATTACCCGAAAAATTCACCGTATCAATTAGCGGCGGCAGATACAGTTTCTCCCGGTTGGGGCGCTTACCGGGGAGTCGGCCGGGGTGTTTGGGGCAGTTCCGCGAAAGAAGCCCGATCAGGAAAACGGTCGGTTTTTTTGCGATTTGCCGATTGGCAGGAACTGGATGGCGAAAAACAAGTCAATATCGGATTGCTGCTCGGTGAAGGTTGCGGTTATCGGGCGTCCGGCGCCATACCCTGCGCGGGTAATACGGATTTTGTGTTTTCGCTCTGGTTGAAAGGCAACACGCCGATAGTGAAAATAGCCGTGATGGGGTGGGATAAGGCTGGGCGGCGTGAAATTATATTGTTAAACACCCTAAAAGGAATGCGCCAATATTCCGTAAAACTGATTCGTTTCGGTTTTCCGCCGGAACAAGATTGGGCGCATTACGAAGGAAGTTTTAGCACGAATTCCGCGACCACCGCATTCCATCTGGCGATATTTATTCCCAATGCGCCTTTTTTGCGGCCGGGTCAGTCCATATTCGCCGATGATGCTGTTATTTTGCCGGTATCCGCGTAGTCGTTTAAAACACAAGGGAGGGTTGTAATATGACGGGAATTATTGTTCGACGTTGCCCCGCGCAAATCATGGCATTGTTCTGTGCCGGTTGTATGGTCAATTGTTGGTGCCTGGTGCAAGACGCGGGCGCTCAGAATACCTGGTACGTTAGTCCGACGGGAGATGATGCGCCGGCTGGGGGCGGCACAAACTGGGACACGGCCTTTGCGTCGCTCAGCAATGCGCTTGCCAGGGCGGTGACAACGCCCGCGCTGATACTGGTTTCCAACGGCATCTATCAGATATCCGCCACGATTACCAACAATAAAGCCGTGATTATACGGAGTTACGGCGCTGACGGCCTGCCGGACAAGGACGGCACGATTATTGATGGCGGCGACACCCATCGCTGCTTCCGATTGGATCATTCGAATGCCATTGTGGATGGTTTTACTATTACTAATGGTTATGTCAGTCTCAGCCAATATGCCGTCGGCGGGGGCGCCGGCGCGTATATCGCCGCCAATGGGGGCATGTTGACTAACTGCGCGATTGCCGGCAATGTCGTTGAAAGCTGGGCTGAGGGGTCCGGCGGCGGCGGCGTGTATATGCTGGGCGGTGCGTTGTATAATTGCCTGCTTTTCGGCAACACGGCAACCTCCAATGCGAATGGCAACTACCGTCAGTCCGGCGGCGGCATTTACATGGGTGGAGGTTTGGCGTCCGATTGCAGCATATATGCCAATAGCGCGCCGGCGGGCTGGGGCGGCGGCGGGTTGTCGGCAAGCACCGGCACGGCGCAGCGATGTATAGTAAGCAATAATAATGCGCGCTCATCCGGCGGTGCTTATCTGAATGGCTCGGCAACGATGATTGATAGCGACTTGGTGAATAATACCGCTGTTCAGAACGGCGGCGGGGCACGCTTGCAAGGAGCCGATGCGCGGCTTGAAAACTGCGTGGTGGCCGGCAATATCGCCGGCGTGGATGGAGGCGGTATTTACATGAGTCAGGGAACTGTTGAAGGCTGTGAAATTGCCGACAATGTCTGCCATGGCGCGAATAATGGCGGCGGCGGACTGTTAGTGGCGGCAACTTCAACCAATTCCGCCTGGGTTTTTAATTGCGTAATCCGTAATAATCGGAGTTCATCATTATCGTCGTTCGGGGGCGGCGGGGCTAATCTTAAAAATGCTGTTATAAAGAATTGCCGCGTGCTGAACAATTATGCCAATCAGCGCGGCGGCGGATTGTATCTGCAATATGCCAGTATTGTGGATGGATGTCACATAATCAGAAATGTCGCCGCGCAGGTGGGCGGCGGCGCATATGTTTATCACGATAATCCATCCGTTGAAATGAAAAACTCGCTGATTTCCGGCAATGTAGCTTCTAACAGTTACGGTGGCGGTATATATTCGCGGAAAAACTCGGGGGGGATGATCAGTGCCTGCGCAATTGTTGATAACGTTGTGACCGGTACCCCGGCCAGCCAATTCGGAGCGGGCGTATATGTATATGATGCAACCCCTATTATCAATTGTATCATCGCCTCCAATCGCTGGAACGGCACGGCTGGCGTCCAGGAACGCGACTTGTCTTTTTTCAATATCGCGCTTGCGGATGGCGTTCATTATTGTTGCGTTCCGCGTGATTTATCCGCTTATAATCACGGCAATATCACTTCTGCTCCGGCATTTGCCGATAGTGATTACCGCTTGCGTTTTGGTTCGCCGGGAATTAACGCGGGAACAAATCAGCCTTGGATGGCGGCGCCTGGCGCCGGTGACCTGGACGGGCGGCTGAGGATTGACCGCTTCAATGGGATCGTAGACATGGGCTGTTATGAGTATGTTTTCCCCGGAACGCTTTATCTTGCGCGCTAATTGCCGCCTTTTCCGGCATGTCAAAAACGATGCGGGCGGCGGGCACCCGGCGACCGTGACCGCCTTAGCCCAGGCATCTTAATCCGCATCAAACTTGCGCGGGACAAAATCCGGGATCAATAACCGATTTCGTCATATTTGCCCTGGCAGGGATTGCCGGCGCAAAACAACAGCTTGCCGGCGCGCGGGATGCCGATCGTGGAGTACTCGGTGAAGCCGTCGTCATGGCGCGGCGCGCCATGGCGGCAGATGTCGAATTCGCCGTGATGGCGCAGGACGGCCTGCATATATGCCGGCGACCGATCGCCGGCCTCGATCGCGGTCGCCAGCATGGCGGCGCGGCCGCGCGCGTTTTCCTGATGGGCGCGGCCGGACAGTTCCGCCAGCTCCGGCAACTGGTAGCAGTTCGAGCAGCACATACCGCGCATTTCCGGCCGCGCGCGGCGCAATTGCACCAGGGGCGGCATGATTTCCGGGGCGACCATGCCGCCGGCGCGGTCCACCACCACGCCGAGGAAGCCCTTGCCGCGCAACGGCATGGCCGTCAGATGGCGCGCGTAGTCTTCCGCCGTGCGGGCTCGGAACATGCCGGCGGCCATCCACAGGCGGTCGGGGAGGTGATACGGACTTTGCTGGAACGGGCTGCCGCCGGAGGAGAATCCGGCGGCCACGCCTTCGGCGTTGAGCATGTCGCCCGCCGCGATCCAGCCGGTGTAGGTGCAGTTGATGACCGGGATGCCATGATCGGGGTACATGCGCAGGATGCAGATATGGTCCAGGCGCTCGGCCGGCCCGGGGCGCTGGCGGTGGAACGGCCGGACCCAGTCATCATCGCTGTTTTTACCCCAGAGCGGGCCCTGGGGGCCGTCGCGGAAGATGACATTGCTGCAGGCGTCGGGGAACATGGAGTTTTTGCTCCGCTTCGCCCATTCCGCCAGCAGCGCGCCGGCGGGCAGGTTGGCGCCGTGTTCCATGCCGCGCATGGCGTCCATGATTTCCGGCATCGCCTGCTCGGCCGGCGCCAGCGCCTGCTGGATGCGGGCGCGGTCGGCATCCGCCGGCGGCGCGCCGATTTGCGCCTGTAAAACGGCGCGCAAGGTTTCGCCGATAGCCTCGCCCATGGCCCGGAACGCGCCGCGGCAGGTGATGATTCTCACTCCCTGGCAGGCGGCGATGTCCATTCCCGGTGTTCCTTAAATTTGTGTGCCGGGCGCGGGCGCGTCCGCCGCCGGTGCCCCGGCCAGGCCGATTTGCGCGGCGACTTCGCGCATGCCCGCGATGACGTCCGTCACCAGCGCGTCCAGGTCCATCCCCAGCATGGCAGCGCCCTGCCGGATGATTTCGCGGTTGACGCCGGCGGCGAACGAAGGCTGCTTCCATTTCTTGCGCACGGATTGCGCCGTGAGGTCCATGACGCTTTTGGATGGGCGGACCAGGGCGCAGGCCGCGATCAGCCCGGTCAGTTCGTCAACCGCATAGAGCGTTTTTTCCAGGGACGATTCCGGCGCCACGTCCGTGCAGCAGCCCCAGCCATGAGCGCTGACCGCCCGGATATATTCCTCAGGCCAGCCCCGCTCCCGCAGAATCTCTGCGGTTTTTTTGCAATGTTCAGACGGATAGCGCTCATAATCCAGGTCGTGAATCAAGCCGATGACGCCCCATTTTTCCTCGTCCGCCTGGTTTTTCCGGGCCAGGAAGCGCATGGCCGCCTCCACCGCCAGGGCGTGATTGATCAGCGACGGATTGGAGTTGAATTCCTGCAGCAGCGCAAGCGCGTCGGCGCGGGTGGGCGGGAGTGTCTGATTCATTGCGATTCTCCGGTTGTCGGTTTGCGGTCACCGGCCGCGATTGCAGTTGAATTGCGGGCGCAGCCCGCCTGGCGATGGAATTTATCCGGATATAGGTTTATGGGATTTCGGGCAAACGGCTGCAAGCGCAAAATTCAAGCGTCATCGGCGAGGCTGCGCAAAAACACGGCGGATTTTTCCAACGATCGGAAGATGTGCTTGTTGCCGGTGCCGAAGTAACAATACCGGTCAATATTGACGGGCGGGGGCACGGGGGCGGCGGGCGGGATGGGAGCGTCCTGCGGGAAACGCAGCTTGCGGCAGGGATGCGCGGGGTCATAGGTTGTGTCCCACGCCGCCCATGCCCGGTCGGCCAGGACGCGCGCCTGGTCCGCCAGCCGGCGCAGCGCGGCGCGGCCGGGATTTTTGCGCGCCAGGATTGCGGCGCGGTCGCCGATATGCGCCATCGTATCCGCGGCCAGGATATAGGCGTCGTAAATGTCCCGGTTGTACGCGACGCTGTGCCGTTCCCGGCGCAGCTCCCGCGCAATGCCTTGCGCCCTGCGGCCCATGATTTTGGCCCGGCGGCAGGCGCCCGGCTCAAGCGCCGCGAGATTAGCTGGCGCGCAGCAATCGATCAGGTGCTTCATTTCCTGGAATTGCGGCGCCCCGGCATGCAACTGGCGCAGCAACCGGCCGATGGGGGATGCCGCCGGCGCGCCGAAGAACGATCGGGCAAACCGGCCGGGAAAGCCGCGCGTGCCGCCCGGCCGGTGAAACTGGTCGGCGGCGTAGGCCATCCCGTAGATCAGCGTGCCGGGCAGGGTATAGATATGCTGCCAGACGGAATTGACCATGCCGCGCACTTCCGGGTGTTGCCGGAGTTGATGAATGACGGCGGCGAATCGGCGGATATTGTCCAGATTATGCTGGTTGGGTAAAATCGTGGTGTTGGGCGAGCAGGCCAGCGCCGGTACGCCGATCACCTGGCGCCGGGCCTTGATGTAAAATTTTATCGCGGTATCATCGGTATAAATCTTTCGCTCGTCATACTGCCATACACAGCCCACGGCCGTGTCCGGCGCGCCGGCGACAATGACGGCGTCGCGTTGGACGTTCAGCGTGTTCAATGCCCAGAACATGACCTGTTTTTGCCGGCGGGCGGCCAGGCCGCCCAGCCATTGAAGGTGGCGCACGACGAAATCCGCCTCCGTCTGGCCGGCAAATTTCTTTTGGCAATAACGGCAGGTCTTTTTCGGCAGTTCGCCGGCCTCGTCCAGTCCGATGTGAATATACGGCCCGGGAAATAACTCCAGGATTTCCTCGATAATCTCCCCGATGATCTTTTTGCTTTCAGCGCGCGCGGGGCAAAGCACATGGCGGCCTGGCTCTTTCAGGCCGTCGCCCAGACGCCGGTAAGCATCGCGCCAGAAAATGTAACCCGTATGTCCCAGCGTGGCAATCAGGGGAACGAGGGTGATCTTGTGCGCGGCGGTCAGGGCGATGAGCCGGCGAACCTGGGCATGGGTTAAAGCCAGGTGCGTGGCGAGTTCCGGCCGGCATTTGAAACGTATGGCGCAGCCGGTGTCGTCCGCCAGGTTCAGCAGCAGGGTGTTGTAGCCCCACTTGGCCATCCAGGGGATGAACCGTTCGTACCATGCGAATTGGAGAGGGATGCGCGCGGGATCGAGCATAAGGCCATTGATGAAATCCCGGCCGTTTTTGTC
>CAYXEK010000169.1:0-7011 GCA_964463985.1 uncultured Verrucomicrobiota bacterium
CGGAGTTGGAGGGGTATCGAAAGGTCATCGAAGGCGCCCGCCAAATCCTCGCCGCCTACAAACCCACCATACGCATTGATCCGGAGTGGCCGATGGTGAAAATCGGCGACGTTTGTTCGCTGACCAATGGCAGAGCCTTCAAGCCTTCAGATTGGGAGAAGGATCAAACAGGCGGCATGCCCATCATCCGGATACAGAACCTGAATGATCCATCGGCGCCCTTCAACTACTATTCGAAGCCAGTCGCAGAGAAACTCGTCGTGCGAACAGGCGACTTGCTGTTTTCGTGGTCCGGGTCGCGTGGCACTTCGTTTGGACCGCATTTCTGGAGCCATGAGCGGCCCGGCATCCTGAACCAGCACATCTTCAAGGTGGAGCATCCCGATTCCGTGGTGCGAGGTTATCTGTACCTTGCCCTCAATCTGGCCGTGCAAGAGGTGGAAGAAAATCTGCATGGCGGAGTGGGCCTTGTGCATATCACGAAGGGCAACCTCGAAAGGATCGGAATCCCCCTCCCGCCCCTCGCCGTCCAGCGCCGGATTGTGGCCGAGTTAGAGGCGGAGCGGAAGCTGGTGGAGGCGAACCGGGAGTTAATCGCGCGGATGGAGGCGAAGATCAAGGCGAAGCTCGCGGAGGTGTGGGGGGAAACGGAAAATTGAAAAATTGATTGTGGATTGTGGATTGCTGATTTTGGGGACATGATGTTGGAATTGAGCACCATGGTTTCAACAGTTGAGGCAAAAGTGGAAATGAACGCCGGCAAACATTCCTTTGGAGGGCCACGCTCCGTCGTGGCCGAATCCGGACGCGACAGAGCGCGTCCCTCCAGGAACGTCGTGGCCGAATCCGGACGCGACAGATCGCGTCCCTCCAGGAAAACACCCGCCCATCAACCTATGTTCGACACTTTCAACCGCTCGACCATCGTGTTTGTGACCGTGTGCGCCCAAAACCGCAAGCCGCTTTTCAAGCGACCAGAAATCCACGGCTTGCTGACAAATACATGGTCGCAAGCCAATGCCTGGCGTGTCGGCCGTTACGTTCTGATGCCGGACCACATTCATCTGTTCTGCGCACCAAACCAATATGAGTTTCCGCCATTGAGCAAATGGGTCCAGTTTTGGAAGTCAGCGGCCTCGAGGCAGTGGCCGCACTCGGATGAACAACCCGTATGGCAAAAATCCTTTTGGGATACCCAACTGCGACGGGGTGACAATTATACCGCTAAATGGGATTATGTCCGCCACAATCCGGTACGGGCCGGTCTGTGTAACGATCCAGCCGCGTGGCCGTTTCAGGGAGAAATGAATGTTCTTATCTGGCACGATTGAAAGGCCCTTTGGAAGACCACGCTCCATCGTGGCCGTGTAGCCTCGGAGGTGTTGATATGAAGACTGCATATTCGTTTGTCGTGCTGAGGTATATGCATGACGTGATGACTGGGGAATTCGTGAATATAGGCGTGGCGCTTTATACGCCGGACATGAAATATATTAAGGGGCTGTGCAACACGCGCTATGGACGTCTGACCAACCTGTTCGGCAAGGGCGAGGTGGCTGGCGAGTATTTTCGCGGGCTAATGCGCTATATCGAGGCACGTTTCGACGAGCTTGGCGACAAACTCCGCCATGAACTGCCGCTGAACGGGTTGCCGTCCGACATCATGGAAATCGCGAAGAGCATACTGCCGCCGGACGATAGCTCGCTTCAATGGTCGGAACCGGGCGGGGGTCTGACGGATAACCCTGACAAAACGCTCGAATCGCTTTTTGATCGTATGGTTGTCCGCTATGAAACCAAACAGGCGAGATCCAGCCGGGATGACGGCGAGGTCTGGCGAGTATTTAAAAAGGAGTTCGATACGCATCATGTTAGCAGCCGATTGCGTCCTAAACGGATCACGGCGCCGGATGACGACTATGAGTTTGAGCATGCGTGGAAAAACGAACGTTGGCGCATGTATGAGCCACTATCTTTCGATTTGCTTGATGCCGAGAGTATCACGGGAAAGGCGAACCGCTGGCTAGGCCGCATGACGAACTTGAGCGAAGCGCCAGAGAAGTTCATATTACATGTCCTGCTCGGAGAGCCATCTCTTGAGAAAATGCGGCCTGCATACACCAAGGCTGAGAAAATCCTCAACAAGATGCCGGTCGAAAAAGTGTTGGTGCGGGAACATGAAGCATCCGCGTTTTCCGAGTCGCTTGCCCATGAAATGAAAAAGCATGGCGAGTAAATACACTTAAGCAAGGTGGCATGGCGGCCAAGATAAGAAACAAAGATCGCAGATTCATGGAGCAGGCCATAGAGGTCATGCGCCAGTCAATGCCGGAACCACGCCGGGCTGGTCCGCAAGTCTGGATCTGGTCCCAAGCAACAGTATGAGGTAAGGCGATGACCTTTACCCGGACAAGAGGGCGGGCAGAATGTCCGGATACGGGCCCCATATTGCTCGCGCGAAGGCTATCCGGACATTTATCCGGACATTTTGTCCGGGTACGAGAACGGCAGGGAACACACTTATCACGCCAAAATGGCAGAGATCGCGAACATGAAAACAATCAAAGACATGCCGGAACATAGCCGTCCGCGCGAGAAACTGCGCGAGCGCGGCCCCGCCGCACTCACTGACGAAGAATTGGTCGCCGCGATTCTCGGCATGGGCACGGCCGGCGTTGACGTGCGCACCATCGCCCGGCAGGTGGCCGGACTGATCCGCGAGCACAAGACCGGCCTCACGCTTGGCCATTTGCTTGCCGTCCCTGGAGTTGGGCTTGCCAAGGCCGGGCAAATCCTCTCGGCTTTTGAACTCGCCCGCCGCCATCTGCTCAAGGACACCGTCAAGATCACAACGGCCACCGACACCCTGCCTCTCTTGTCCGACATCGCCGACAAGAAACAGGAGCACTTCCTATGCATCTCCCTGAACGGCGCAAACGAAGTCATTGAACGGCGCACCGTAACAATCGGACTGCTGGATAGCAGCCAGGTTCACCCGCGCGAGGTGTTTGCCGACGTAATTGCCGACCGTGCCGCCGCCGTCATCTTCGCCCACAACCACCCTTCCGGCGACCCTAATCCCAGTGACGCCGATATCAAGGTGCACGACCAACTCACCCAAGCCGCCAAAATTCTCGGCATCCGCGTTCTGGACCACATCATTACCGCGAAGACATCGCACTACAGCTTTCAGGGAGCGGGATTGATGTAATAAGGGGCAAAGGGGCAGAGTGAGGGCGTGTCGCGTGCTGCCTGTTCAATATTGATCCTTGAATGTTGAGTGTTGAATGTTGAAAGTCGCGTGTCGAGTGTCGAGTGTCGGGTACCTTGGTCTCCGGCGGGACCAGCCCGCCGGGGGACGCTTGAAATTGGCTCTAGTAAGCCCATTAAAACTCGCGCAAACTTGCCGCCAGGCTGCGCCCCAGTTCATCCACCGCGGCGCTGATGGCCTGAGCATAATCGGCATACTCCGGACCGGCCACCGGCCGGCGGAACTGCGCCGCGCGCCGCAGTTCCTTGCGCGGCGCGGCGCCGCCATCCGCCGCCAGGATGGTCCAGCGCGCCGCCAGGATAATTTCGCCGCCTAAAACGCCGTCCAGGCTGTCAATTTCCAATTGCACCAGGCAGGCGCCGGGGCGATTGGAAGCCAATCCGGGCGGCGGGGCAACGGCTACCGCCGCCCCGGGCAATTCACGCCCCAGCACCGCGGTCAAAAGGTCCGCCACCGCGCCATCCAGCGGCATACCCCACCGGTGGAATTCGCTGGTTTTGATTTCCCAGGGGGACGGGCGGGTAACAATCTGCGGACGGTCCAGGTAAGCCGGCATGCGGACCGGCAAAAGATAAACGGTTTTTGCCGGCGCGGGTGAAGACACCGGGCCGTCCGCCGCCGGAAAGGCGCCGGCCAACAGGTAATACTGCGGTTCGCGGCTGGCGGCGCAGCCCGCCAGCCAAAGACATCCCGCCGCCGCCATGGCGGACGTCAAATACCGTCCGATATGCGCACAACTCATACGATTCTCCTGTCTGTTGCCGGATTTAACCGGCGGGCTCAAGGCTTGCCGTGTAACAAGGATTCCGGATGCCGCTCCAGATAATCCGCCAGCCAGCGCACCGACCGGCTGGTTTCCGACATTTCCCTGACCAGGCGCTGAATCTCCCGGCGGAGCGGCGATTGGTCGTCCAGCAGGCGGTTGGCATTTTCGGCCGACGCCTGCAGGGAATTTAGCAGCGGCCCCATTTGCCCGTCCAGTTTGCCCAGCATGTTCTGCAGTTCCAGCAGCGAGACGCGGGCAGCCTCCATGGCGGCGCCGGACTTCTGGAACAGCGGCTCGATTTCACCATCCAGCCGGCCAAGCACGGTCTGCAGTTTGTCCATTGTTTCATTCAGGTTGCGCATGGTCCGGCGGGTTTCCGCGGAGTCCACGATCTCGGCCAGGCCCTTGATGATCTTGTGCGTTTCGGAAACAATATCGGAAAGCGGCATTTGCGCCACTTCGTCGCTGAGGCGCTGCAGCGGCGAAGCGATGGTAGGCATCTCCCACAGGCCGGGCTGCAATCCCCGGCGCTGCACGGGAGTATCGGGATAAAAACCAAGCTCAATTTTCAGCTTGCCGGTGAGAATGCTCTGCATGGCCAGTTGCGCGCGCATGCCGGCATCACGCACGAGCAATTCCATCACTTCTTCCGCGGGAATTCCCCCGCGATTGCTGGTGGCGGTAATGCGGCTGTCCTCGATGCGCATGATCACCGGCCGGTAAACCTTGCACTTGCGGTCCAGGTCGAACACCAGTTGCACTTCCTTGACGGTGCCGATGCGCACGCCTTGAAACGACACCGGCGCGCCGGCCTCCAGCCCGTCAACGGTTTCATCAAAATACATCACGCAGTCAAAAGTCTTTTCGAACAAACGGCCGCCCCCGAAAAGCAGCAGGCCGATTACCGACAGCGCCGCCGCCCCCAGCACGAAGGCGCCGATGACCGCCGGGTTGGTTTGCCTGGTCATTTTCCTTGCTCCTTGGCATGCTTCACGCTTAAACCGCCGAACCGCGGCGCAAAAATCTCTGCACTTTGGCGTCCCGGCATTCATCCAGCATGGCGCGCGGCGAGCCCCGGGCGATGATGGTGCGCGCCTCCGTGTCCAGGAACACGCCGTCGCCGCCGATGGCGAAAATGCTGGCGAGTTCATGCGTCACCACCACGAAGGTCGCGCCCAGCGTCGCGCGCAGTTCCAGGATCAAATCGTCCAACAGCCGCGCGCTGACCGGATCCAGGCCGGCCGACGGCTCGTCGCAAAACAGAATTTCCGGGTCCAGCGCCATGGCGCGCGCCAGGCCGGCCCGTTTCCGCATCCCGCCGCTGATTTCCGACGGATAATAATCCTCGAACCCGGCCAATCCCACCAGCGCCAACTTGAAGGCCGCCAGTTCGCGCGTCTGCGCCGGCGTCAGCCGGGTATAGGCTTCCAGGGGCACGGCTATGTTCTCCGCCAGGGTCATCGAACTCCATAGCGCTCCGCCCTGGTAAAGAATGCCGATCCGGCGCAGGATGGCGGCGCGCCGCGCTTCATCGGCGTCCCAGAAACTGACCCCGCCGTACATGACCCGGCCGGCCGTTGGACGCTGCAGGCCCACCATGTGGCGCAGCAGCGTGCTTTTGCCGCTGCCGCTGCCGCCCATGACGATGAACACCTCGCCCCGTTTGACGGTAAAATTCAAGTCGCGCTGGATGACCGCGCTGCCATAGGCCAGCGTCACCCCCTGCACCTCGATCTGCATGCCCGCATCGTCCATGTCAGAATCCCGCCAAAGTGTAAATCACGGAAATCACCGAGTCCGCCACGATGATGTAAACGATCGCGTTGACCACCGCCGCCGTCGTCGCCGCGCCCACGGCGGAGGCGCTGCGCCCGCAAAACATGCCCTGCATGCAGCCGGACAAGGCAATCAGGACGCCGTAAACCGAACTCTTGATCAAGCCGGCGGCCACCGCCCGCACGGTCACCGCGTTGACGGTCTGCGTGTAATACTGCGCGAACGTCAAATCAAACAGCAGCACCCCCGCCAGGGCGCCGCCGAACATTCCCAGAAAATTCGCGTAAGTCGCCAGCAACGGCATCATCAGGATCAGCGCCAGCTGGCGCGGCAGCACCAGGAATTCCATCGGATCGAATCCCATCGTGCGGAGCGCGTCTATTTCCTCGTTGACCTGCATCGTGCCCAGGTGCGCGGCGAATGACGCCCCGGTGCGGCCGGCCATGATGATGGCGGTCATCAACGACCCCATTTCCCGCGCCATGCCGATGCCTACCAGGTCGGCGATATAAATCTCGGCGCCGAACAGCTTGAGCTGCATTGCCCCCATGAATGCCAGGATCATGCCCACCAGCAGGCTGATGACAGTGATAATCGGCAGGGCTGCCGGCCCGCAATTGCGCACGATGTCCCAGAAATCGCGGCGGCGCCAACGGACGCGCCCGCGCACCAGCCGCCCGAACGCCAGGACCGACTCGCCCAGGAAACCCAGGGCGGCCAGGGCGCCGGCCCACCAATGGGCCGCGCCGGCGCCTACGCGCGCCAGCCAGGCTGGCCGCGGCCCTGCCGGGCTGCCGGAAGCGCGCCCGGGAACCGCCTCGGCCAGGCGCAGCAGCTCGGCCGCTCCCGCGGGCAAATTCCGCAATTCCACCGGCACTCCCGCCAGCCGGCCGAGCGCCATGACTGCACGGATAAATACCAGTAGAACGCTGTCCCATCGAACAATTGCCGCTCCGTCCAGCAGCACCTGCCGCGCGCCGCGCGCCGCCAATGCCTGCCGCACCGGTTCTACGGAAGGCGCGCCCGACACACAGAGCCATGCGCCGGACAACCGCACCGCCAGAATGCCGTCAGGATTCATCTGGCAGGCAAGCATTTCCGGATTGGCCTCTGATTCAGGCATACGCCTTAATTCCCGCTGTCAATAAACAACCAAGGCATCATGTCATTTTTGCCTTGCCGGCGCAAAACAAATTTG
>CAYXEK010000170.1:0-6951 GCA_964463985.1 uncultured Verrucomicrobiota bacterium
ATTTTGATTGCATGCTCCAAGAAATATGTTAAACATTTGATTTCACTTACCGACTCAGCGGTTTGCCGCATCACGGGCGGCGTTTGAACCATGCTGGATATCAGGAGCCAGATTATATGAGCAGCGTTGTAAATATCGGAGCCATCGGGGTGGGGGCCTTCATGGCCCGCCAGCATCTGCCGAATATCCGGCGCAATCCCAACCTGCGTATTCATACGCTCTGCGATTTGAACGCGGAACTGCTCGAGCAGCGCCGCCGGGAATACCAGCCGCTGCGCGTGACCGACCGGGCCGAGGAAGTTTTCGAGGATCCGGAAATTGACGCCGTGTTGATCGGCACTCGCGGCGCCCGCCACGCCGTGTTCATCGAACTGGCCGCGCGCTACGGCAAGCATATCTACGTCGAAAAACCCATGACGCAGACTTATGATGAAACCCGCCGCGTGCTGGACGCGCTTAAGGGCGTTGATATTAATGTCGGCGTGGGATTCAACCGCCGGTTTGCGCCGGCCATGGCGGAGGCCCGCCGTCTTTTCCAGGGTTACAAGGCCGGCCGGCCCGCCAATCTGATCTACCGGATCGTGGACGACCACCGCGTCCGCCCGCCCTACGTTTTTGACATGCAGGACGGCGGCGGCCACCTGCTGGCCGAAGGCTGCCATATTTTCGATTTGCTGGCCTGGTTCCTGGGCGAGGAGCCGGTGGAAATATTCGCCGCCGGGCCGATGGAAACCGACAATGCCGTCATCATCAAGTATGCCGGCGGGTCGCTGGCCGCGATGCTCTGCGGCGGCAAAGGCGCGCTCTTTTATCCCAAGGAACTGCTGGAGGCCTTCTGCAACCACCGGACCCTGGCCGTGGATAATTTTTTCGAGCTGCGCCTGGACGGACCCGGCGGCAATTGCATCCGTACCTTTCCCCCGGCCGGCGAAAATAAAATCCGGCCGGATGAAGACAGCATGACCGGATTTTACCGCAAGGAATTCGCCGCCCGCCCGCCGGAAGACATAGCGGAAGTGCACATGGGCGGCCGGAGTTTCCCCACGCCTTCCCTGGACAAGGGGCATGCCCAGGCCATGGCGGAATTCGCCGCGGCGGCGGCCGAAGGCCGGCGGTTCAGCGTCAACGCCGTGGACGGCGCGCGCGCCACCGTCTGCGCCTTGAAGGCCTACGACTCCATACGGCTCAGCCGGCCGGTGGCGATTCTTCCGGAAGAATACGGCGCTTGAGTTTACGGGCCCCGGCGCAGGTGATGGCGTGTGTGAGTGTGCGGGTGTGTGAGTTTGTGGGTATACATGTGCGAAGATGGCCGGAGAGGCACAGGATGATCCAAGGAGAGCTATGAAAGAACGGCAAGTGGCGGTGGTGACGGCAGACGGGCGGGTGGAAATGCGGACGCAGCCCATGCCGGAGTTGAAAGAGGGGATGGCGCTGATCAAGACCCATGCCACCCTGATCAGCCCCGGCACGGAAATGAACGGGGTCAAACAACGCCGCGGCCAGCCGGCGCCTGACGCCAAGGAATATGCGTTCGGCTATTCCGCCGCCGGCGAAATCATCGAAGTGCGCGGAAATTTCCCGCGCCTGCGGCCCGGCCTGCGCGTCGCCGCCATGGGCGGCAATGCGCAACACGCCAATTACAGTTGCGTGCCTGTCAACATGCTTTGCCCGATAGCCGACGATGTGCCGTACGAGCAGGCTTGTTTCGCCTGCCTGGGCGCCACCGCCTTGCAGTCCATCCGCCGCGCCGCGCCGGCGCTGGGAGAATACGGCGCGGTGCTGGGCCTGGGCATCGTCGGCAACCTGGCGGCGCAACTGGCGCAGTTGAGCGGCGCGCGCGTGGCGGCCTGGGAAGCCATGGATTCCCGGATCGCGGCGGCCCGCCGCTGCGGAGTCCTGCACGGAGTTAATTTCATGCAGGCCGATGCGCCGGCGTTAACGCGGGAATTCGCCGCGCCCTACGGTCTGGATTTCGGCGTCATGGCCTTCGGGGGCGACGCTTCCAAAGCCTTTGAATCGCTTTACCAGTGCATGAAGCTTTCCGCCGATGGGCACCGCATGGGCCGCGTCGTGCTGGTGGGCGGCTGCACTTTGACCGTCCGCGGCGGGGCCGGCCTGGGCAACCTGGACGTGCGTTCTTCGGCCCGCACCGGGCCGGGTTATCACGACCAGGCCTATGAACTGGGCGGGGACTACCCGGCTGCCTTTGTCCAGTTCACCACGCAGCGGAACCTCCGGGAAATCACGACGCTGCTGTCGGAAAAGCGGCTGCTGGTGGAGCCCCTGATCACGCACCGCCTGCCGCTGGAACAGGTGGGGCAGGCGGTGGACATGCTGATTGACCATCCCGACCGTACGCTGGGCGTGGTGCTGGAAATGCGCCATTGAACCGGCGGCCGGCGCGCGGTTATGCGCCAGGCCAGCGGTTGCAGAGGTTCACGGTTCAAACCGACGGCCGGCTTTTGGGGTGGTTATTGGACCGCGCCGGTCTTGGCAATCATGACCGGCATGGGCACGAGCACGTGCCGATTGCCGCGCGCGGGTTGGAGCGTGCGGGAAATCAACAGTTCCGCGCACACCTCGGCCAGGCCGCGGTAATTCATGGGCAATCGAAACCGGCCTTTGTTCTGGCCGAACCCGATTACCGGCATGGTTTTCGGTATGGGGTGCCCCTGCGCCCGGCAGTGCCGCAAAAAGGCGGCGGCGAATCCCCACGGCAGCAGGACGGCATCCGGGCGCCAGCCGGGGACAGCCTGCGACGGCTGGAGCAGGGCGCGCAGTCCGACGGACGTCTCCGGGTTCCAGTTGACGACATGGCCGCCCGGGTCCGGAATTCCCCGCTCCGCCAATCCGGCCAGAAAACCGACCATGATTTGTTCGCTGGCATAACGGGCGTCCAGGTAAGTGCGCCGGATCAGCAATGGATGATGGCATCCCGCGTCCGCCAGCCGTTCAACCATCTGCCGGGCGGCCGCGGCATAGTCGAAATGCGCCAGATCCGCGCGGCGCCGGCCGTGCAGTTCCAGGCCCAGCAGGTCGTTTACCAGCACCAGGGGCAGATCCTCAGGCAGTTTTTGACATTGCTCGGCGGCGCGCGCCAAGGCTTCCGGATAACTGGGCGCCAGCCAGCAAATTGCACGGGCTTTTGACAGGATGGGGTCGCGGACCACATCCGGAAGTTTGCCGCCATCCACCCCGAAATCGCGGACAGCCAGGCTGTAACCGTGGCGGACCAGCCCGTATTGCAGCCATTCAAAAAAGCTGCTGAAGGGCGGGTGGGAGACATGATAGCCCCAGGCCAGGATCGCCGGAGCAATGGCGCGGGCGCGGAAGGTTCCCGATCCCCGCCGCCGGTTCAGATAGCCCTGGGCGCACAATTCCCGGCAGGCGCGCGCCGCCGTGTTGCGCGCGACTTTAAAGCGCGCGGCCAGCGCCCGCTCGGAAAGCAGGCGTTCGCCTTTCAACGCCGGTTGATTCAAGCGGGTCAGCAACGCCGCCATGATCCGTCGGTAATGCGGTTCGCCTTGATTGCGCGCCATGGAATTCCTGTCTCCGTTTAAGATTCTGAACGATAAAGTGGCTTAAATCTAACATAATGATAAAATCTTTGCAGCATAATATATTTTCATTTTAATTGAGCCATTTTGCGCGCACTTGTCCGTTGCGCTGTTGACAACCGCCGCCGGGGGCGGGATATTATGCCCCGTGGCGATTGTTTTTGACTTGACCGTTGCGTTCAGCCGGCTGCCGCAGTTTTGAAACCGTTCCGGGAAAAGAGCGTCATCATGCGCATATTTGTTGTCTGCAGTTTGTTGCTGTTTTGCCTCGGGCAGCCGGCCGCAGCAGGAACGGCGTCCGCGGCATCGGCGCTGGAAACACAGATTCCGCTCATCAAGCCGCCGCCCGTGCTGGACGGCTGCTTGGATGACGGCTGTTGGGTCCGGGCGGAGGTTGTCACCAACTTCCATTTGCTGGATGGCGGACGCATCGGCCTGCCGCATCCGCATCGGGCGTTTCTCGCCCGGGATGGCGCATGGCTTTACGCGGCCTTTGATGTGGCCCACCCGGATGCGCAATGGATCGCGCCCCGGCATGGCCGGCGCGACGATCCGGTGCAGCGGGAAGATTGCGTCAAACTGGCCTTCGACCCGGGCACTGACGGCGCATTGTGGTACTGGTTCCGCTTGAGCGCGCATAATGTTCGCGGCGACCGGCGGCAGGACCGCAGCGGTCCGCGCGACGAATGGAACATTCCCTGGCGTTCGGCCGCGCAAATCGGCAGCAACGGCTGGACCGCCGAACTGGCGCTGCCATGGAGCCTGATCACGGAAGCCGGCGACCTGGCGAAAGCGCGGATAAACCTGCTGGTCCACGTGTTTGATCCGGTAATTGACGCCGCCAATATCAAGGTCGGCGAAACGCGGCATGTATACGGATGGGCGCCCACCGGGGCGGCCTGGTGGCAGGAGCCTGCGGCGTTCGTGCCGGTGCGCGGCATGGACAAAGCGTCATTCAGCGCGCCGTTTCTCCCCGGTTTGGAACGTGTGGTTATGACGGGATATGCCCGGGAAGGCCACGCCTTCGCCTACGGCGTGCGCGCGGAGGCGCGGGCGTACGGTCCGGCGGCGGGCCGTGCGGAACTGGCCTTGATTGACCAGCCGCCGGGCGCACCCGCGCGCATCATGCGCGCCGCGCTTGACTTGCGCGGCGGGGAAACCAACGCCATGGAATTCCGCATGCCGGTCGAACGCCTGGAAAGCCGGTCGGCGCGGCTGGTTTTGTACGGCGCGGACACGAACGAGGTCTGGCAATCGGCGGGAATAGGAACTGAGAGCGATTGGCAGGCTTTTACGGTTTATCCCGACAGGAATTATTATACCATCGAACCGGCGGCGCAGCTAAACTACGCCTTCAAGCTCCCCGCGAACGATCTGGCGGGGATGGGCCTGGAAGTGCGGGACGGCGGCGGGCGCGTGCTGGCCGGGACTTCAAATCTGGCCGGAAGCGGTACGGTGGATGTGGACCTGCGGTCATTTTCCGCGGGCGCGCACACGCTGATGGTGGCCTGCGCGCAGGCGGATGGCGGCGAGTTGCTGGCTTGCCGGGAAACGGTTGTCGTCAAGCGCGATCCCCGTCCGGGACGGGAATGGAAGATTGACCAGGTCAACGGCGGCTGGTTGAACAACGGACGGCCTTTTTTCCCGTTTGGCGTGTGTTTCGGGTGGAAACATATTCCCGATCATGAGGCGGCCATGCGCGAACTGGCCGCGGCCGGCTGCAACGCGGTTGTCTCCTGGATGGCCGGACGCCATTTTTCAACGAACGATGTGCGGGACCGGCTGGACATGGCCCAGCGCCATGGCCTGGCGATGATGTCCTTCATTGATCAATTATTCGAAAGCAACGAATTGAATTACCGGGGGCAACTGACGCGCGATGCCGCGTTGCCCCGGCCGGAACGGGAGCGGCTGTACGACGCCTTCATTCGCACCAACCTGCCGCACGCGCTGCTCAAGGCTGCCATCATCCGGGATCATCCCGCGGCCATGGGTTATTATCTGTATGACGAGCCATGTTATACCGCCACGCTGGACATGAATCCATCCGGCCGCCGGACTTATGCCGCGCTGCATGCCGCCGATGGTTATCATCCCTGCATGCTGCTCTATAATGAAAAATTCCAGGAGGGCGATGAAAACACCGCCTGGTGCGACATCATGGCCGCCGACATTTATGTTGCGCCCGGCCATAAGCGGAAGGGCATTTACTCCTCGCCCAACCGCGTGGCCAGGTGGACGGAAGTCCTGCGCCGGCGCAGCCTGCGCCTGCAGAAGGCCAACGCGGTGGTCTTGAACGGCGAAATAGCCGGCGCCGTCCATAAACGCGTGGCCCTGCCGCAGGAACATGCCGGCCAGACCTACCTGGCGCTGATTCACGGCGCGCGCGGGTTGTTTTTTTTCTGTTATCCCTTCAAGCACCAATGGAGTTTCGACAGCCTGGCGCAAATGGCCCGCGAGGTGCGCGAGTTGGCGCCCTGGCTCACCGCGCCGGATGTGCCGCAGGCGGTCAGTTATGCAATGCCCGACAATTATCCGGCGGAGGATTTTCCGCCGGTGCAGGCGCGGCTGCTGGCGCAGCCGGACGGTGGTTATGTGCTGCTGGCCGCCAATAGCGTTGATATGCCGGTGGACGCCGAGTTTCATGTCTCCGTGCTGGGCGACACGGGCAGCGTGGCCCGCCTGTTCTCCAGCAACGTTTGCGCCGTGGCCGGCGGCGCCTTTTCCGACCGGATTGAAGGATACGGCGCGCGCGCGTATTCCCTGGGAGTACGGCCGGCGGAGCATTCCGGCGAAGGCGCGGCTGTCAGCATCCGGGTGGCGATGACGCCGCATCCCGGGCAGGAAAATATTTTTGAGGAATATGATCCGGCTGGCCGGCCGGGTAAAACCAACTGGTTTATCAACCCGGGCCTGGAAGAAGCCACGTTGCCGGGTTGGCCGGATTATATCCGGGGCTGGTCCAAGGGGCCGCGGATCGGCCAACCCGGCTGTGCCTGGGAATTGGATGGAAACAATCCCCGGGAAGGGCAGTATGCCCTGCGAATGGACAGCCCTGCCGCCAGCGGGGCGTATTGCTTCTTCGGTCCGACCGGCGCCACCAACCGGCCTTACGTGCTGTCGTTTTACGCGCGCGCCAGCGGGGACGGACAATCAATTCAAGTGGCGGGGCTCTGGCCGGGTAAATTCAAATTGACGCCGGCCTGGCAACGCTACTGGGTCACCGGCACGCTCCCGGCGGCCTGGCCGGGGCGGCGCAACTTGTTGGCGTTTAAAATTAACCCGTATGGCGGGGGATCGGTCTGGCTGGATGCCATTCAGTTCGAGGAAGGCAGACAGCCCGGCCCGTTTACGCATGACTGACCGGTGTTTGGCCGGCAATGGAGGAACAAAC
>CAYXEK010000171.1:0-6852 GCA_964463985.1 uncultured Verrucomicrobiota bacterium
TCATCCGCGCCCCGGCCGGCAAACGCGGCGACAATGGCGCCGAGCGTTTCGGCCAAGGAGCCTTCCTCGTTATGCGCGGGGATGATGATCGAAAAAAATGGCCGGGAATCGCTCATGGCGTAAAATCCGCCACCGCCTGGATCACGCGCGCCTGGTCGGATTCCGTCAAGTCGTAATAAAACGGCAGGCGCACCAGGCGGTCGCTGACGCTTTCCGTCACCGGGCAATCGCCGGGGCGGCCGCCGAACTTGCGGCCCATGGCGGACAGGTGCAGCGGCTGGTAATGAAAAACCGCATGGATGTTGCGGCGGCGCAGCGCCGCAATCAATGCCTGGCGCGCCGCCAGACCCGGCAGCAGCAGGTAAAACATGTGCGCCGGGTGTTCGCAATCCGGCGGCACAACCGGCGGGCGCACGCCATGCGCCCCGGTCCACGCGCGCAACCCGGCGGCATAGCGCCGCCAGATGGCGCGGCGCTTGCGCTGGATTGCCGCGCGCCGCTCAAATTGCGCGAACAGGAACGCCGCCAGCAGGTCGGACGGCAGGAAACTCGACCCCAGATCAACCCAGGAATACTTATCCACCTGTCCGCGGAAAAACCGGCTGCGGTCGGTGCCCTTTTCGCGCAAAATTTCCGCGCGCTCCGCCAGGCGCGGATCGTTGATCAGCAGCGCGCCGCCTTCGCCGCAGGAAAAATTCTTGGTTTCGTGAAAACTCTGGGCGGCCAGGGCGCCGAAAGTGCCGAGATACCGGCCTTGGTATTTGCCGAAAAGGCCGTGGGCGTTGTCTTCCACCACCGTAATCTTCCGCGCGGCGGCCAGGGCCATGATGGCGTCCATCGCGCAGCCTACCCCGGCATAATGCACCGGCACAATGGCGCGGGTGCGCGCGGTTATGCATCGTTCCAGGAGGGTTTCATCCAGGTTGAGGGTGTCCGGGCGGATGTCGCAGAACACCGGCCGTGCGCCGCGCAGCACAAAGGCATTGACGGTGGAAACGAAAGTAAACGCCGGAACGATGACTTCATCGCCGGGTTGAATGTCGAGCAGCAGCGCCGCCAATTCCAGGGCATGCGTGCCGGAAGTGGTCAAGAGGGACTTGGGCACACCCAGGATGCGTTCCAGCCAGGCATGGCATTTGCGTGTAAACGGTCCATCGCCGGAAATCTGGCCCTGGGCGACGGCCTGGGCCATGTATTCCATTTCCCGGCCGGCCAGGGCCGGCCGGTTGAAGGGAATGAAATCCGGCGATGGAGGGATCAATGACGGGTTCATGGCATAAAAGCAAAAACCGGAGGCCGGCGGCCGCGCTCAGGCCGGGCGCGCTTCGATAAACAAGCCATTGGACAATTCCGGATAATTCTCGGCGAATTCATCCATGGCATCCTTGACCGCCGGGGTTAAATTCAACGACGTCAATTGGCCGAGCGAAAACGGCTTGAAGGCCAGTCCGGCGATTTTTTCAATCCGCAGCCCGCTTTGGCCGATCAATTCCTTCCAATCTTCGCAAGTGCAGGAACGCTTGTGACCGAAGGATCGGTCAATTTCGGACAACTGCCGCAAATCGGAAAGCATGCCCGCGCGCTGGGCCAGCAACCTGTGCAGGGAAGACGCGCTGGGCACCCCGATGAATATCCTTCCGTTTGGCGCCAGAAATCCAGCGTACTTGCGCAACAGCGCCGCGGGATCGTCCACATGCTCCAGGACGGCGCAGAGGCCGACATGGTCGAACTTCTCGCCGGTGTCGAAATCCTCGAAATAAGTCTGGACGATTTCCACGTTGGGATAACGGCCGGCATATTGACGGACCATTTCCGAAGCGCCTTCCAGCACCACGATTCTCTTGAAATGCGCGCGGATGCCGTCCAGGGTAATCCCGTGGCCGATGCCCAGTTCCAGGAAATTCCTGGCGCTGATTTTGCGGGTAACGCAGAAATGGATGTAACGCCGCAACGCGCGTTCATATTCCTCGTAAAACGGCCCGCCCTTGTAGGCTTCCGCGTATTGGTTCAAGTCTTCCCTGGAGGGCATGATTTGATCATCCTTTGCGGGGGGGTCAAATAATCCACGCTGGCGGAACGCGGCTCATGGCTCCGCGCGTCCGGCAGCGCCAAACCGGCAAACCGGCAAACCGGCATGGCGCAATGCTTATCACAAAGGTGAGCCAGTGTCAAACGGGAAGTGCCGGAAGGGCGCGCGCCGGGCGCCGCTCCGGGTTGGACGGACACGGAAAATTCACCGCAATGAACGCAAGGACCGCGAAAGGCAAAACAGGAAATTCAACATAAGGCAACGAAAGAGTAAAGAAGAAATTAAAATGTGTGAGCATGTGGGTGAGAGAGCGTGTTCCCATGGAGGGCGAACCTGCGGTGAGCCGGGCGGGAGTAAGTTTTAAGGTTTAACGTTTTAAGGTTTTACGTCCGAACACCGAACGCTCTGCCCCTTTGTGCCTCTGCCCCTCTGTGCCCCTGCCCCTTTGCTCCGCTGCCTGATCGATCGCCGGGCGGCTCGAATACATACGGGGCAAAAACATCGTCAAACGACGCTTGGCGCCGTACGGCTTCGAATTTGCCCGGAACGTCGGCGGACTCGGCCAGAATTGGCGGCGGCGGAAGGATAAACGGCGGTTTTAAAACAATCGTATAAGCCCCGACATTATGGAAGACGGCAAAGTCGTTGACGGCAAGCGCGCCCCGGTAATCCCGGCGGAGGAAATCGTCTTCCATGCAGGTATAACCTGCCAAATCAACCGGCCCGGCCGTGCGGCGCGCGCGATCCTGGCCCGGTTTGGGAAAATGCTGCAGGGGAAGATTTTTGGCGTTTTTAGCGGGCTTGATATCATATACGCTGCCGGACAACAAAGCGTAATTCCTGGAACGGATGGTTTTCAAAGACACCACCCTCGCGGCAAAGAGCAGCGCATCCGCAGCCAGCGCCATGCCGGGCTCAAGCATCAATACGGGGCCGACCTCGCCGGGAAAAGCCTCTGCGAAGGGCCCGGCGACAGCGCGGGCGTATTCCTGAAAAGTCGGGATGTTAAAATCAAATTGCGCCGCTAATTCAGGGCGCATCCGGCTGCAAAAACCTCCGCCGAGGTCCAGGATTCCAGGCGGCTGAGTTCCGAATAACCCGCGCGCCAGTTTGAGCATACCCCGGGACGCCGCCGCATAAGCTGCGGCGCTGCGGTCGGGAGGCATGCAATGGCAATGGAGGGCCTCGATGCGGCAGTTTTTGATCCGGCGCAACCGGGCAATGATTGCCGCCAGGTCGGCGCCGGCGGCGTCAATCCCAAACCGCGAAATGCCGCCGGCTTTGAAATTGAAATTGCAGCGCAACCCGACACGCAAGGGGCGGTTCCGCGCCCGGCGGGCGGCCGCCTGCACCAGCGCCACTTCGCCGGCATTGTCCAGATTCACCAGCGCTCCGCCAAGCAAGGCGCGTTCGATTTCGCCGGAGGTTTTGTACGGCCCGTTGAAAATTATTTTCCGGGGCGGCACGCCGACCCGCAGGGCCAGTTCATATTCCATGCCCGAAACAACTTCGGCGTAGCCGCCCAGTTCGTTCGCGCGCCGGCATAATCGCGGCAGGTAATTGGTCTTGTAGGAATATGCCAGGGAGGTGCGGGGATAAATGCGGCGGAAGGCGCCAAGCAGATCGGCGAAATTGCGGTCAAAGGCAGCGGCGTCCAACAGGTAGAACGACGGGCCGAAGGCTTTTGCCAGATTATTCAACACCCGCCATGAAAGTTTCATGTCAACCTTGCCCGTCAAGCTACGCTCAAATCCAGGGCGCGCTGAATGCGACCGACAATTTCAAGGTAATGCGATTCGGAAACGCAGTCGAACAGCGCCCAGCCGAGGCTGTCCGCGCTGTGCTCCATCGACGGGACCCGGGCGCCGATTTCGCGGTAAAGCGTGTAATCGAAAATTTCCGGCACGGCGCGCGCCATGGCTTCCGCGGATGCGATCCGGGCCAGCCGGCCGCTCTGCGCGCTGCCCAGAATCCAGGAGCCGCAACCCCGGGCCACCGGTATTTCCCGGGGCACATCCGCCGGTTCCCCGACCGCGAAACGCGCGGTCGCGGCAATCAAATCCACGCCGCCGCCGCGCTCGATCAGCAGCGGTATGCCGTTGCCCCCCAGGCGGGGGCTCATCTCCAGCACTATCGCCTGTCCGCCTTTGCAAATCACATCAAAATCCAACGGCCCGTCCAGGTAATTCAGGGCCCGGCAATGCGCGGCCACCGCTTGCCTCACGATTTGCTGGTCGGCGCCGGAAAGCGCGGCCGGCAAACGGTGTCCGCGCGGGACCAATCCCTGCTTATGCTTATGGGTAATGACGGACGTCAATTCGCCGTTGACCAGGAAACCATCGCCGCTTACGTCTTCCCCGTCCAGGAACTCCTCCACGCAGACCAGTCCGGAACGCGAATATTTCGCCGCATGTTCCACCGCCCGCCGGCATTGGGCGAATTCCGGCTCCGGCACGACGGAAATGCCGCGCGACCCCGAACTGTCAACGGGCTTGATCACCAGGGGCGTTTGCTGTTCCGCCAGCCAAGCGCGCATGGCATCCGCGTCAGGGCCGGCCTTGAATTTTGGGAACGGGAACCCGGCGTTTTCCTGGAAGGCGCGGAAACGGGACTTGTCCGACATAACCGCCGCCGCGGTGCCGCGGCAACCGGGCAGTCCGAGTTGCTCGGCTACGTATCCCACGGCGGGCGTAGCCGCGTCGGAGGCGAAGGTCATGATGCCGTCAACCTCCAGCTCCCGCGCGGCGCGCAAAACTCCTGGCAGGTCCACAGTGCTGCAATTGACGCGGCCGTGCGACAGCGCATGCCCGGCATTGCCGGGGATGTTGTCCACGGTTATCACCTGGTAACCCAACGCGGCCGCCTTGCGGATGGCGGGCAACTGGCTATTGCCCGCGCCCAGCAGCATGATCGTTTTACGCCGGGATCGCCGGCGGTTATGCGTTGATCTTTCAGGGGATGACATGTTTTTGCCCGCCGGCGCTCCCGGCGCCGCGTCCGGACGCCGGAAATCTGCACCGGATGATCAGATGAATTTCTGGTAAAGACGGCTGCTGCGCGGCGCACGCGGGGTACCCCGGGCGATGTAAACGCTTTCATCCGGCGCATTCTCCAGCATCAGGGCGCCGGCGCCGACGATCACGGAACGCCCGATTTTCAACTTCGGCCGGAACGTGGCATTCAGGGATACAAAGCAATACGGTCCGAAAGTCACCATCGCGGCAATGCAGCATCCTCCGGAAATGTAGCAGAAATCGCCGATGACGGTATTGTGGCCCATGCCGGTGTCGGTTAAAATTACTACCCCGTCGCCGACCCGCGAAAATGGTTGAAATACTACTTTTTCCAGGAAAAAACAATTTTCCCCGATTGCCAGATCCGGCGGGATCAGGGCGCTGGAGTGAAAATAATTCACCATTTTGTAACCCTTGGCGCGCACGCGGGCGCAACAGGCGGCGCGCTGCCGGTTAAGATCGCTGTATCCCATGGCCACAAACATGTTGTAATCCTCCGGCGGATACTGCTCCGCCAGGGTTTCGAACGGCGTCACGGGCAGCCCGTGGAAAGTCGGCTCCCGGATGTACCGCTGGTCTACCGTAAAAGCGCGGACGTCGAATTCCGAGTCATGGCGGAAATAATAATAGGCCTGGTCCGCAAACCCCCCGATGCCGAAAATCACGATTGGTTTCATGTTTCCTTACCCTGCGCCAGGCCGCCCTCCCCTGTGGCGCCCGATGTGTCCCTCTTAATTCCACCCTCGTTTCCGCCGGCCCGGGTCGGCTCCAGCGCGCGGCGGTAAATCTGCCGGATGACGTATTGCGGCCGGGCCTTCACCTCGGTGAAAATTTTCGCCAGGTAAATGCCGATAATCCCGATGAACAGAATCATCACCCCGCCCAGGAACCAGATGGAGACAATGATGGAAGCGTAACCGTAAAACACCCTTTGCGGGAACAGGATTTTTTTGAGCAGCATGTAACCGCCCATGCCGCCGAAAATGACCGACAACGCCAGGCCCAGCATGAAAATCAAGTGCAGCGGATACGCGGAAAAGGAGGTGACCGCATTGGCCGCCAGGCGCAAGGATCGCCACAGCGTGTAATTTGACGGCGTGGCGCGCACCGGGCGCTGCACCGTGATCACGCGCGAGCGAAACCCCATCCAGGCCATGGCGCCGACCAGGAACAGGTTTTTTTCCTGCATGGCGCGCATGGCTTCCACGAAAACACGCTTCATCAGGCAGGCGGAACATATGTTCGGCACGATTTTGACGTCTGAAAACAGGTTGAACAGCCGGTAGAACAAAGAACCGGACCAGCGGCGGAACCTGTTCCCCGCGCGTTGTTCGCGGGCGGCATAGACAATATCGCACTGGCTCCGCTCCAGTTCCTGCCGGAACAAGTCCAGCCATTCCGGCTGGTCTTCCAGGTCCACGTCCAGATAAAACACCAGGTCGCCGCGCGCGGCCATCACGCCCGCCAGGCTGGCGTAGTGATGGCCGAAATTCCGGGACAATTCCACCAGGACCACCCGGGCATCCCGCGCCATGAGGCCGCGGACCAGATCGCTGGAATTGTCCGGCGATCCATCATCCACGAAAACCAATTCCCACTCGTCCGTAACCCGGGCGGCGGCCCGGGTGATGCGTTCGTAAAATTCCGGCAGGAAACCGGCGGATCTGTATAAACTCGTGACTATGCTCAATTTCATAAACCTGAATCCGTGACGGGATTTTATTTTTATTACATTATGATGTGTGAAGCAACCGTTTACGATCTATTAAATAGTCACCAAAATTTCAACCCGTTAGATTGAAGAAAAGA
>CAYXEK010000172.1:0-6828 GCA_964463985.1 uncultured Verrucomicrobiota bacterium
CGCCGCCGCCGCCGAGGACGAACTGCCGCTGATCGGTCCGGGCGAGATTTTTCTCGATGCCGCCGGCAGCAATCCCTCCGGCAATTTGATTGCCCCAATGGGCCGGCCTTTCGCCGTTGCGCGCCTGCGCCTGACAGCTTCCGGCAATCTGCCGGACACGGCGCGGGTCACCGCCATGACCTTCGGATTCCACGGCAGCGCCAGCCGCATTCCCATGCTGGCCGGCGCCGCCCTGCTGGCCGGCGATTCCGATCTGGATTCCGCCATGCAGCCGATTGCGTACGGCGCCGTTGAAAACGGCCGGGTGGCGTTTGCGTTCAGCGATTTCATCGCGCCCGGCCAAGAACGTTTTTATGCGCTGGCGTATGGCTTCCGGTACGAAGACGAATACGTCTTGTCCGGGACGCCGTTGCCGCCGGGCGCGTCCGCGGACGAGCCGGTTTTCGGCGCGACGATAACGCCGGCGGATATCGCCTGCGCCCCGGGAATGTTGACCGGCGGCAGCGTGCGCGGATTCGTCAGGCCTGCTTCCGTGCGGTATCTGGCCGCGTTGCCGTCGCGCGTGAACGCTTCGGTCGGAATGGCGGTGGAAAATACCGCTGAAATTATAGAGGTATGGGCTTTGTACGGGGAAATCTGCGTCTTCGCGCAGCCGGCCATCCTGTTGGCGAGCGGGTCGGGGGAAAGCGCGCGCTACCTCTGGATCAAGGATCGCAGCAAAGTGCATACATTCTCCGCCTTTGCCAACCGGCCGCTCTTCCGCATCCGCGATTGCGGCGGCAATTGGGACCAGCGGCAATCGCTGCCGACTTGCGAAGTCCTGGACGCGCATTTGGACGCCGCCGGCCGGCCGCGATGGGCGCGCGGGCTGTCGTACGAAAACCCATACCGCAACGATGAATTGATTTTTGATGGGGAAGTCAGTCTGCATGCCACGGCCGTTACGGGGGATTACAAGGGATTAAAACGCGACGTGCTTGTGCCCTTGCGGAGCGTGTTCCCCGGGGAAGTGATCCTGGCCTATTTCCGCGCCGGTTCGGGCGGCGGGTATTACGCGCGGGTGCGCGTGCTGACCAGGTACAGCACGCAGCGGGTTCTGGAGGCCCTGCCCGGCGAGCCGCGCGTGCTGTACCATGCCGGGCGGACGCTGATGGTCAGCCGCAGCAACTCGGTCGGGCGGGCCTCTGAACCGGACGATATGATTACCGAATGGGGGAACGACAACACAGCGCCTGCGGCGGTTGATTACGACGGCGACGGCCTGATTGATCCGGCCATGTTCATGCCCGGCCTGGGCGTCTGGCAGGTGTGGATGTCCGGCGGCGATTATAGTCCCGTGTCGGTCGCCGGCTGGGGCGGCGCGGACGCCTGCGCGGTTTCGGCCGACTACGACGGCGACGGCAGGGCCGATCCGGCAGTTTACGAGGCGCCGGGAGTCTGGCGCGTCTGGCTGTCGGGACAGGCTTACCGGGAATATTCCGCGGCGGGCTGGGGCGGTCAGGATTGCGCGGCGGCGCCGGCCGACTATGACGGCGACGGCAAGGCCGATCCGGCGGTTTACGAAGCAGCCGGCGGCGTCTGGCGGGTCTGGCTGTCCGGTCAGGGCCATAAGGAATACGCCGTGGCGGGGTGGGGCGGTCCGGGCGCAGCGGCGGCGCCGGCCGACTATGACGGCGACGGCAAGGCCGATCCGGCGGTTTACGAAGCAGCCGGCGGCGTCTGGCGGGTCTGGCTGTCCGGTCAGGGCCATAAGGAATACGCCGTGGCGGGGTGGGGCGGTCCGGGCGCAGCGGCGGCGCCGGCCGACTATGACGGCGACGGCAAGGCCGATCCGGCGGTCATGGATCCGGCCAGCGGCAACCGCGCCATTTGGCGCTCAAAATACAACTACCAAATGTTCACGCCGGCAATTTGAACGGATATGCACTCTGAAGTGTACGGGGAGAAGGCGTTTAGCCACAAAAAGCAGGCACAAGCTGCACACAAAAATCACCAGATTTGGAGGGTCGGGTTACACCCCGACCTTTTTGGCAGGGCTTTTGGAATTTGCTCAACTGTAAAACCAACGGGCGCATCTGCGATTAGGTGCAATCACGCCGGCACAGGCAACACGCTTCCGTTGCTTTCGCACAGTCTTCTGCCGCGAAGTGGCTTTGGAGTGCGCAGGCTCGACTGCGTTTTTATAGGCTTGCGTTTAACCCGCAAAATCCGGCGTAGACGGACGCACTCCAAAAAGTTGCGCTTCGCCGAATAAAACGAATCGCAGATGCGCCCCAAACAAACTGCACCGAAAAATCTTGACGCCCAAAGCGATTCCTGTCATAAACTAAAATGCCATTTGGATTATGGTGTTTAGCCGGGAGGAATCGTCATGCTAATTTTGTCATCGGCGGTCTGGTCATGCTTCATGGTATGTTTTCTGGTTTCCATCGGGCATGGGGCGGAACCGCTTGTCCATGCCGCGCCCGGGATACTCCCGGAGATTGCCGCGCCACAAGGGCCGGCCGATTTGCCCGCGGATTTACAACAAGCCGCCGCTGCGCTGTGTAAGGATGACAGCGCGGCATTCATTCAGCAGGCGAAAATTATGGCGGCGGACGGCGTTGCCGATGACGAGTGCGGCTATGCGGCGGCATTGAGCGCTGATGGCAATACGGCGGTGATCGGCGCGCCTTATGCGGATTTGAGCGGCAGCAGCAATCAAGGCGCAGTCTATGTGTTTACACGTTCGGGCGACCGTTGGAGCCAGCAGCAAAAGCTGTCTGCCAACGACTGCGCCGGCAATGATATTTTCGGCTACTCCGTGTCCTTGAGCAGCGACGGGAACACCGCGCTGATCGGCGCGCCGAACGCGGAAGTAAACGGCAATGCGTATCAGGGCGCCGCATATATATTTACCCGCTACATGGGACACTGGGTTCAGCAGAAAAAACTGGCGGCGGATGACGGCGCGGCGGGCCATTTGTTCGGCTATGCGGTAGCCTTGAGCGCGGAAGGCAGCAACGCGCTGGTCGGCGCCACCTGGGGCATGATAACTAATCAGGGCGCCGGCGGATACATCTTCACCAGGGGCAGCGGCTGGAACCAGCAGGCTAAACTGACAGCCGCGGACGGCGCAGCGAATGACGGTTTCGGCTCGGCCCTGGCCTTGAGCGGCGACGGCAACACGGCGGTGATCGGCGCGCCCAATGCCAGATCCGGCGTAATCACGGGTGTCGGCGCCGCTTATATATACACCTACTTCTTCGGCAGCTGGAGTCAGCAGGCCAAACTTACGGCCGGGGATGGCACGCAAGGCGCTCATTTCGGCAACGCTGCAGCGTTGAATGGCAATGGCCATACCGCGCTTATCGGGGCGTATTCGGCGATCGCAGGAGCGAATATGCCGGGCGCCGCCTATGTGTTCACGCGGTCCTTGAGCAGTTGGAGCCCGCAGGCCAAGCTTACTGCCGCGGATGGCGTCAGTTGGGCGGACTTCGGCTATTCGCTGTCCTTGAGCGGCAGCGGCGACACCGCGCTGGTCGGCGCGCCGGATGCTTATGTGAGCGGCAAGCCGGATGCCGGCGCCGCCTACCTGTTCAAACGATCGGGCAACAGTTGGAGCCAGCAGCAAAAACTGGAGGCCGCGGACGGCGCAGCTAACGATGATTTCGGCATGGCGGTCGCAATCAGCAGCAGCGCCGATACGGCGTTGGTCAGCGCCTATTACCCGCGCTCGCTGAGTTGGAAACAGAAAAAAGGCGCCGGATACGTTTTCATCGCCGCCGATCTCCCGCCCTCCGGCCCGGTTATCAAAGCCAATGACACACGCGATAATGTTGTCGTCAATTATCCCGACCCCGTAACCATCACCGTGGAAATGAACGCCGGCATTTACGCGGGC
Organism: uncultured Verrucomicrobiota bacterium; assembly: GCA_964463985.1. Classification (GTDB taxonomy): domain Bacteria; phylum Verrucomicrobiota; class Kiritimatiellia; order JAAZAB01; family JAAZAB01; genus JAXGPF01. The sequence goes on from CAYXEK010000172.1 coordinate 3,884, forward strand.
GTGGGTGTTGACTGGTGGGTGGTGGCCTGCTCCCGCGCGGGCCAATGGTACTGCCTGAATAACGTCATGCAGTGGATGCCATTCAGCGGCAACCTTGCGGAATGCCGTCCCGTCTACCAGGGAGCGTTATTTGACCTGCCGGCCGCTACCGCGCTGGATAGCTATGTCCTGACGCGCGGAACCTACGATTTCTGGTTTGCCGTTGATTATCCCATGGACGGCATTCTTAATCCGGCCGGCCAGATCATGTCGGACCAGGCAACCGTGCTTGTCCAATGAACCGGCGCCGCCGCGAGCCGCCTTCCGCACGTTGCTGGTCCGCGTGGTCTCGCGCTTCTGCCTGGATCGCGCGCGCAAAATGCGCCCTCTCTATACCGATGCGCCTCCCCGGAAAATCGTGCTTGCATAAGCATATTAGCATGTGCTAATTTAATTTACTTGTGAATGACGTTGTCCATCTGGCCAGGATTTTGAAAGTGCTGTCCGTCCCCGCCCGCGTGCGTATTATCCAGCTTTTGAAGAACCGGGCATTGTGCGTCAATGCGCTGACAGCGCGTCTGGGCATCACCCAGGGCGCCGTCTCGCAGCATCTTCGGATCATGCGCGATGCCGGGCTTGTTGTGGACGAGAAGCGCGGATATTTTGTCCATTACCGCCTGAACGATCAGACCCTTGCCAGATGGCGGGAGAGTGTGGCAAGCCTGCTGGACTCAGGCGGGGAAGGACTCAGCAATGGAGCATGAAAATCAAGCCGCAATTAAAGTCCGTGGGCTGGCCAAGCAGTTCGAAGGGGTTCAGGCCGTCGCCGGCGTGGATTTCGACGTGCAAAGCGGAGAATTGTTCGGGTTCCTGGGGCCCAATGGAGCGGGCAAGACCACCACGATCAACATGCTGATCGGCCTGGCGCGTCCGGATGCCGGCGCCATCCGGGTCGCGGGGATTGACTGCTCCCGGAATACGAAGGCCGCCCAGCATCTCATGGGAATCGTGCCCGATGAGAGCAATCTTTACCCGGAACTGACCGGTTTCGAAAATCTGTGTTTCTGCGGGGCGCTCTACGGGATGAACAGGGGCGGCCGCGCGGAGCGGGCGCGCGAGCTGTTCGACCGCTTTGACCTGGTGCAGGCGGCCGGACGCAAGTTCGGCGGTTACTCGAAAGGAATGAAGCGCAAACTGACAATCGCCGCGGGGATCATTCACTCGCCCTCAATCCTGTTCATGGATGAGCCGACCGCGGGGATTGACGTGGCCAGCGCCCGCCAGATCCGCCAATTGATCGCCGACCTCAACGCCGGCGGGACGACGGTCTTTCTGACGACGCATTACATCGAGGAAGCCGAGCGCCTGTGCCGGCGCATCGCCTTCATTGTCAAGGGCCGCATTGTCCGGACGGACCTGGTTGAAAATCTGATGCGGCAGACGGACGGACGGCATGTCATGCGGTTTTCCGTTGCGGGCAACGTTAAGGCACTGTGCGGCCGGATCGCCGCCGAGTTTCCAAATCTGGAATGCCGGCCGGTTGCGCAGGACGGCATACGGGTCGAGTCGCCGGAGCCCGTCCGCGTGGGGCCGCTGGTGCGTCTGCTGGAGGAACAGGGGGCGGAAGTATCCGAGGCGCGCAAGATAAAGCCTTCGCTGGAGGATGTGTTTGTCCAGATCACCGGCATTGAAGCCGGGGCCATGAAACAGGAGAAGGAGAAGAAAATGGGAGGCGGCGCTTGAAAACATGGATTGCATTCTGGAATATTCTGGCGAAGGACATGCGCATGTACTACCTGAAGCCGCCGAATATCAGTTGGGGGTTGCTCTTTCCATTAGTCTGGATCGGCATGTTTTTCATCCGGTCCGGGATGGGAATGGAAAGCTTGCCGGCGCTGCTGCCCGGCCTGGTGGCGCTTAGCGTCCTGTTCGGCGCGACCAGCGTCCTCTCGGTGACGGTCACTTTCGAGAAGAAGGGCCGATCTTTCGAGCGGCTGCTGCTGGCGCCCATTTCGCTGGAAGTCCTGATGCTGGCCAAGACGGCCGGCGCGATCATCTTCGGCGTGGTCAATGCCTTTGTTCCGCTCTTGCTGGCTTCGTGCATGGCCGACCTTTCGGGCGTGCGCTGGGCAATTCTCGTCCCGGCCATTTTTCTGCTCGCGATCAGCTCGACCTTCCTGGGTTTGTTCATCGCGGTGTCCGTCAAGGAGGTTTTTGAAGCGCAGACGTTTTCGAATTTCTTTCGTTTTCCGATGATATTTCTCTGCGGCTTGTTTGTGCCGATCGAACAGCTTCCCGCCTGGCTGCGCCCGGTGTCGTATGTCCTGCCGCTGACTTATGGCGCGGATGTGCTGCACGGCGCGATTCACCGGCCCGCGCATATGCCCCTGGCGCTGGATTTCGGCCTGCTGCTGCTGTTTTGCGCGGTCCTTTTCGGCTTCAGCCTCCACAATATCAAGCGGAAATGGATCGTGTGACGCCGGAAGCAATGCCGTAAGGCAAATACAACGGAAAACCAGAAAGAAAGGAAAGACGACATGCAGGTGCTTATCATCTTCAACCGCGAGCCTTACGACAATACGGATGTGACGTGGAACGGATTGCGCCTGGCCGGCAAGCTGGCGGAAGCCGGACAGGCGGTGCGCCTTTTTCTGATGAACGACTCCGTGGACATGGCGCGCGATGCATGCCAGCCGCCGGAGAATTACGATCAGGACCTGTCACAGATGCTCAAGGACCTGATTGCCCGCGGGGTGCCCGTCAAGGTCTGCGGGACCTGCATGGCCCGCTGCGGCATTTACAAGAATCAACCCTATTTCGCCGGGGCCCAGAAGGCCGCCATGTCCGAACTGGCGCAGTGGGTTGTTGAAAGCGACAGAGTCATCACGTTCTAATTGTCCACACCGATTGACCCGCCGGAACCCGCCTGGTGACTGCCCGCCGGGCGGCGATTTGCCTTGGCGGGG
>CAYXEK010000173.1:0-2173 GCA_964463985.1 uncultured Verrucomicrobiota bacterium
CTGGCTGCCCAGGCTGCCAACGCGGTTAATCAACCGCTGTTTTTCGGTGCCGCCGGTCCGGCATCCTCTCGTTGCGCGCGGGCTGCGGCGCGTTGCCGCGCGCGAATGACATCACGCATAAACCGGAAGACTGCCGACAAAAAGAACGCCACGATCGCCGCGCCCAACAATATCCGCTCCCGCAACATGTTTATCAACAAGTGCAGCATGGCCACCTGCAGCATTATCATCAAAGCCAGCCCCATCCACCAGTTTGCCCGCGCCTCCAAAGCCCGCAATCGGCTGATGGATGTCATTCCCGCCAATGAAAGCGCAAAAAACACCCACATCAATGCAACCATCCCGCCCAGCAACCAGCGGGCTGACGCCGTCTGCTCAGGCCGCAACACCAGACTGCCGGTGATCAACGCCATCGCCGCGCCCCACCCCCACGCCACCAAATTCATCCGCCGTTTTGACTTGCGCATAATCCGCCTTCCCTCTCCTCAAGACAACAGTTTTTCCAGTTCCACCCAACGCTCCATCAATTGTTCTATTTCGCCCGCCAACGCCACCGCGCGCGACCGGGCAATGGCAATTTCGCCCGCCGGACGCTTGAAAAAGCCGGGCGCGCACTGATCTTCAACCAACCGGTACTGCTCTGCTTCCAGCGCTTCAATCCGGGCGCCCATGACTTCCAGCTCGCGCCGTTCCTTCATGGTCGGACGTCGGCTCCTTGGCTTCGCCACCGGCGCGGCGGCGGCCGGCGCGGGCGACGGCGCAGATTCGACCGCGTGGGAGCGTTGCGCCATCCAATCGTCATACCCGCCGGCATACGCGGTTATCCGGCCATTGCCCTCGAACACCAGGGTGCTGGTCACCACATTGTCCAGGAATGCGCGGTCATGGCTGACCAGCAGGAGCGTCCCGGCATGCTGCTGCAGTTGCTCCTCCAGCAGATCGAGTGTTTCCAGATCAAGATCGTTGGTCGGCTCGTCCATGATCAATAGATTGCAGGGCTGCATGAACAGCATCGCCAGCAACAGCCGATTGCGTTCGCCGCCGGACAGGATTTTTACCGGTGTGCGCGCGCGATCGGGCGTGAACAGAAAATCCTGGAGGTAGCCGTATACATGCCGGCGCCGGCCGCCAACCTCGATCATATCGCCATCACCGGCCAGATTCTGGACGATGGTCTTTTCGCCATCCAGCACGGCTCGCAATTGATCGAAATAAGCTATTTCAAGGCGCGTGCCCAACGTGACCGAGCCGGTTTGTGGTTGCAATACGCCGGTAATGAGGTTCAGCAGCGTTGTCTTGCCGACGCCATTCGGCCCGATGATCCCCACGCGTTCGCCGCGCAGGATGCGCAGATTCAAATCACGGATGATGGGCGGCCGGCCCGCATACCCAAAATCAACGCCTTCAGCCTTGACCACCAGTTCGCCGGTTCGTCTGGCGGATTGCAATTGCAGGCGGCTGACGCCGGTTCCGAGCCGGCGTTGTTTGAATTCCTCGCGCAATGCCAACAACGCCCGCACGCGCCCTTCATCCCGTGTCCGGCGCGCCTTGATGCCTTTGCGAATCCAGGCTTCCTCCTGGGAAAGGCGCTTCTTTTTCCTTGCCCATATCGTTTCCTCATCCTCCAGCAGTTGCTGCTTGCGGACAAGGAAGCAATCGTAGCCGCAGTCCCATCCAACAAGCGCGCCGCGGTCGAGGTCCAGAATGCGGGTGGCCAGCCGGCGCAGGAATGCGCGATCATGGGTGACAAAAACCAGCGCCTGGCTTCGTCGTAACAAAAAGCCTTCCATCCATTCAATCGCCGCAATATCCAGGTGATTGGTGGGCTCGTCAAGCAACAGGACGTCCGGCTCGCTGACCAATGCCCGGGCCAGCAATGTCCGGCGTTTCATACCGCCGGACAGCGTGTCAAATGGCGCATCCGCATCCAGCCCCAGACGCGTCATAGCTTGCTCCGCGACATGCGAATGTTCCCAATGTTCCGCGTGCGCATGCCGCGGGCTGCCGCTTTCCACCACAGACCGCACCGTACCGCTCAAGCCGGCGGGAACTTCCTGCGGCAGCCAAGCAGTCTGCAAGCCGGGAGCGCGCCGCACCTCTCCGGAATCCGGCAACAAATCGCCGGCGAGCACCCGCAGCAACGTGGATTTGCCGCAGCCATTACGGCCGACCA
>CAYXEK010000173.1:2273-6704 GCA_964463985.1 uncultured Verrucomicrobiota bacterium
TCGCCGGCGAGCACCCGCAGCAACGTGGATTTGCCGCAGCCATTACGGCCGACCAGGCAGATCCGCTCGCCCGGCGCAATGTGCAAAGATACGGCATCCAGCAGCGGCTCGCCCCCAAACGCCATGCTCACTTCGCGCAAACTGATCATAAGGCTTTACCTGTGGTTTGCCTGTGTTGTTGCCTGGGTTGCCTGTGGTTGTGTTGTGTGCCTGTGATGCGCCTGTGGCTTCGGGGTGTTTTTACCTGTTTACCTGTGTTTTACCTGTGGCTTCGCCACGGGAACATGTTTCATTACAGTGAGTTATGCTTATTTCACCTTGTTTTTCCTGTCTTAGAAGCTGTTTTCATGCCCGAAATGGGCATCTAGGCAAAGTGGATTCTTTGATTGTCCATGCCTGATTTTCGCCGGGTAGTTCCGTGTAGATAAATGAGTGGCGCGTCAAAAAATGCCTGCTCGCCGCTTCAACAAATTGCCTGTCGCCAACCGCCAGGGTCTCAGTCCATTCCGGCTCGCGCCGCAAACGATGATGATCCAAGGCGGTTTGTATCCCCTCTTGATAAATGCGTTTCAGTTCAGTAATCTTGGCATGAGATAATAACAGGGAACAAGTTGTTAAAAAACCGATTTATATTCAAAAACAGGTTCTAAGAGCTTTTTAGAAGATGATATTCTTTGTATGCTTATCTCTGATCAGCACTTCCCGTGGCGAAGCCACAAGGCCATTGTAGAGGGCGAGCTCATCAATGAGGTGCTTGACATCAGGGGATCTAGGATATGTCATTTCTTTCTTTCAGCCAACGTAATTTTCAGCGGGGGCGCTTGGCCCCATCCGCTGGAAAATATGGTTCGGCCTCATCCTATTTCCGGCACAGAAAGATATTTGCAAATTTTTCGAACCAAGCGATTAGGAATCTCGGTATGTCGCGGCACGGCTTCCACCCATCCGGTCCGCGGATTACACCAGAGAGAATGCGATCTGCCCTCGCGCTTTAAAAAACATCCGTTACAGCGTAGGTGTTTAAGCAGGTCGTTGCGTTTCATCCTATTTCCACAAGCTCTTTTTCCACGTTGGCAGGAAGGCCACGAAAAGCATCTTCCCTGCGATCATGGAGAATCAAGTTTATGGCTTCTGACAGACTGCTGATAGCCTCGGCTTTACTTTTACCTTGACCGTTGGCGCCTGGAACCTCAGGACAATAGGCCACAAACCAGTCATCATCCCGCTCTATAATAGCTGTAAACTCATTGTGCATGCGTCATTCTCCCTGTAAATTCATTAAATTTACCACAATTACATGATGGTATCAATCTAATTCGCCGAACGGCTAGGATGAGATTCGGCGCTCAGCGACGTAGTCTCCGGCCTCTTGTCCGGCCTCTCTCTTTTCTTATAATATCCACCAGTTCTTCCGTGGAGACCCGCGTCTGGACAGAGGGAACATCCAGGGGAGATGTCCGTGTCTCCTGAGGAACCAAAGCAAAGCTCCGTCCATCCTTTCGACGAATAATGACCTTTCCCGCCGATTCTGCTTTATCCAGAACGGCAGCCAGTTTCTGACGCGCTTCCGAATAGGTATACACCTGCATATTACACCTCCAGCAATTTGATTCCCGCTGCCTTGGCTGCGCGTTTCAGCCCGTGGTCCAAGGTCAACAGTGGCGCCGCGTGACGCAGAGCGCATTCGAGGAAGTATGCGTCGTATGCGTACATTCCAATTTGGTCAGCCAGTGCGAGGGCGTTTATCATGTCTACCCTGACGAACCGTATGGGAATCGTGTGAAAAATCCGCAGCCCCTCTTGGGCCTCAGCTAATGTCAGACGGTGATGCTTCCGCATCGCGGAGAATGCATTCCCGATTTCCCAGGGAATTGCGCCGGGACCGATGAGCGTGTGTCCCGCTGTGAGCGCCACGATACGGTCGCGTTCCGGCTCTCCAACAACGACCGCGAGCAACGCCGATGTGTCGGTCACAATGTCCACAGCCCCCTCCTCGAATAATTACGTACAATTGTACAATACACGGTGCAATTGTCAACAGGGAAAACGCCCCGTTACCTTCGCCTCGCCCGAGGTTGTCTCTTTTCGGCCGAACGTCAGCCTTGATGCGATGAGGCATTAGCGGCCGCCGGGGCGGGTGCCGCAGTCGCCTCGGAGGCTTTGTTCGGTTTCTGTTGTCTTGATTGCCGCGTCAGTGACCAGGCGACCGCCAAGCAACCTGCTACAGTTCCAAACAGCGTCAGCAGGATGGTGTCTCCGGTTCCAAGACGGGAAGTGGCAACGAACCACAAGACTACCGTCAGCACGGCGAATGCCGCCGTGCTAATGACGCCGACACAAAGCCAGTTGATCTTGACGCCATCCCGCTTGGCCAACCAAGCCGTGATGCCGATGACAAGAGGAAGTTGGACGCCAAGCACCAATACTGCTTTGCCGGTCATGCTCTCGATCATTGTCTTTTCCTTTCATCGTACGTGCAGGCCAGCGCTGCCGCATAGCGGATACGCTGAGCCAGCCGGTCCGGAATTTTATTTCTCCGATTTTTTCAGATTAATCCTGAAATGCGAACCATGTTTCGTGCCAGTCACAATGGTGACTGTTTTTTGCCATGTATCATATCCTGGCGCTGTAACCATTAAAACATGTTCGCCGGGCATCGCCGACATCTCGCACATTTGTACGCCTATCTCCGGCGGCAGGGTTTTCCCGCTTGATATAAATTTGCCGTCCAAATGAAACTCATACGTTACTTCCGTTTCTGCCTGAACGATGCAAGAGAAAGGAACAAGGATTGTGTCTGGCTGCTTGCATGTGACGCACGATACCAAAGACAGGCAAAGAGCTGACACAAGAACAACGATGAATGACACTGACTTCATTTTTGTTTTCCCTTTCTTGTTTTCGAATGTCACGACTCAGGGACGGCCTTCAGGGCGTCGCCTGCAGGAGTTGGTTGGGTGTTCTCCTCGCTTTTCAACGCTAGCCGGATCGCATCGAGCCTGGAATGGTCCGGTTCCCCGTCCCGACCTCTGGTCGGTGCAAGCCAACCGCCTTCGTCGTATTCATTCCAGGCGTAAATGATGATCGTGTTCGCCTGGCAAATCTTGGGTTGACCCTGCACGAAAGACAGGGCCTCCCGCACGTGGTCCGTGATTTCAGAGGGCGCGGCTCTGGACGGGAAGACCTCTTGGCAATGGTAGTTATGGCCCATTTCCCAAGAGACTGGGTGGTCTATTCGGGGACGCTTGTCCCATCCCATGGTGACCAAGGGGACGTATGGCGTTCCCGAACTTGCGGCATTGCGCCAGTAACGGTTCCTCACGGATTCAACCAAACCCGCCAAGGCAGGTTGGTCGCCGTCCATTGCATACGCCGAAACGGCGTCGAACCCCTCGCTCTTTACTTTGTTGAAATCACGCGTCGGATTCCAGCCCATGTAGACGCAATAGGGATTCAGTCCCTTGCCCCTGGCTGCGCTCAGGAATTCGCGGAAACGGCCAAACGCAAAATCGCTCCCAGTGAACGCATAGACCAGGGGGCGGTTGGACAGCACATTCTGATACCCCTCCTCCTCCAGAAGTCCGATGGCGCGCTCAAGTTCGGCCGGCCATTTGTCCTCCGGCACCTTCAGGGCGTTATGCAGAATAAGGCAGAAGCGAATCTGTTTCCGCTTCGGGTTTTCAAGGTACTGCCCGAGGGCGGAACTCATGGGATCGCCCTTCGGGTAAAGCAGAAAGGCCCAGTAGTCCAATCCGGCATTGGCCGCGAACTCAATCTCCCGATTCATGACCGACTGGTGGCCCCCATCGATTTTGACCGTCGCGTCATCAACGACTTCCGCAAACCACGGTAGCCGATCATGGTACTTTTGGGGTCCTAAAGTCCGTTCAACTTGTTCAGTCACGCGTCCCCCCGTCCATGCATCCCAGCGGATTGCGCCAACAAGAGGCCGGTCCGCGCCCGAGCAAGCCGTGCATATAGACATGAAAAGTACTCCTAACGCTATGGCTCGTGCCATTCCAGGTGTCCACGCAAAGTCAGGTCTCATGCGATGAGGAAGCCGCGCCCGGCGCGAGTTCCGAAGTGGCTTGCAGGGCTTGGTTGTGTGGTGACTTTATCCGTTTACACAGTCTTTGTTGCACGTCAAGGATTACGACTGCCGTCATCGGAAGGGTTACGTACCAGAACCTGATAAACACGCACCAGAAACCTCCGAGAAACATCCGGACGATGTTTCGAGGATTGGAAATGCCGCACCACCAGCAGGAGACGAAAAGCCAATAGCCGGCGCAGCAGACCAGCAGAGTGTATATGGCCACACCGAGATAGCGGATGGTCCTGTCTGCAATCATGTCTCCTCTGGTTGTCATCTCATTCAATCGGGATAGGGGGGCGCCTCGCGGCGCCGCCCCTCCCACACCACCCGGCATG
>CAYXEK010000174.1:0-3146 GCA_964463985.1 uncultured Verrucomicrobiota bacterium
CTATTTGTCAAGACTTTTCTGAAATTTTATTTGCGCGCTATCACACTTTCTGGTTATTGTAGGTATGCAGCCCATAAAATCAAGTCCGAACTGGTGGTTCATGCTTGAATTTTACATGCACACATCTTATAATTTCTAATTACTCGAGTTACTTTCAAAAGTCCACTGAAATTTGATATTTAATACTTACACTGACAATCCAATCGTGTCAAATTTTAAAAAAATTCACGATTTTTGCGCCGAATCCACGATTTTCACCGTTTTTGGCGCATTGCTGCTTGACCGTTATTTTACGGCCTGATTTTTTGCCAATGAATGATTCAACCCATACGCACCTCCTACAAAAGCATGTTAAACATCTGGTGCGCGGTCAACGCCAACACCGCAAACATCAAATGGCACATGACCTTGGCCGCCCCTTTCACCCAAATCGAATAAGCTCCGTAATGTTCCAAATACGCAAAGCCACGCTCCGAACTCGAACGCTGATTGTAGCGTTGCGCTTCCGCCGGTGCCATAGGCATCTTCTCCGCGCCACGCCGGTTCAGATCAATAATTGGCACATGATTCAGATTCCGGCTATGCTTCCATATTTCTTCGGCATCATACGCCGCATCCATCAAATCGTAGCAATTCGTCACCCGTTGCGCGCTCATCTGCGCCAACGGGATGGCGGCTTGACTGTCATGCAGGCTGGCCGATGTCAGCACCGCGCTGATCGGAATGTCGCCATCCGCCATGTCCACATGCAATTTATAGCCCTTCCAAGCCATTTTCTTCCCGTTGCTGTCGCGTTTGCAGCCCCAGTTGCATACCTGCGGCAAATCCGCCAGATTCTCATCCAGTGCCCGGCCACCCTGCAATGTCAAGCGTTTGGGCGGCGCTGCCGGACGCTGTTCATCACGGCGCGGACGCCCTTTTTTTCTCGACGTCACCTTTTCGGTCTTCACATTCTGGCCATTTTGCGCACGTTCGCGCGCCTCAATGGCCGTAGCATCGCGGCTGATATGCCCCACCAGTTTCCGTGCGTATGCTTTTTTCACCATCGCTTCGTGAATCCGCTCCGGCAATTTGCTTTCCGAAAACACCTTAAACACACGGCTGAACGTCGGTTCCGACGGAACATCCCCCTCGCTTTCCCATCCACACAAACGCCGCAATGTCGGGCTGGCGTTCAAATAGACAATCAATCCTCCCGTATTCGGCATTCCATAAACCGCCTTGGCAATCAAGGCCTTGGCAATCGCCATCCGTTCCGCTGGCGGCCGCCCCATATGCTTGGGCTCATAGGCCACCATTTCCTTTTCCAACGCATCCGCGTACAATTCGCAAGTCTTAATGAAATTACGATCTTTTTCGCTCAACTCGCCAACCATGTCCTCAAGTTCAGGGAACAAGGATATTTGAATGCTTTTCCACAGCCGCCCCAGTTGAAAATTCTGCATGTTTGCGCAACTCCTTTATATGCAACATATTGCCTATCAAAAATTTACAATAAACAAAACGCGTCGTAAAGTCAACTGTTATTTGAAATTCCCTCAAAAATCAAATCACCAATTTTCAGACTTTTGAAATTGATGCACTCATATGAAAAGACCATCACAATCCACGTTGAATCCCGCGCGCCACCTGACAGAAGACGATTTACTGCCTGAAGGCACGCAATGCCCAATCTGCGGCAGCCCTTCTCCCGTCGGCGCGAAAAGCTTGGCACTAATTGTCCAGACCCATCCGGTCGTGGGGATGCGGGTTTGTGAGCAATGCCATGCTGCCTCGGTAACCAGGATGCCGAAGGAAGCCTACTTGAACGCCTATTACGCATCGTATTACGACGCATTCGACGGTATGGCCAAGGTGGCGTTCTGGGATATCCGGCGTTTTGCACATCATATTGTGTCGGGCGCGCCCGCTGGTGGGCGGCACGGACACCACATGCACCTGCTGGATTATGGCGGTGGCGACGGAAGGATTGCGGTCGAAGTGGCACGTTGCATGCTTGCCGCCGGAACAGCTAAGACCATCCACGTTGATTGTTGCGATTTGAGCGGTACCGCGTTGGCACCGGTAGTGGATTCAGCCATCTGTCTTCGTGGCTGCCGCCAAGATCAGATTGATCCGGGAACTTATCACGGCGTGATTGCCAGCGCGGTGTTTGAGCATATTCCGTATCCGCGCCCAATAATGCGGACGCTTTTATCTTCGTTGACGGACTCTGGATGGCTTTACACGCGTACTCCGTATATACTACCTATCCTGCGCGCGGCACGACGGATCCGCGTGCAACTGCCGATGGGCTTTCCGGCGCACTTGCACGATCTGGGCGCATCTTTCTGGGAGGGATGTCTGGCGTGGCTGGATGCATCCCACACACATGTCTTACATCGTTCGCAGACATCTATTATTGAAACCAACTGGCGCTATTACCCGTTGAGGACCATGCTTGCCTGGTGCCTGAAACGTCCATGTCACTGGGGCATCCGCTCATGGCCGTTTGTCGGTGGGTGGGAAGTCTGGATTGCGCGAGTTTAGTTCGACTGCCTGAGCAAGCTGGTTCAGACCGAGCGGGTGCGACTGCAGGATTTATGGGTTTAACGTTTCATAACTTTATTTTTGTCGGTCATTTTTTGTTTGAAGCATTTTTAACCACTTGCGGTTGCATTACTCATAATACAGACATCATAAATTTGTGCATTTTCAACTTTTTTATTTTAACGCTGCTTACACTTGCGACTTTTACCGGAGGCTGTTGAAACCTGGCTCAGTATTGATGAACAACAACATACGAAACTCCACCCCTTGTGCTTACGCGTTTTACAAAGTCCGTTCTGGCCGGCTTGCAAAACGGATGTGATTTGCCCTTCGCATTCTATGAAACCGTTTTGTGCAGGATGTCTGACTTTTATCACTGGAGGCATTGCGACACTAACATTTTTCTGAATACGAATTAACTCATTAAACACATTTGAACCAAGCGCTATTATGATCCATGGTGCAACAGCGTTAATTTCTTTTATCAATATGTTCTGCCATTGCTGATTTTTCATTAATTCCGAATGAAAATGAAGTTTATTTCTTCTATTTTTACTTGGCACTTTCTTAAGTATGTCAGTAAATAGCACAAATATTTTACCTTTATTGGCCTGGTT
>CAYXEK010000174.1:3156-6673 GCA_964463985.1 uncultured Verrucomicrobiota bacterium
AGGCTTAAATGCCTTTAGGTAGTTGTTGCAAGCCAATCCTGTTTCTCCCCAATGCAAAGCGGCAAAAATGCAACCAATATTTACGCGATCTATGGTGGTTAAATTTAATTTTTTCAGTTTGTCATGCGGCATCTCCCCAATCACTACAATTCGCTTCCCCTGCACAACATTTGGATCTCCAAGCCAAATTGGCAGATCAATTTTCCATTTTGCTGATCTATCCGCCGCAAAAATATTATTTGTTATATCCGGCTTAATACCATAAAGAAATGTTTTTAAAACAGAATTGGAATTCTTCCCTGCGGCGTATTGGTAAACCGAACGAATGCCATCCGCTGCTAATCCATATATCTCCGCATAAGCATTGATTAATTTTTTCATTATTACTATTGTCTGAATTCTTCCTGTATCCGTTACGGCTTCTTCCGTCACGCTAATTTTTCCGGAATTCTGTTTTTCCACTAGTAATCGCCGGATTTTCAATGGCTGACTTTCCAATTCTCCGTCACCAAAACTTTTTGTCACGTTTTTCGACAGATTACAACCTCCTTCAAGTAAGTCAACTGAATTATGGCCCTTTTTCCCCACCATAGACGGATATGCCTTCGGCACGAAGGCACAATCCGACTATGCCACACCCTCCAACCGCTACATACCAGCCATTATAACCGCGCGTATAAACATTGCACCGCGAACAACCAACAGCCTGAATAACGATTTTCATGCCGAAAGCCTTTCACCCAGTTGATGATCATAACAACTGCGCCTCCAGTAATTGTAATATACAGGCTACCAATGAATTGTCAAAAATATTACGAAAATTTATTTGCACTCTATCACATTTTCTGGTGTGTAATCATAAATCCCAAACTTCTAATTTGACAAGCCGGATTGGTTGCGGCAGTACGCGGATTTTTTGATGCCCAACGGACGGATTTTCATCGGGGTGCCCAGCGCTTCATCCATCCACCGCCTGGTGGCATTGCGCGTGGGCATGCTCACCGATTTGCGGAACCTGTCGGAGATTGACCTGGCCTTCGGCCATAAACGGTTCTCACTTACGAGGATTGGCTGGCAATCGTCGGACAAGCCGGTCTGCGGATTGAAAAAACCGCCGGGCTGGCACTGAAGCCGTTTGCCCTGAGCCAGTTGACGGCCTTGAATTTGACGGCGGCGGTCAAGGACGCGCTGGATGAGTTTGCCAAGAATTACCCCGAGTTGGCCAACGGCTTGTTCATTGAAGCGCGCGCCACCAAATAATACTGGTATTGCCCGGGGAAAAGTGTTATTGATTAAGGCTTAACTACCTTGTTGGATCGAATGGGATTTTCCGCCATGCCGCCAGCCAAACCAGAGTCCGCGCCGTCTATCATTCCCTTCAATCGTCCGGCGCTGGCCGGCCGGGAAATGGAATACATGGCCCAGGCTGTCGCCCAGGGCCAGATTTCCGGCGATGGCCCGTTTTCCCGGAACTGCCATGCCTGGCTGGAGCGCGTTCTGGGAGTGCCCCGGGCGCTTTTGACCACTTCCGGCACCCATGCCCTGGAACTGGCGGCGCTGCTGCTCGACATTCAACCCGGCGATGAAGTCATCGTTCCATCGTTCACTTTCGTTTCCACCGTCAATGCTTTCGTGCTGCGCGGCGCCCGGCCGGTGTTCTGCGACATCCGCCCGGACACCCTCAACCTGGATGAAAACCGCCTGGAACGATGCATAACCGCGCGCACCCGCGCCATTGTGCCGGTGCATTATGCGGGGGTTGGCTGCGCGATGGACGCCATCATGGGCCTGGCGGCCGAGCGCGCCATCCCGGTCGTGGAAGACAACGCCCACGGCCTGTTCGGCAAGTACCGGGAAAAACACCTCGGCACCTTCGGCGCGCTGGCCGCCCAGAGTTTTCACGAAACCAAGAATTTTTCCTGCGGCGAAGGCGGCGCGCTGCTGATCAACGATCCGCGCCTGGCGGAGCGCGCGGAAATCCTGCGCGAGAAAGGCACCGACCGCAGCCGGTTTTTCCGCGGCCAGGTTGACAAGTATTCCTGGGTTGACGTGGGCTCGAGTTTCCTGCCGTCCGACCTGCTGGCGGCATTCTTGTACGCGCAGTTCGAACAGCACCGCGTGATCCAAGGCAAACGTTGCGCCATCTGGCAGCGCTATGCCGCCGGGCTGCGCGGCTGGGCGGATGCGCATGGCGTGCGGCTCCCGGTCGTGCCGCCGGAATGCGAACACCCGGCGCATATGTTTTACCTGCTCTTGCCGGATTTGGCAGCGCGCCAGAACCTGATGGCCGCGCTGCGCCGGCAAAACATCCTGGCGGTTTTTCATTACCTGCCGTTGCACCTTTCGGCCATGGGCCGCAAGTTCGGCGGCCGGCCCGGCGATTGCCCGGTGACGGAAAACATCAGCGACCGCCTGGTGCGCCTGCCGTTTTATTATGACCTGACGGAAGCCGACCAGGCGCGGGTGGTCCAGGCGGTGCTTGAATTCACTCCGTGATGCACGGCTTGAAGGTTTTTGCTTGTCGTTTGTATTGTTGGAGCTATATTATTTCTGCTGAGCAAATTTCAAAACTCACGTTTTGAATGAATTCAGGATTCAGAAGTCTGAATTCAGAATCATTGCAATCGGCACAAGATCAATGTGTTACGTTGCTGTAAAATTTCAGGCGCCGAACACTGAACACCGAACACTTTTGAAAGAGACTCTACTATGAAGACATCCCAAACCCGGCTTTGTTTAAAACAATACGTGAGCGACTTGGCGCGGGAATTCAATCCGCAACGTGTGATTTTATTCGGTTCATACGCCAGAGGAAATCCCTCCGCCGATAGCGATGTGGATTTGCTGGTAGTGATGGCTAAATCGCACGATCCGATAGATCAAGCGTTGCAAATCCGCCGCAGCATTCCCAGGAGATTCCCTCTGGATATTTTAGTCGAGACTGCGGCAAATATCCAAAAACGCGTGTTGCGCAAAGATATGTTTTATACTTCGATCCTGCGCGAGGGGCGGATTTTGTATGAAAAGTAGCATTGCTGCCTGGATTAAAAAAGCCGATGGCGATTATACAACGGCTTTACGCGAATATCGCGCGCGCAAAAGCCCGAATTACGACAGCGCTTGTTTTCACGCTCAGCAATGCATTGAAAAATATTTGAAGGCTGTCCTCGAAAGCCAATCCTTGCCTGTTGCCAGAATTCATGATCTAGCCGTGTTGTTAGATGCTTGTCTTGGCCGTGATCCTTTGTGGTCGGCCATGCGCAACGACATGGAGTTGCTCTCCCAATATGCCGTTTCATTCCGTTATCCGGGATATAGCGCCAGCCGCCGGAATGCACGGCTGGCCATCGCGGCGATGAAACGCTGTCGCGCTGAAATCAAAGACGCGTTGCAATAGCCTAATGAATGCCGAGCATCCCTTTTTTTCGATCATCATCCCCGCGCATAACGAGGAAGGCTCCCTGGCCGAAACGCTCGGCGCCATTGTCGCCGCGTTTGCCGGCCGGGGCGCGGATGA
>CAYXEK010000175.1:0-5461 GCA_964463985.1 uncultured Verrucomicrobiota bacterium
TGCCGGTTTGCCGATCCGGCCAGCGCCCCGGAAAATGCCGAGCGCGCCCGGCAATGCCTGGAACTGGCAGCGGATGTCGGCGCGCCCTGCGTCCGTATCTTCGGCGGCAAATTGGGGGAAGGACTGGGCCGGGCTGAGGCGGTGCAGAACCTCGCAACGCTGCTGCGGCCTCTGGCGGAGCAGGCCTGTCGCCGCAAGGTTACGCTTTGCATGGAAACGCACGATTCCTGGTGCGACCCGGCAGATGTGGCGGCCGTGATGCAGGCGGTGGAACATCCCGGGCTGGCCGTCAACTGGGACATCATGCACCCGGTGCGCATGAAGCTGGCGACGATTGACCAGTCGTTTGAGCAGTTGCGGCCGTGGATCCGGCATGTGCACGTGCATGACGGTGTACTGCGCGACGGCAAGTTGTCGCTGGCGCCGATCGGGCAGGGCATAATTGATCACCGGCGCGCCGTGGAATTGCTGCAGGCTGCGGGTTACACCGGCTTCATCAGCGGCGAGTGGATCAACTGGAGCGACGCTTACCCGGTGCATTTGCCCCGGGAAATCGCCACGCTCAAGCAGTATGCCCGCGAAACAGCGCGGTAAGTCCGGTCCCGGCGGGAAGTCTGTCAACGGAAATGCCTGCGCAGCGGCGCCAGCAGTTGCCGCAGCGACTCGATATCCGCGAGGGGCAGGGGGCGGGCCGCCGGGCCGAAATCGGCGGCGTCCAGCACCCGGCAGCGTTGTTCGTCAATCATCACTCCCACCATCTCGCCTTCAGCGGTGACAATGAAGTCGCCCGGTTCCGCCTGCGAACGCGGGTCCAGCCACAGGCGGCGGGCAACGAAGTTAGCCCAGGGCCGCAGGGCGCGCTGGACTTTCAGGTAAACCGGGGATGCCTGGTCCGGCGCGGCATCCACGGCGAAGGCTGCTCCGTCGGCATGGCGCTTGACCAGGAAAACATCCCGCGCCCCGCGTTTGGCCATTTCCGCCCGGCCGATCAATGGCATGGGGCGGATGCCGGATATCCGCCCTCCGGCGTCCGGTGCGCCGGGCGCCGGGCATTCCATCCGGACCAGCGCCGGTTCGGTTTCCAGCAGTGCGGCGCGCCCGGTTTCCGTGCGCCAGACCGCGGTTCCATCGCGTGTTTTCGCGCTCCAGTTGACTCCGTGGAGCGCGGGCGCCGAAGCCACCCATTTCATCCCCAGGTCGCGTCCGTGCAAAACCAGCCATGCCGCGCCGTTGACTTGGATCAGCGGGGCATAGACCGTGTTTGCGAAAACTTCCGTTTGCGATGCGGGATCGTTCCCGTTGCCGTAGGCGGCGGTGAGGCTGGAGGACACCGGGAGGCAGGCATCGCGCAGATTGGCGAACGGCCCGGCCTGGCGGGTTTCCATTTCTTCCAGACGGCCGGCCAGGCCGGTGATGCCGCTTTGCAGTTCCGCCTGCTGCTGTTGCACCGCCTGCAGTTCCTGCTGCAGGCCGGGCTGCATGCCTTGTTCCAGCAGCTTGCGCAATTCCTCCTGCAGGGTTTGTTGCAGTGAAGCCAGTTTTTCCAGTTTTGCATCCGCCAGGCTGCGGGCTTCCGCGTCCAGGTCGCGCGCGCCGGTTTCCGCCACGGCGTCCGCCAGTTGGCGCACCAGTTCGTTGAGGCGTTGCTGTTCGAGCGCCAGGTCGCGCGCGGGCGCCCGCACGGCTTCGGGCAGACCTTCCGCCATGGCCTGGAAGTCCCGCAACAGGGCCTGCACTTGATCTTGCTTGCCGCTCAATTGATCGGTTTTGGTTTCCAGGCGGGCTTGCATGCGGGCGACATCCTGCAGGGATTGGTCAATGACTTCCTGCTGGCTGGCGATGGTGCGATGCTGGGCGCCGATGGTTTCCGCCTGCGCCTGCAGGCGCCCGCGCAGGCCGGCAACCTGGTTTTCCAGGCCGTTTTTCGTTTCCTCCAGGGCGCGCGCTTCCTGCCGGGCGGCGGCGCGTTCGGCGGCTGTCGCGGCAATTTGCTCCTGCATCCGCGCCTGCTCGGCCAGCAGGGCTTCCCGCTGACGGTTCAATTGTTCCAGTCGCTGCGCGGATTCCTGCAGGGCGGCCTGCTGAAGCTGGTGTTCCCCGGCCAGGCGGCGCCGCTCGGCTTCGGCAGCCGCGCGCCGCTGCTGTTCCATCTCCAGTTGCGCCGCGCGGTCCGCCAGTTGCTTTTCCAGTCCGGCCTGAAATTCCTGCAAACGGCGGTTACCGGCCTCGGCGCGCGCGATTTGCGATTGCTGGTCCAGCAATTGCATGGCGCGGAATTCCTCCTGGTATTGAGCCTGCCACTGGCGTTCCATTTCCTGGAGCGCGGCGGGGGAGAATTCCGGCGCCGCCGCCGGCGGCTCGCCGGCGCCGGGCCGGTGGCGCGCCGACCAGCCGGCGCCCGGCCCGCTGACGAACAGCAGGAGGGAAGACACCAGAAAATCCATGATAACAACAAGCAGCGCCGGTCGCATTGCGGTCTATTTCCCGGTTTGTTTGATTAATTTTTCGCGCAGGGGGTAAAGGTGTCCCAGGCGCAAAGCCACGGCGAAAAGTATTCCCACGAAGGTGGAGGCATAGGCCAGGAACCGGCTGACGCCGGCGCCCAGGGCGGAAATCAGGATGAAAGCCAGGATGGTCAGCGCCAGGCCGGCGTAAAGCGGCAGATCGAAAAAGATGTCCAGGTTATCCAGTTGACGCAGTTTGCCGGCGGCGTCCGCCTGCGCGTCTTCCTCGACGGCCTGGATTTTGCGCCGGGCGACTTCCCAGCAGGTTCCCTGCAGCAGCAGAATGGCGATCAGGATCACCAGCCAGGACACCATCTGGCGCGGGCCGTAGGCCTGGATGGCGGCATCCCCGCCAATGCCCGCCGCGCCGGTCACGGCCGCGCTGCCGGCGTCCGCCGGAGCGGGCGTTCCATGAAGCATAAGCAAAGCGCCAACCGCAGCGCCGATGCCGGCCACGGCCATCCAGTACCACAAGTAAAAGCGGGCGCCCCCGGGCGCCGCCGCGGCGCCGCGCAGGATGCGCCATGGCAGCAGGCATACCAGGATGCCCATGCAGAGCAGCACCACCGCCGCGGATTGGACGGCGGCTGCCAGGCGGCCGGAACGCGCGGACCAATTCTTCCATGCCGTCCGCCAGGACGAGGGCGGCCAGGCGGGAGTGCGCGCTTCTTCGAGCATGGAGGCCGGAATATCAGGATGGCGCAGCAGCAATTCCAGGCCGGCGCTGCCCCGGCGCAGGACATGGTCCATGGCGTCAATCCCCGCCTGGCCGCGCCGGACGATGTAATCCATGATTGCCGGCGCCAGGTCCGGGCGTTGTTCCGCCCGGGCCATGATCAGGGGGCGCGCCAATTTGACGGCATTCAGGGTCGCCAGCGAGGCCATGCGCGCCAGCAGTTTTACCTGGTCAATGCTCCGGGCATACTGCGCCAGCACGGTGAATTCCGCCCAGGTCCGGCATTGCCGCGCCAACTGCAGCAAGGGCATAATTGATTCCTGCGCCGCCGCCGCCGCCGGCGCTCCTTCCGGGGCCGAGGCCATACCTTCCAGGGCGCGCGCCAATTGCTGCTGCAGGGCGCCGTGCAATATGCCGCCGCGCCAGGCAGACTCAACCAGGCGCAGCGCCGGCGCTGCCGGAGGAAACAACGCCGTCAGTTTTTGAGCCGCCGCCACTTGCCGGCTGATTTCATCGTCGCCTTCCGCCCTGGCTCCGCCGGCCAGGAACCAGTCCGCGACCGTGCCGCCGGACAGGCTGGCGAATCCGCCGGCGCCCGGCATGGTTTGTTCCAAGCCCAAACGCGCCAGTTGGCCTGCCGGGGTTTGATCGCCGGCCATGGCGGCCATGTAGCCTTCCCGTGCGCCATCGCAGGCGGCGGCGTCGGGTAGATTGTTTTCCACGGCGTAGTTCAACAGCAGGATGGCTTGACCGGCCCGGCCGGCTTGCCATTCCGCGCCGGCCAGCCGCCGGAAATCGGCGGGCGGCAACTCGGCGTATTCCAAGGCGGCATTGCCGCCGGCTTGATCCGGCAACTGCAGGATCAGGAACAGCATTCCCCCGAAGGCCATTATCAGCAGCAGTCGCAAAATTTTCATGTTATCGCTCCAAAGTCGCCGTTCAAATTCAAAATTCCAACCGCTAAATTATGCATGGTTGTCCATGACTGGCAAGCATTTAATGTTGGAAGAAATGGGCGCTTTAAAATGCGCCCGGCCGGAGCGCCAGGCGCCAGGCGATTATGATCACCGCCAGGCAGGCCAGTTGCAACGCGCGTTGTGTCCCGCAGGAAATACGCCAGCCGCCGGTCAGGGTGCCGGCCAGACCAAACAGGCCGCCGGCGGCAAATCCCGCCAGGTGCGCCGTCAGATCGCTGGCCGGTCCGGTTCCCAGCAATGTCAACAGGCTTAACCCGGCCCCCAGCGGAATCCAGGCGCGGGACCAGGGGTTCCATGCCAGGCCTTGCCGGCGAAAAATCATTGCAGCCTGGTGGATGGACATGATGCCCAGCGCCGCAAAACAGGCGGTGGAGGCGCCGAAACTGACCGTGCCCGGCGACTTCAGCCATGCGGCCAGGACGTTGCCGGCCGCACCGGCGCCAAGAATCATGGCCCATCCCAGGCCGCCGCCGAATGCCCGGCATACTGCCGAACTGAAAAAAAGCATGGCCAGAAGGTTGCCAGCCAGGTGCGCCTCGTCGCCGTGAATTGCGAGGGATGTGATCGCGCGCCACCATTCGCCCCCTGCCAGCAGCGCGCGCGGGTCGGCCGCCGCCCGGCGCAGGAGTATCCGCTCCGGATTATACGGGCCGAGCCAGACATAAAAGCCCAGCAAAAATAACGCGGCCCACCATGGCGACCAGGTGTGATGGGGCGGATGGTCGGTCAATGAACTGCCGGCCGGCAGGCAAGTTCTGCGGCGTTCATCCTCCTCGTAGGCGGCGATTTCTGTCCGGGCCGCCGATGCCTGGCACGGCGGCACGAATATCTGCCAGGATGATTCAGTCCTTGCCAGGCGGTAGTTGATGTGCTGGGCTGACAGCACGGCCATCCATTCCAGCGCTTTCTGGTCATCCGCCTCCGCAATTTCCAGGTCATGATCGTGTTCTTCCGGCATGGCGGTATTCTGGCGGCATGGCCTGATTTTTGCAACATAATTGCCGCCGGATGCCGCTGTTGGACGCGCGCCGCCGGCGCTCTGTAGTGCCGGCCGGTAAGGTTATTCTTTGCCTTGACACCGCGATTAAGGGGTGGCAAACTTCTTTTAAATTAAACAAGAGGCTTGCCAGGGCCGGCATAAATTTGCCGGGGGCATTTGAACATTCTGGAACAGGAGCGTGGAGCATGCAGAAAAGTTCAATAAAATCAGGTTTGCTGGCGTGCGGTTTATTGCTGGGCGGGTGCGCCTGGGCGGCAATGACCAGTTACGTGGCGCTGCCGGGCATGAGTTCGCCGGAGCATCC
>CAYXEK010000175.1:5561-6656 GCA_964463985.1 uncultured Verrucomicrobiota bacterium
ATCTGGAATATGGCGCCAAGGCGAATGGCGGGGTCCTGGTGGATCGGTGCACGATCACACATAACGTGGCCACCAATCTGGCGTATGGCGGCGGCCTGTATATTAAAACGCCATCCCGCGGCACGGTGCGCAACAGCCTGTTCATGTATAACCACGCCTATTATTTTGGCGGCGGGGTTGCCATCTATGGTACGAACGGCGTCCTGGAAAACTGCACCATTGTCAGCAACATTGCCGGCATCCCCGGCGGATACGGCCCCACGGGCGGCGGCGTGCTGATGGCGACTGGCGGGACCGCCACCAACTGCATTGTGATGTATAATTTAATTGTATCCGCGGCCGGTGCGACCAACATCGGCAATTACCGGCTGCTAAGCACGCCCACCGGAAGGTTTGAAAATTGTTGCACCTACCCGTTGCCGCCCGTGGGCGATAATAATATCACGAATGACCCGGTCTTCATCGCGCCGGATGCCGGCAACCTGCGGCTGGCGGCCAACTCGCCCTGCATCAACGCGGGGACGAACCAGGACTGGATGGCGGGCGCGCAGGACATGGACGGGCGGCAGCGCATTGACCGGTTCACCGGCCGCGTGGACATGGGCTGTTACGAATACGTCAACCGGGGCACCATGTTTGGCCTGCATTAGTCCCGGCTACGGTCCTCGTTATGCTGCTATTGCCCGGTCTCGGAGCGTAGCAAGCACTTGCAGCAGTTCGTTAAGATTGACCGTCGCACCTTGGCCACCCTCCAACCGCTTGACCGCGTTCAGCGCCACATCGGCCCGCTCGGCCAACTGGCGCTGATCAATATTCCGGCGCAGGCGGATTTCACGCAAATGCCGCCCGAGTTCCGCCTCCCGCTCAACTGTTGTCAATCGCGTGGCCATGAATAGCCCCTTTTGGGTTTATTTAACGCCAGTAGAGCACTCAATAGCCCTTAAAGAGTCCATTGAAAAATGGGACGCCGCCGTGAAAACTCCCGAATCCGCCGGATTACACTTGCACCTGTCGCCTGCACTAAAGCTCCCCCGGGGAAGAATGGTGGGCCCGGCTGGACTTGAACCAGCGACCAGAGGATTATGAGTCCCCTGC
>CAYXEK010000176.1:0-6649 GCA_964463985.1 uncultured Verrucomicrobiota bacterium
TATTTGTCAAGACTTTTCTGAAATTTTATTTGCGCGCTATCACACTTTCTGGTTTACTTTTTCGATTTTTTGCGATTGTCCGACCGCCAGGTTGAATTCATCGGGATATTCATCGCGGCTGTAAACCTGGGTCAGCACAATGTTGGCCTTCCCCGGCCGGCCGGAATATAAATACAGGGTCGGCCGCAGCAGCATTTTTTCTTCCGTCGCCCGCGGCGGGAGGCATATCGGGAAGACCCGGTTTTCCAGCCTGGCGACCGTTTTGGGCGCGTCGTCGCCAGGCGGCGCAATCGCGAAATCGCACTGCGTGATCCAACCGGCGCGGGGATTATCCACGCTCACGTAAAATTGTCCGCCGGACGGCGGCACATGCCGGCTGACATCATATTCGAACAGGGTGGCCGGGCTATGGGCCTTCAATTCCCATGCGCCTACCGGCATGCCGCGCGACAGCGGCCGGGGATCCGGCAATTCCAGGGGCGCGACCAGCTGGCGTATGGCATTGGCGGCCATTTGCAGGCGCAACGGCAGGTGGCGGTTCAGCCAGTGCAAACGCGGCGGCTCGATGCCGTCCGCGTAGCGCCGCTGCAGCATCAGGGAGGTCCATTCCTGCATGGCATTCCGGAAAAGATGGGCGCATTTGTCGAGGCGGCCGAGCGCGCCGGCCAATTCCGTCCGCTGCTGTTCGTCCAGGTCGCCGTGCAGCAGGGCCGATATTTTTTTCAGCAAGTCGAAAGCCTGCAAAGATGTAAGAGTTACTTCCGACTCGGCAATCATCAACCCGATCCCGGCATTGCGCGCCGCCGTCATGGCGTCCACGGCGTCCCGGTACCCGGCGGCGAATAATTCCGGGTTATTGATTTCGTGGTCCCGGTAAAGGTTGTCGCCGAATTGCTGGTTGGCGAAGAGGCCCTGTGACGGGTTGCCGGGGATTTCGTTCAGGAACAGGCTGTCCGCCAGCAGCCAGCCGGCATTGCCGGCCTTGACCGTCCAGCCGGCGTAAGGTCCCGGCGCGCATATTTTCGTTACAGACGCATAAGCTTCGGCAAATTCGGCGGGAGTTCGGCCATCGGCGTTCCAGCTCCACTCCGCCAGCGCCGTTAATTCCAGTTCGCAGTGGTAACGGTCCGGCTGGATAAAGGCCATGAAAGTCTGCAATTTTTTATCCGCCGCCTCCTTGCACCGGAAATTCAGGTAAGGCAGGCCGGTCCAGGGCACGACCGTGCCGCAGGCATGGGTGATTGTCGGCACCAGGCCGGCCCGGCCGCCCCCGGCGGCGAATTCCGCCAGCATGGGGAAGATCAATTTTTTCTTGCTGGAAACATACGTTACCCCGCCGTCATAATAGTGCACGCCGACATCCGGGGGCAGGCAATTGAAAATCTTTTGGCGGACTTCATCCGGGCGGCAGGCCTGGGACAAAGCCACGTCGTATTGCAGCCAGGGATATTTCCGGCGGACTTTTTGAGCGGCTTTTTCAATCGCTTCGATTTCCAGCACGTATTGCTCGTAAAACCCCTTTTCCGCCGTGGATTGCTGCATGTCGGCGTGGCAGTAACGCTTGCCCTCGGAGAGCCAGACGGTAATGCGCCGGCTGAACCCGTCGGAAATATCCGCTATTTGCCCCAGCCAGTCGGCCAGCAGATCGGTTGTGGCCGGGTTGCTGAACGACAGCCCTTCGCGGAACGGGTCGAATTTCTGGTTCGGATCCTGCACTGCCAGCACCGGCAGGTATTTTTCCATTTTCGGGTCGCGGCGCGCGTGCAGCAGGCCATGCCCGCCCAGGCATAATTGCTCCAGGTGGCTGACGGCGAGCTGGATGCGCACTCCGGCATAAGCCGCCTCCCGGATTTCACGGCGCAACTGGGTCGGGCGGCTGAGAATCGGCTCGTAAGTGCCGAACATTTCCACGCCCGGCGCCGCGACATTGTCAATTTTGCACCCGGCGTCGTAATTGACGAAATTCAGCTTCCATTTGCCCATCCATTGATAGTCTTTCACGCCGCGGATGCAGCAAAATGTCCCGCGATCCCGGATGTCGGGCCAATCCACGATCCGCGCCCAGGGAATTTCCAGTTCGGTTGCCGGCCCAATCCCCTGGGTGGTATTGTCAACCAACTGCAGCAAGGTGCGCACGGCATACAACAAACCTTCCGGGCTGTTGGCGACCAGCATGATTTCCCGCTTGGCCGGGTCGGGCGCGATGGCGTAAGCCTGGTCGGCATTGGGCAGACCGGCCAGACGCTGCTGCAAATCGTCCGGGGCGCGCGCGGATTCATCGTTCAAATGGAGCGAAATAACGACTTCCGCCTCCGCGGGAGCGCCGCCGCCGGCCAGCGATTGCAGCAGCCGCAGCGCGGTTGCCGACCGCGGCGCTGCCGGAGCAAACGCGGCAATCTTGATTTTACCGGCCGGCACGACGATGCTGCCGTCCACGGCAATTTCCTGCGGCATGGGGATCAGGCGGTTGGTCCAGCGTTTCAGTTGCGGATCAACGGCGCCGCGGGCCGCAGCGGCGGCGGCAAGCATTGCCAGCGGCAGAATCCATCGGGCGCATCTGCATCGTGTTTTCATCCGGGATTCCCCGCGACATGTTGATTCAGGCGTTCCACCACCATGGCCGGCGCGTCATTATAGGCAATCGGCGCTTTGCCCGCCGTCTTGCGTTCCAGCCGCCGGGACCGGATAATGACGCCGGCCTCGTTGTTTTTAATGACGGATTTTTCAACGATGGCGTTGGCGACATTGCCGTCAATCAGGATGGAACTGTTGTTTTCCGCCCGGTGGCGGCGCACCACGTGGCAACGGCTGATATGCACGCCGTTCCACGGCTCGGAATTCTCTCCGTAAATGTTTAATTGCGCGCCCCCGCCCAGCACGCCGTTGACCGCGGCCGTTCCATCGGCGCCGCCGGCGCCCCAGCCGTTGCCTTCCAGGATGACATTATCCAGGAACTGGTTGCGCCAGCTCGGTTCGACCCGCAGGATGCCTTTGTCCGGCAGCCGGGTCAATTGTCCCCCGCAATTAATATTGCCGCCGCGCGCGCTGGTGTTTTCCGCCACGATGCACTCGCAATTCGGCGGGTAAAGCTGCACCACGCTGCCGGCATCCTCCACATGATTGCCGATAAACAGGCTGCGCCCGTTATACACCCCGATGGACAACACCGAGGTTTTATCCGGGGCGACCGCAAAACCATCGGCCAGTTCGATAGTCCGCCCGCGGCAACCGGCAATCCGGCGGCATTGCCCGGCGCCCTTGCCGGCCAGCACATACAGCGCCGTCCATTCCCAGGAAGGCAGCATATCCTTGTTGTGTGTGCCCCAAACCGGGTTGCCGGCCAGCCGGACGGTTCTGCCGGAAACTTTTTCCACGCCGCCCAGGTAGGCGGTGCCGTGGTTGTCGGTCGTAATGTTTTCCCGGTCGCCGCCGTAATGGTGGAACGCCCGGTTCCGCGCAAAATACAGGTTTTCCACCCACTTGCCCGTGCCGATGGCCCAGGTGCCGCCATGCGCGAACAGGGAATTGCTCCGGCACTCATTTTCCTCGAAAATCACCCGCCGACAACTGCTGGCGAACAGGAAGTTGGTCGAGTGATAAAGCTTGTTCCGGGCAATCACGCCATACTCGCTGCAACTGAGATTGATCGCATTGGTCGAATGGTAGATATCGCAATCGGTTATCGCGAAATTCCGGCCGTTGATGCGCACGGCATCGCCCAGCGTCTGATGCTCGCGGTAGCCGGCCGGCGCGTACTTCGCCTCGCTGGTGCCGGCGCGGTAGCAGCAATTCGCGCGGATGCGCACGCGACTGATCCGGACATTCGATCCGCCCGCAATGATCGTGTTGTGACGGCCCTGGGTGTAAACGGTCAAATCTTCGACGGCAAAATCGTCGCCGCCTTCGATCAGACTGGAAAGCGGCTCCGCCCGCTCCGTCCAGTGCAGGCTGACCAGTTCCATGCCGGCGCCTTGCAGCGCGACATGGCGCGGGATTTTCAGCGGCTCGGCCACGCTGTAACGCGCCCGTTTCGGCCAGTCCAGCCGGTAGCGCCCGCGCGGGAAATATACGATGCCGCCGCCGGCGGCTTCCGCCCGCCGCAGCGCCAGCAGGACGCCCTGGGTGGAATCCGCCGTCCCGTTCGGCTGCGCGCCCGTTTCCACCACGTTAAACACCCGCCGACGCTCGTCCGCAGGCGTTTCAATCCTGACCCGGCCGGCATTTTGCCAGGCATCCCCGCCGCCGTATCCGTTATGCGCCTGGACCTCGTAATCGCCGGCCGCCAAATCCGAGGGGATGGCCGCCGTCACGTCATAAGCGGTCGCCGCGGTAACGCGCAGATCGCGGACATCCCGCGCCCCCCTGGCGCCGGTCCGCGCCAGCCGGATGCGATTGCCCCGGCCGGCCCGGAAATTCCGGCCGAAGACGCGCAGCCAGCCGCCCGGCGCGGGATTGGCGCCCAGATCGCCCTGCATCCACCAGATTTCAGGCAGGTTCAGCCGGCCTGCATAAAAATTGCCGCCGGGCAGGCGCAGCCGATACGCGTACGCGCCTTTGCGCATATTGCGCGGGACGGCAAACATCAAGACCTGCCGGGATTGTTTCAACAGGGCCGGCGTCCGCCAGGCCGGCGCGGGGGCCTGGCCCGCCGGCCGCTGATCGGGAAGCCGGGCAAGGTCAATGCCTGCCGTCAAATGCAGGTTTTCGCCCTCCAGCATGACGGTTTCGCCCGGCGCAACCGGGTCGGACTGCCAGAATACATGCACTGATTTCGAGCCATCAAGCATATTCCGTCTCCACCCGATGCGGGGATCAGGCGCCGGCGCGCCGGGCCGCCCAATGCATGCCGCGGCGCATGATGGCGGCCACCGGCGCGGTAAAATCCGCCGCCGTATGCCCCAGCGAAGAATAAAAAACGCGCCCGGCGCCATAATGCCGTTTCCATGCCACCGGCATGACCGTGCCGGCGATCCAGGGCGCGTGTTGCCCGTCAAACTCCGTTACCGCCAGCACATGATTGCCGGGATCCACGTGCATGTAATATTGCTCCGAATGCATGGGGAAATCATCCAGGCCGGCCGTCACCGGGTCGGCGTGATCGGTGATGCGGACCGTGTAGTCCATAATGCCCCCCGGATGCGCCACCCATTGGCCGCCCACCATGAACTGGTATTCCGTGCTGGCGCGGAAAGCGTCGCCCGCGCCGCCATGCCAGCCGGCGAATCCCGCACCGGCTTTCACCGCCTGCAACAGACCCTGCTGCTGATCCCGGGCAATTTCGCCCATGGTCCAGCAAATGGAAATCAGGTCGTATTGTCCCAGCCGTTCGACATCCGCCAGGGGCGCCAGCGAATCAACCACATCCACGGCCATCCCGTCATCCCGCAAGGCCGCGGCCATGATCGCCGCCGTCTGCGCCGGCTCGTGTCCTTGCCAGCCGCCCTGGATCATCAGCGTTTTTATGTTTTGGTTCAAGCCAGCTCTCCCGGCAACAGGCCCGCCGGCAGCGGCGCCGGGCGCGCGCAGGTTGTGGTCAATACAATTTCCCGTTTTTCCGCCGCGGATTGCTCCAGGGCGCACATGATTTCCAGCACATGCAGCGCCAGTTCGCCGCTGCAGCGGTGCGGCCGGCCGTCTTGGATGGCTTGCGCCATGTCGGCCAGGCCGATGCTGCGGGCATTTTCCTCATTGCCGAACAGCAGGGGCGCCTCGCTCCAATCCTGCCGGCGCCGGGCGAAACGCACCGGCCCACCGAACCGGTTGGGGTCCGGCAA
This sequence comes from uncultured Verrucomicrobiota bacterium, assembly GCA_964463985.1. Lineage (GTDB taxonomy): Bacteria > Verrucomicrobiota > Kiritimatiellia > JAAZAB01 > JAAZAB01 > JAXGPF01. The sequence continues at coordinate 5,775 of CAYXEK010000176.1, forward strand.
CGACAGGCTGCCGAGCGTGCCGTGCAGTTCCAGGCAGGGGCAGGAATGTTTGGCCACGTCAAAGCTCATGATGACCGTCACCAGCGCGCCGCACTGGAAACGGACAACCCCGGCCGTATGGGTATTGACTTCCACCGGCAGCCGCTCGCCGAACCGCGCATCCGTGGTGCAGGTCCGCTGGGCAAACCCCCGGCCGGCCATGGCCGTCACCGCTTGCGCCGGTCCGAGCAATGTCACCAGCGCCGTCAGGTAATAGGGGCCCATGTCAAACAGGGCGCCGCCGCCTTGCTGGTAATAAAACGCCGGGTTGGGATGCCAATGCTCGTGCCCCGGCGCCATCATCACCGCCGTGCCGGAAATCGGCCGGCCGATCCAGCCGTCGTCCACCAGTTTGCGGCAGGTTTGCAGGCCGCCGCCGAGAAAGGTGTCCGGCGCGCAGCCGACGCGCAGGTTGCGTTCCCGCGCCAGCGCCAGCATCGGCCGGGCATCCTCCACGGAAAGCGCCAGCGGTTTTTCGCAATACACATGCTTCCCATGCTGCAGCGCCTGGGTGTTGACGGCGACATGCGCCTGCGGCGTGGTCAGGTTAAGGACCAGCGAAACATCCGGCCGCCGGAGCAGTTCCGCCGGTTCAAGGGCGTCGCACCCGTACGCGGCCGCCGCCGCCTGCGCCGCGGCCGGATCGCGGTCCGCGCAGCAGCAGTATTCCAGGTTGCCGAAAGACTTGGCGGCCTTGAAGTAAGCCGCGCTGATTTTGCCGCAGCCGATGACGCCGACGCGCGCGCGTTGCATATGTCTCCTCCCGGTGGTTTGCGCAATTGAAGCACATGCCCGGGCCAAAGACAATGCCAGAACCGGTCAAGCATATGGAAAAT
>CAYXEK010000177.1:0-4619 GCA_964463985.1 uncultured Verrucomicrobiota bacterium
ATGACGCCGCCTTTTTCGACAAAACGCCGCAATCCCGCCAAGGCCGGCGCCGGCAGGCCGCGGACGGCGTAAGGCGCGGCGACCAGCACGCGGTAATCTCCGAACAACTCCGCCGCCTCGCTGTAAATCCGCCGGATATCCTGCCGGCGCTGCGCCGTCCGGCATAACATTTCCAGCCGGTTCCAGGCCATGGTCGGGTCCGGCGCGAGCATTTCCAGCGCCTGGTGGTTTTCCAGGAATGCCACCCGCGCCAGCGGCCGGGAATCGGCGAACAGGCGCATGGTATGAACATGGCGGGCAAACTCGCGCGCGTAGCGCGGATCGTTGCCGTACACGATCAGGCGCCAGAGATGGTTGAAAGTGAACATCAGTCCGCCCGGCCCCCCGATCAGGTTGGCGGTGGTATAATGCCCCCAGGTGTTGTAAAGATGCGTCCATTGCAGACTGTTGGGATAGCCGCGCTCGGCGCCGATGATGAAATCCGCTCCCAGTCGCGAAAGCGCGGCGTTGTCCATGCCGAAATACCATTTGCCGGGGAGGTAAATCGTGGTGACGCCCATCTGCAGGCCGCGCTGGTGCGCGTGTTCCACCAGGCTCCGGAAATAGTCGGTCATGATTTTCTGCTTGAAGAGGATGTAGCGCCGGCGCCAGGGGTCGTCCGGATCCTTCCAGCGGGTGCCTTGCGCCAGCTTGCCGGCAAAATCTCCGGGCAAGCCCTCGCCGAACCGCTCGCGGCAGAAGCGGTCAATTGCCGGCAGATCGTCCCCGTTGAAATCGGCGTAGGTGAACCACAATTCATCCAGGGTGAACAATCCCTTGAAATTGCCCAGCGGCGCGTACTTGTCCGCATATTCATCAAGCATCATTTTGTTGCGGTTGAGCCCGGCGGGATTGAGCAAATCTTCCACGTAATAGAGGCTGCCGTACTTGTAAAACGCGCCGCTGGCGTCGCGCGCGCAATATTTTTCCGCGAAGGCTTCGGAACGCGTGCAGGAGTGCCAGGCGGCCCAGATGTTGAGACCCTCCGGCGTGGCGATCTTGATCAGTTCCGCCAGCTGGTCGAGCCCTTGCGTAAGCTGCTCCGAGTCCGGCACCGCCGTTTCGTGCCACACGCGTTCGCCGGACATGTCAGTCCAGTAAATAATGTCCGTGATGCCCATCCATTTCATCTGCATCACGTCCAGGCGCAGCCGGTTCAGGAAGAATTCGCGCAAGGCCGGTTCGGATAAATCGCCGCGGACGCGCCGCCAGGACATGTCATCGTAAGTTATGAAATACCGGCCGCCAAGTTCGGTCACCGGGGGCAGGGCCAGGTAGCTGCCGAGCAGCATTTCATTGCCGAACCAGTTGGTGTTGGGCAGGTGGCGGGCGAGTTCGGCGAATTGGATGTCCGCTTCCGCCTGCCGCCGCCGTTCGGCCAGTTCCCCGGCCGGCAATTCGGTTAAACGGGGCGATCCCGCCGCCCAGTTGACGGTGTTCAAAACCCATTGCAATTCCGCGCCTTCCGGCGCCTTTTCGGCTTGCTTGTAGTCCGTCGGATCGTACCAGTAGCCCGGCAGGGCGCCGTTGAAGACCACCCGGCCCGTGCCGGCCGCGCCGGCTACGGCCACCGCCGCGCCTTCCCGGTCCGCCAGCACCGCTGTGCCCGCCGGTCCGGGCTCAAGGTAAAGGTGATCATTGAAAGCATGTTCGAATTCCGCCGGCAAACCGGCGGCCAGGGGATGCGCCGCATCCTTGACCAGCAAAATACTGTCGTCGCGCCGGTCCAGCACCTTCCGGGCGATTTCCGGGAAAAGCGTCGCCGGCCGGTAGCGGCCGCAGGCGGCATGGTTCAGGATCAATCCGCCGCCGCAATTGACGAAAATTTTGATGCTTTTGATTTGTTCCGGCTGTTCCAGGCTGGTGCTGCCGACATACAGCACATCATGCTGCAGCAATTCATCGGCGGTGATTTTATGGAGCAGCGCGGGCGTTGTGCCGCCGTCTTTCCGCAGCGCCTCCAGCACGGCCTGTGCGCCGAACCCCGTTTTGAACACCGCCACCTTGACGGGGGCCGCCTGGCAGACGGCGGCCAGCCAAACCGATCCCAGCGCCAGCCATTGAGCATGCGATAATTTGGATTTCATTTTTTCTCCCGGGTTGGATTCATACTGCTGGTGAAGGGGCAGGGTACCGGTTGCGGCGCATCCGGCCGGCTGCAGGGCAAAAACGGGCAGGAGTAGAGAAGCCGCCCGCGGCAGGGGATATCTCAAGTAACTTGAAAAAAATAATCCAGTTCTACCACGTGAAAAGCGTGTTTGATTTCCGGATTGGCATTGATCACGGTGAAATGGCCGGGCGCCGCGCGCCGGGCCGCGGCCATGCAGACGCGGAAAAAAGACGAAAAAATGAAATCTACGCCGGCCAGGTCAAAGACCAGGCGCAAGCGTTCGCCGGCGGCCGTGCAGGCCGCCATTTGCCGGTCCAGGGCCGCCGACAATTCACGGCAGGCCGGGGTGTCCATGCGGCCCGCCAGCCGGACGGTCAGCGTTTCGCTTTCGGCATTGTATTGAATTTCCATCAGGCCGGCCGTTGTTCTTGTTGGTTGATTGGCGCAGACTTAATCACATATAGCAATCTGGAACCGCAAAGACAAGCTTTTAAGCTTTCAATTTGAGCCAATCGCGAAAGTCCTGATAAAAAGGTCGGGGGTGGAACCCGACCCTCCAAAAAAAGGGGTGCTTTTGCTTTTTGGAGGGACGACTTCCACGTCGTCCGAGACTTTTGAAACTGGCTCAATTTAAGCTTTCAGAACTTACGTTTGGGAGGTGCAGGTTTCAGGGGTTCAGCGGTTGACGGAGGTTCAGGGTTCAGGGGTAAGCCCATTCCAACCTCAAACAACCGTTGACCATGATTCAACCTCCGGCAACCCGGAACACCGAATCCTGCTTTTTTGAAAGCGATGCCCGCAATCCGTTTCCTGCTGCGGGTGCTGTTAGTTATACAACGTCTGGTGCCAAATCGCTATCGCTATCGGGATCGCTATCGGAATCGCACACGTGATCGATACCGATACCGATTTTGACCCGCATAACCACAGATGGCACGGATAGCACGGATGACCTCCAACCTCAAACAACCGCTGAACCTGATTCAACCTCCGGCAACCCTGAACACCGAACCGTGAACCCCGAACACTCAACATTCAACCCTGAACACCGGACACCGAATACTGCACACTGAAACAGTCATTCGGCATGGCTGCGGTCCAGGGCGGCGGGGTCCCAGCGGTAATCGCGGAAATCGGCGCGGAACAGGACCGCGCAGAGCACCGGGCAGAGCAGGAGCGTCAGCAGGGTGGCGAAGGCCAGGCCGAACATGATGGTGTTGGCCATGGGCCGCCATAAGGCGCCGCCTTTGATGGCCAGCGGCAGCAGGCCGATGATGGTGGTGAAGGCGGTCATCAGGATCGGACGCAGCCGGCGCTGGGCGGAAACGATGATGGCGTCCTGCCAGGACTGGCCTGCGCCGCGCTCGATGTCCATCCGGTCAATCATCATGATGGCATTGTTGACGATCACGCCCATCAGGCTGATCAGCCCCAGGAAGGCCATGAAGCCGAAGGGTGTATTGGTCAGCAGCAGGCCGAAGACGACGCCCACCAGCATCGGCGGCACCGTCAGCATGATGACCAGCGGACGGCGGATGGAGTTGAACTGGTAAATCAGGATCAGCGCCAGCAGCGCGACCGCCAGCGGCAGGCCGGCCATGATCGAATTCTGCGCCTTTTCGCTTTCGGCGTTTTCGCCGGCGAATTCCAGCCGGTAGCCGCCCGGCCAGTCTGCGGCATCCGCCAGGGCCTGGACGCGCGGCATGACGTCGGCCAGGACTTCCGAGGCGAACCGGCCGGAGATGTCCGTCTGGATTTCCATGGTGCGGAGCTTGTCGCGGCGCCGGATGTTGCTGGGTTCCCAGGTGAAGCGCGCGCGGGACATTTGCAGCAGCGGCGCCGACCCGGAATTCTCGTAGGAGTAGATGCGCATGCTTTCGATGCGGCCCAGGTCTTCGCGGTAAGCGCCCTGGGCGCGGATTTCAATGGGGATCAATTCGCGGCCTTCGCGGAAATCGGTGGCGGCGAGGCCGGAAATCTGCGCCTGCAGCGAGGCGGCGATATCGTAGCTGTTGAAACCGGCCTGCTTGGCCTGTTCCTGGTTGACCACGATTTCCATTTTCTTGTTCCAGTCGCCCCAGTCATCGCGGATGTTGATTACGCCGGGTACATCGGCGATGGTCTGCGCGATTTTGTCGCGCAGCCGGTAAATGACATCCAGGTCGGCGCCGGCGATCCGGATTTTAACCGGGGCGCCGACAGGCGGGCCGGTTTCGAGTTTCTTGACCGTATGGCGGCATTCGGGCACGGCCGTGTCCAGAAAATTTTGAATGCGGCCGATCAGGGGGTCCACGTCATCCTTGCCCCGGGCGGTGACGATCAGGTTGGCGTAGTTGGGATTTTCCTGCTCGATGTTCAGGCTGAGCATCCAGCGCGGGCCGCCCTCGCCGATGAATGATCCGACGCTGACCACGTTGGTGTCGCCCAGCAGGAAGGTTTCCAGCTCTTCCACGCGCGCGCGGGTGGCGCG
>CAYXEK010000177.1:4719-6595 GCA_964463985.1 uncultured Verrucomicrobiota bacterium
TCCAGCTCTTCCACGCGCGCGCGGGTGGCGCGGATGTCAGTCCCGTAAGGCATCCAGAAATCCACCAGCGCCATTTCCCGTTCGCTGGGCGGGAAAAACATGGCGGGCACGAAGTGGAAGGCCCAGAGCGCGGCTGCCAGGAGCGCGCCGGTTCCCAGCAGCAGGATCGTCCGCCGGCGCAGGCTCCACAGCAGCAGCGCGCGGTACTTGCCGTAAAAGGGGCTGTCAAACCGCTGGGCGCGGCGCTTGGGCTGCAGGAAATAATAGCACAGCATGGGAATCATGGTGATGGAGAGGAGCCAGGAGCAGAGCAGCGTCAGGGCCACCACCTGGAAGATGGAGCGGCAGAATTCGCCGACGTCCGAGTCGGCGATGGCGATCGGCAGGAAGGCGACAATGGTGGTGAGGGAGGAGGTCAGCAGCGGCAGCCAGAGTTCGCGGACGGCGCCGGCGCACGCCGCCAGTCTTTCCTCGCCGTTGGACAGGCGCACGAGGATGTTTTCGCTGGTCACGATGCCGTTGTCTACCAGCATGCCGAGGGCGATGATCAGCGAGGCGATGGAAACGCTTTGCAGCTTGATGTCGAACTGCGGCATCAGGGCAATGCACATCAGCATGGCCATGGGCACCAGCAGCCCGGCGATCAGCCCCAGGCGCAGCCCGGCGAACACCAGCATCACCAGCACCACGTAAATGAAAGCCTCGCGCAGGTTGCCCATCAATTCGCCGATGGCGCGGTCCACGTATTTCGGCTGGTACAGGAACGTGTGGTAATCTATGCCGTGCGGCTGGGCGGCCTGGATTTGCGCGATCCCCGCCTGCACGTCCCGGCCCATGTCGGTCACTTTCATGCCCGCGGTCATGCTGACGGCCAGCATCAGGCAGGGCGCGCCGTTGAACCGCGTCAGGGTGGTCGGCGGGTCCGCGAACCCGCGGCGGATATCGGCGATATCGCGCAGGTACACGGCTTCGGCGCGTCCGGGCGCGTGGAGTGAAACCTGGCCGATCTGCCGGATGGACTGGAATTCACCGGTGGCTTCAATGGTCACGCGCTCGCCGTCCACCAGGGCGAGGCCGCCGGGCTGCAGCACGTTTTGGGCCTTCAAAATGTCGGCGAGCTGCGGCGGGGTCAGCCCCAATTCCGCCAGGCGCGCGTTGGAGAATTCGATGAAAATGCGTTCCGCCTGCGCGCCGTATATCTGGACCTTGGCCACGGAATCCAGGCGCAGCAGCCGGTCGCGCGCCTGCTCGGCGTAATCCTTGATTTCACGGTAGCTGAAACCGTCGCCGGTGACGGCGATCACGACGGGGAAAACGTCGCCGAATTCGTCGTTGACGGCCGGCCCCTGCACCCCTTCGGGCAGGCTGGGGCGGATATCGTCAATCTTGTTGCGCAGCCTGGTCCAGATCGGCTGCATGTCGTAGTATTGCGGCTTGATTTCCACCATCACCAGCGACATGCCGTTCAGGGATTGCGAAGTGATGTGGTCCACTTCCGGCATCTCCTGGATTTTTTTCTCGATCGGATCGGTGATGAGTTCTTCGACTTTCTGGGGCGAAGCGCCGGGCAGCCAGGTGCAGACTATGGCGGCGCGGATGGTGAATTCCGGGTCTTCCAGGCGTGAGATGGTGCGAAACGAATGCACGCCGGCCAGGGCGATGAGCGCCAGGGCCACCGCGGCCGTGCGGTTGTTTTTGATGAACCAGCTTGCGATATTCATGGCGTCATTCCAGTAATTTGACCCGCATGCCTTCTTCCATGCGGTTGACGCCGCGGGTGACGATGCGTTCGCCGGGGCGCAGGCCGTCCAGCACGGCCAGGCCGTCCGAGGTTAAATCGCCGATCCGGACGGCGCGGCGGCTGACGTCGCCGCCG
>CAYXEK010000178.1:0-6528 GCA_964463985.1 uncultured Verrucomicrobiota bacterium
GCGGGCACCAGCCGGTCAGGTACCAGCCATTGCCGATGTTGAATTCGTCGTAGTAGATCAGCGCGAAATCCAGCGCTTGCCGGTTAAGCAAGGCGCGCACTGATTCCAGCCTGCGATCCCGTTCCGCGTCCGTCAGATATGCCATAACTTCCTCCCATTATTGGTATGCTTGCAGATTGTGGTTGATATGATTGCGGCTCGTACCGCCGGCCGAACTTTCCCGCACTGCCAGCTCCGGCAGGAGTTGGATCCGGCACATCGGCAATTGAGGATTGCGCTGGCGCGCCAGCACGTGTTCCGCGGCCAGGCGTCCAAGCTGCCGGTAGTCCAATGCGACCGTGGTCAGGGATGGAATGGCCTGCGCGCCGATCGGCAGGCCGTCGCAGCCGGCTACCGCGACTTTACCCGGCACGGCGATCCGGGCGTCATGCAAAGCCCGCAAAACGCCCAGGGCCATTTCATCGTTGGTAAAAACGGCGTCAAACTTCACGCCTTCGGCCAGCGCCGCCATGATTTCCCGGCGCGCGCCTTCGGCGGTAAAATCAGCCGTCCGGATCAACGCCGGATCCACCCGGAATCCCCCGGATTCCATGACGTCCCGGTAGCCGCGCTCAATGTCAATTGAAAAATAATGTTCGCAAGGCCCCTTGATCAGCAAAATCCGGCGGCGTCCCTGTTCCTTCAGATGGTTCACCGCCAGGCGCGACGCGGCCGCGTTGTCGAAGCTGATTGATTCGCATTGATGTTCGCGGGCGGCATCGGCGTGCCGGTCCACCAGGATGGGGTGGGGGGCGAGGCTGATCAGGCTTTTCATGCGGTCGGTATGAAACCATCCGATCAACATCAGAATCCGGGGGCGGGTGCGGCGGATCGCCTCGCACAATAAAATGAAATTATCGTAGTCCGCGTCGCACATGCGGATCATGCAATCATATCCATGCTGGCGTAAGGCCAGCTCAATCTCCCCGAAAAGCTGGGTATGGTAAAGATTGCCTCCGCCGATGGCGGTGCCGATGATGATTTCGCAGGCCGGCCAGGATTGATCGCCGTCCAGCCTGGCGCGGCGCGGCCGCCCCATGCGGGCGTTAAACTGGTATCCCATTTTGACGGCCATTTCACGGATGCGGCGCTGGGTGGACGTATGGGTCAAAGCATTGGATCGCAAGGCGCGGCTGACGGTCATGGAACTCACGCCGCATGCCTTTGCCAGCAGCCGCATGGATGGCCCCGGCGCGGCTTTTTTGACTGGGCTCTGCTTGGTCATTAAAAGCACTATAACATAAAAGATGTTATAGTCAAGCAAAAATCCGGGCTGACCGGCAAAAACGCAATGAGTACGCGCAGGGAGAAAATTCACCACAAAGACAAAGAACCGCAGAAAGAAGTGTGTGAGTTTGTGAGTGCGTGAGAGTGGGGGGGATACGGGTGGCGCGTGTCGGGTGGCGGAGCGCGGTATTCGGTGTTCGGTGTTTGTAGTCCGTGCCTCTGCCCCTTTGTGCCTTTGCCCCTCTGCCCCTTTGCCCCTCTGGCAATGCCCGCCTAGGCGCCGGTCCCATTGGGATGATAGCGGCGCATGGCCCGGCGCATTTCGCACACAGCGGCCTTGATGCCGATCAAAACGGCCCGGGCAACGATGCTGTGCCCGATATTCAAGGTGTCCAGACAAGGCACCCGCATGATGCCGTCCAGGTTATCCAGGTTGATGCCGTGTCCGGCATTGACCTGCAACCCAAGTTTATGCGCCAGGATGGCGCCTTGAATCAGTTTGTTTAATTCCGCGCTGCGGCGCCGTCCGCGGGCATTGCAGTACGCGCCCGTGTGCAACTCGATAACCGGGGCGCCGGCCGCCGCGGCCGCTTTAATCTGGCGCGTATCGGGAGCGACGAAGAGGCTCACCCGGATGCCTGCCGCCGCCAGCCGGCCAACTGTCTCCTTGATTGACGCGTGCAGACCGTCAACATCCAGGCCGCCTTCCGTAGTCAATTCCCGCCGTTTTTCAGGCACCAGGCACACTTCATCGGGCTGGGCTTTCAACGCAATTTCCACTATTTCCTGGCAATTGGCCATTTCCAGGTTCAATGGCACCTTCAAACCGCGCCGCAGTTCGAACAAATCGCTGTCCTGAATATGGCGGCGGTCTTCGCGCAGGTGGATGGTGATAACCTGCGCTCCGGCTTCTTCGCAGAGCCGCGCGGCAGCCATTGGACTGGGATAATCCACGCCGCGCGCCTGCCGTAAGGTGGCTACGTGGTCAATATTTACTCCTAACCTCAACGTTTGCTTTGGCATTTGATGCTCCGATATAAATCGCCCGAAAACAATTTTTAATGTTAATACAGGCCCGCCGGAATAACAAGTTGAAACTTCCGCGTCACAGCGTCAACCGGGCCGGCGGCCGCGGATAAAGTGCGGCCTCCCGGCGTAATCATCCGCAGTTGTAATACCTGTAAACCCCGCCGCTTCAAGGTGTTGTTGCAGCCGAACCATACGCGCCGGGGCGAATTCCATGAACAAACTGCCGCCCGGTTTCAGGCAGCGGGCTGCCTGCGGCGCCAATTTCACCGCCGACTGCATGCCGTCATCCCCGGCCAACAAAGCCGTCGCCGGCTCATAATCGCGGATATGCTTGGGAAGTTCACGCCATTCTCCTTCCGTGACATAAGGCGGGTTGGAAATCACCGCGTCGAAATATCCTGCCGGCTGTTCCGCCAGCAGATCGGTCAGTTGAAATTCAACCCGGGCGTTGACATGATGGCGCACGGCATTTTCGCCTGCCAGGTCCAGCGCTGCCGCGCTGATGTCCGTGCCGACGCAACGGGCGTCCGGCAATTCCGCGGCGATGGTGATGCTGACGCAACCGCTGCCGGCGCCCGCCTCCGCGATGACGGGCGCTGATGCCGCGCGGATCGTCGGATCGAGCAAAAACCATTCCACCAATTGCTCGGTTTCCGGCCGGGGGATGAGCGCGCGCCGGTCGCATTTGAAGGCGCGGCCGAAAAATTCCGCTTCGCCCGCCAGGTATTGCCAGGGCAGGCCCGCCGCCAGGCGGGTCAGACCTTCGCGCAATCCCGCCAGGGTTTCCGCGGGGATGATCTCCGCATAACGCAGCGGCAATTCCAACCGCGGGCAATGCAAGGCGCGGCTGACCAGCAACTCGGCAACCAGCCGGCATTCCTCCGGATGAACTGTCCTCAGGGCATCCGCGGCGATTTGGATGAATTCAGCCGCTTTGACATTGGGCATGGGCATGGCGTCAAGCGTCGAGCAACCGGTTCAAATCCGCGCCGGCTTGCATCCGCCGCGCCAACCGGTCCTCCTGCAACGCCTCCAACAGGGCCGCCAGTTCGCCTTCCATCACGCGCCCCAGGTTATGCGCGGTATAATTGATGCGGTGGTCAGTAACGCGATTCTGTGGAAAATTGTATGTGCGGATGCGCTCGCTGCGTTCGCCTGTGCCGATCTGGGAACGGCGTTCATCGCCGATTTCCCGGACGTTTTGCGCGCGCTGGACGGCCAGCAGGTGCGACCGGAGGACGCGCATGGCCTTGGCGCGGTTTTTATGCTGGGAGCGTTCCTCCTGGCTGGCCACGACAATGCCGGATGGCAGATGCGTGATCCGGACGGCAGAATCGGTTTTATTGACATGCTGGCCGCCTGCGCCCGAGGCGCGGTAAACGTCAATTTTCAAGTCTTCCGGCTTGATTTCAATCTCGTCCACTTCCGCGGCTTCCGGGAGCACCGCCACGGTAACGGTGGATGTGTGTATGCGGCCGCAGGCTTCCGTTACGGGCACCCGCTGCACGCGATGCGTGCCGGCTTCAAATTGCAGCGCCCGGTAAACATTCTCGCCCTGCAGGGCGAAGACCGCTTCCTTGTAGCCGCCGGTTTCCGATGGGCTGGCATTCATCAATTCCACCCGCCAGCCCTGACTTTCGGCGTAGCGCGTGTACATGCGCAGCAGGTCGCCGGCAAACAGCGCCGCTTCCTGTCCGCCGGCGCCGGCGCGGATTTCCATGATGGTATTGCGATTGTCCGTGGGATCGGGCGGCATTAATTCCAGCAGCAATTGGCGTTCCAATTCCGGCAGCCGGGTTTCCATTTCCGGCAATTCTTCCCGGGCCATTACCTGCAATTCCAGATCGGTGCTTTTGTCGTTCAGCAATTCGAGGTGCTCATCGCGCGCCTGGCGCGCTTTCAGCAGGGAGTCCGCCTTGTCGGCGATTTTTTTCAGGCGGGCATGGGATTTGATCAAGTCGCGCAGCAGCGCCGGATTGGCTGCAACCACCGGGTCGGCCATGCGTTGTTCGCGCTCGTCAAGACGGCGCTGGACTTCCGCCAGAAATCCCGGATCAATATTGAAATTGGCCATCGGGCACCTGTTCCAAACCCAAAAACACCGGCTTGATTGAGCGCGGTCCGCGAGGCAATGCTGCCGGCACGCCCGGATCGCAGATCGCAATCCGGGGATAGGGCGAACCTAACCGGCCGCAGCGTTTGAAGGGGGGCGGCGTCGGCGCGGCGGCTTACTTGATGTTGTATTTCTTGCGGAATTGTTCCACGCGTCCGGCCGTGTCCACCAGCTTGGACGTGCCGGTGTAAAATGGATGGCAGGCCGAACAGGTATTGGTCTTCATGTCCTTGACCGTGGAACGGGTATGGATCACATTCCCGCAGATACAGGTAATGGTGGCGTCTTCGTACTTGGGATGGATGTCTTTTTTCATGCGGGGCTTCTCCTGGCTGCTGCGGCGGGTCCGTCCGCGGGATCGGCTTCTGCCGCGCCTGTAAATCCGTGCAACATAGCGTAACGCCGGCGGCATTACAATCAAAAAAATTTATTTCAGCGGTTTTTCCATACGCCGGGCTTCGCTTAAAATCAAATCGGGCGGAGTGGCCGGGGCGATCAATCCCCGGAATTCCGGCTTGCGCAGCAGGAAGAAAAGGCGTGCCAGCACGTGGAGATGTATTTTCGGTGTGGGGCTGGCCATCACAAACATGGCATATACCGGCAGTCCGTCCACCGCGGCAAACTCCAGCGGCTGTTCCAGGAAACAGAGCGCTGCCAGGGGGACGGGCAACTGGGGCAGGGGCTCTCGCGGGTGCGGAATCGCGATGCCGTCGCCCACGCCGGTGGAAGCCATTTCCTCGCGTTCCAATAATCGCCGCAGGAGCAGTTCGCCGGAAAACGCGGCCGGCAGCGGCAGATGTTCCACCGCCTCCGCAAGGGCCGAGCGTTTATCGCGCCCTGGCAGATGATGATAAATTCCGCCGCGTTCAAGCGCGCCGGAGAATGTCGGCATCGGACCCTGCTCGCGGTGATCCGCCGCGAGCAATTCAGCAGGTATGGCGATTTTATGGGAAGCCAGCCAGCGCTGCAGGTCTTCGGAGCGGCAAACGCGTTCCCCATTGCGTTCCGCCGCCGGCAACCCCATGTGCGCAATCCATTGTTCCACGGTGGGACCGGTGGTGCGCAGCATGCGGGAGATTTCTTCAACGGTTAAATCCATGGCGGCTTTATCCGGGGGACGGCTTGGTTTTTTTGGCGGTTTTTTCCGGCTTGGCCGCCGGCTTGTCGGCCTTAGCCGGCGCGGCTTTGGCGGCGCTGGAATCAGCCTGGGCTGCCTTGCGGTAACCTTCGCTGCGGTAATCAGTGACGTAAAACCCGCTGCCTTTGAAGATTATTCCGGCGCCGCTGCCGATTTTGCGGCGCAAGTTCCCCCGGCACTTCGGGCATTTTTTCAACGGCTCAGCCGTGATGCTCTGGAAAAACTCGAACTCATGTCCGCATTTGCGGCATTCATACTCGTAGGTCGGCATATCGCAGACATCCTTTCACGGGCGCGGGTCCTTTTATCATGGCGAGGCAAATCAGCAAAAAACAGCCGCCATTATATGGCGTCGACCGCCAATAGGCAATATTATATTAACCGCAAAGAACACTGACTGTAGCGCACGGCTCAGGCGAGGGGCAGAACTTGTCCTGGGTAGCTTCAGCGGAGCAGGACGGAGAAACAAACCGTAAAAGAACTCAAAGATCACGAAAGAGGTTTTTAGGATTTGAATCAGTAGCATCCCACAGAAAAACGATTTATTCTCTCACAAAGGCGCAAGGCTTCAAAGAATGTTGGATTATTAATTACGGTTTGTCCGCACAATCTATGTGCGGCAAATCCATCATGCATGTTTTAATATGTTACCGTAAAGCCTGTGACGACAACAGTGGCGCATATATGGCCTGGTATCCGAACGAACACATCGCCACCCGACAGCAGATTCACCACGGAGTCAGGGAGGCACAGAGAAGCCCAGTCTCTCCCATACGCCTCTCATCCTCCAGCGGAGTCGTTGCGCGAATTTGGCACAGGGCGAGCATTATGTCTACTCCATGCAGGCCAGGCCGGCCTGCTCGCCCTGAGTCAAATTCGCGCAACACTCGTTCCGGGAGAGCAAAAGAGCCGAGCATACCACGCGCCTGCCTTTCCGCTCCGTGCCTCCGTGTCTCCGTGGTGAAATCCCCATTCGACCCAC
>CAYXEK010000179.1:0-6415 GCA_964463985.1 uncultured Verrucomicrobiota bacterium
ACAAGATGTTTGAGCCAATTTCAAAACTTGAGTTTTGAAAGAATTCCGAATTCAGGAGTCAGAATTCAGAATAAATACAAGAAATTGGTTATAAACATTTTATATCTATTGCGCTTCTGACTACTGACTTCTGGATGCTGAACACTGCTTTCAAAATCTGACTTTTGAAAGCCGCGTAAATCAAGGCGGCATGCCGTTTCCCCTGGGCAATTCCAGCGGCAGGCCAACGGGTCCGGCGCGCTCAATGACAATATGCGCCACTGGCGGATCCGCCGCCGCTGTAACCCCGCCGGCGGCCGCCGGCAGATGGATGCTGACGGGTAAATCATAGGTCAGCGACGCATCCAGGTCCCGGCAATCCACGAATACACGCGGCGCGGCTTGCTGGAGCAGGGCGACGGATTCCGGCGTACCGCTGGCGGTGACCCGCACCTTGGCAGGCGCGATTAAAATCCGGGAAGTCTGGCCCGGCGTAACCAGCGCCGCGACCTCGACCTCGTTCCAGGTCTGGCTGGCGGTTTGCTGGACAATCATGACGCTGACCTGCACCTCGGGCGGGTCAATGCGGGGCGTCCAGAGATTGCTGGGAGGCAGCACCCGGCAGCGTTTGCGGAACGAACTGGTGCGGCCTTCCACGTCCACCGGCTCGGTGAAGACCCATTCGGTTTGTGCGAGGTGGGTGGCCGGACCGCGCAGGGAAACGATAGCCGGTTCGCAAATCAAGGTTTCGATTTCGCCGGCAAACGGCCGGCCGGCGGCCCGGGCCTTGACCGGGATCTTGCGTTCCGATTCGCGGTCCAGGCTGACGGAGACGCGATCGGGATACACCCGCACCGCCCGCACGCCGCGGGTGCCGGAGATGTGATCCGTGGCGATGGCGATTTCCTCCTCGCGACGGGCGGCGCCGGCGTTGATTTTCAGCGTGGCGCGCAGTTGTTTTTGATCCATCAGGCGGATATCTTCCTGGGAGCCGCGGAAGGTGGCGGTCACGCTGTCCGCGGACTGGCGCAGCACCGACCAGCCTTCATCCACCTGGATATCCAGCGGAATATCCGACACGGTGATCTCAAAACTGATGGTTTCCCGGATGGCATACCAGGAAACCAGCGCCAGGGCCAGCGAGAGCAGTTTCAACCGCAGGTTGGGTAATATGATGGTTTTTAAATTCATGTTGGGGTTGGCCCGGCGGCCGGCGCCCGGCGTTTTTCGGCATCCGGCCGAGCCGGCGCTCCGAACGCGCGCAGCAGCCATTGGCGCGCCGCCGACCAGCGCCGGCGCGCCGGGTGGTGTTTTTGCAGGCTGCCGGCCAGCAGCCGGCGCAATTGTTCTGTGTCCAGGTGCTGGAGCAGCCGGCCTTCCTGGCTCAGCGAGATGCCGCCGGTTTCTTCGGAAACCACCACCACCAGGGCATCGGTTTCTTCGGTCAAGCCCACGGCCGCGCGGTGGCGGGTGCCGAGCATGCGGCTGAATTCCTCGCGCATGGACAAGGGGAATACGCAACTGGCGGCCGCCAGCCGGTCGCCGCTGATGATGACGCCGCCGTCATGCAAAGGGGTGTAAGGGAAAAAGATGCTGGCCAGCAGTTCGGGCGTAACGGCCGCGTCAATCGTCACACCGGTTTCCTGGATATTGCGGATGCCGATGGCCCGTTCCACCGCGATCAAGGCCCCGATCTTGCGCCGGGCGAGAATGGCGGCCGCCTCGACGATGCTGTCAATCACCTGCTGATCGGCCGCCGGACCGGTGAAAATATGTTGCTTGCCGATTTCCGCGAGCACGCGCCGGATTTCCGGCTGGAAAATGACCAGGAATGCCACGGCGAGATAGACGGAAAAGCGGCCCAGCAGCCAGTTCAGGGCGTCGAGGTGAAACAGGCTGGTGCCTACCAGCATGATGACGAACAGGGTGACAAAGCCCGTCAGGGCCGGCGCGCCGCGGGTGCCGCGGAAGAAAAAAAGCACGTAATAGAAAATCACCGCCAGGCAGATGATTTCCACCCAGCCGTTCACATCCGGAAAACTCAGGCGTTGAATCCAGGTCATGGCGTCCGGCGCTCCTTTTGCAAAGCCTGCCAGACCAGCATGGCGTCGCGCGCGGCGGCCACGTCATGCACCCGCAGCACCTGCGCGCCGGCCAGCGCCGACCAAGCCAGCGCCGCCACCGTGGCCGGCAGGCGGTCGGCGGGCGCGCTGCGGCCGGTGATTTCCCCCAGGAAACGCTTCCGCGACAGGCCGACGACCAGGGGCCGTTTCCCTTCGCCGGCAATCGCCGGCAGATTGGCCAGCAACTGCAGGTTATGTTGCGTGGTCTTGCCGAAGCCGATGCCGGGGTCCAGCGCCAGGGTCTGGGGGTCCAGGCCGGCGGCGGCCGCCGCCGCGGCGCGCGCGGCCAGCCATGCGGCCACTTCGCGCACCACGTCGTCGTAGCGGGGATTGATCTGCATGGTGGCCGGCAGACCCTGGCGGTGCATCAGGATCACACCCGCGCCATAGCGGCGCGCCAGCGGCGCCATGTCCGGGTCGGCGGTGAGGGCGGAGACGTCGTTGATGATGTGCGCCCCGGCATCGAGCGCCATGGCCGCCACGGCCGCCTTGGCGGTGTCCACCGAAATCAGGCAGGCGGACTGCCGGCCAAGTTCGCGTAGCGCCGGCAGAATACGCCCGCTTTCAATTTCTGCCGGCACGGGCGCGGCGCCGGGCCGGGTGGATTCGCCGCCGATATCAATGATGTCCGCGCCGTCCCGGGCCATTTGCAGGCCATGGGCAATGGCGGCTTCCGGGTCTGTGAACCGGCCGCCGTCGGAAAATGAATCCGGGGTGACGTTCAAAATGCCCATGATCAGCGGATGGCCGTCCGGGCGCAGCGTCCGGTCGCGGCAGCGCCAGGCCGGCGCGGCGGGTGGCACTGCTGGCCCAAATTTTGACTGATCCGGCATGTCTGATTTTTTCCGTGCTATCGCTGCTGCTGCAACCGAAGAATTTCGCGCGCCGGCCTGCCGCCGCCGCTGAACCTCACGGCGCCGCCGCACCGGCGGGCTCCGCCGCGGAAGCCGGCGCCGGCGGCGCGGGTACGGCAGGCGCGTCGGATGCAGGCGCCGGAACGGCCGCGGGCTCTGCGGCCGCCGGCGGCGGCGGGGTATTGATCCGGCCGAATTTTATCAGGTCGTTCACTTCCTGCTCGTCCAGGGTTTCGCGTTCCAGCAGGGTGCGGGCGAGCAGGTCCAGTTTATCGCGATGCTGGCGCAGGATGGAGGTGGCTGCATCAAAAGCCTCGCGCAGGAGCCGGTTGACTTCCATGTCAATGCGCCGGGCGGTTTCCTCGCTGAAATCCTGGGAGCGCGACACTTCCCGGCCGAAGAACAGGAGTTCCTCGTTGCTGCCGAAAGTCTGCGGACCGAGTTCTTCGCTCATGCCCCAATTGCAGACCATCATCCGCGCCAGGTGCGTGGCTTGTTTCAAGTCGTTGCCGGCGCCGGTGGTGATATCGCCCAGCGCCAGTTTTTCCGCGGCCCGTCCGCCCATCAGGCCGGTCAGGGTGCAGCGGAGTTTCAGCAGGCTTTCCGTATACCGGTCTTTCTCCGGCAATTGCATCGTGGCGCCCAGGTAGGCGTTGCCGCGGGGGATGATGGTGATTTTATGCACCGGCTCGCTTTTTTCCACCATCTTCAGCACCAGCGCGTGCCCGGCCTCGTGGTAAGCGGTCAAACGTTTCTCGTCATCATCCATGACGCGGCTGCGGCGCTCGCGGCCCCAGCGGACTTTGTCGCGCGCTTCTTCCAGGTCGCGCATGTCCACGGATTTTTTGCCCTGGCGCGAGGCCAGCAGGGCGGCCTCGTTGATCAGGTTGGCCAGGTCCGCGCCGGAAAACCCCGAAGTGCCCCGCGCCAGGCGTTTCAGTTCCAGCCCTTCGGCAAGCACGATTTTTTTGGCATGCAGGCGCAGGATTTCTTCCCGGCCGTCCAGGGCCGGAAGATCAATCATAATCTGGCGGTCGAACCGGCCGGGGCGCAGCAGGGCGGGATCGAGGACGTCGGAGCGGTTGGTGGCCGCGATGATGATTACGCCGTCCTGCGTTTCAAAGCCGTCCATTTCCACCAGCAAGGCGTTGAGGGTTTGTTCGCGCTCGTCATGGCCGCCGCCGATGCCGCTGAACCGGCTGCGCCCCACGGCGTCAATTTCGTCAATAAAAATGATGCAGGGCGCGTTTTTCTTGCCCTGCTCGAACATGTCGCGCACGCGCGATGCGCCGACCCCGACGAACATCTCGACGAAATCCGAGCCGCTGATGCTGAAAAACGGCACGTCCGCCTCGCCGGCGATAGCCTTGGCCAGCAGCGTCTTGCCCGTTCCCGGCGGGCCCATCAGCAAAACCCCTTTGGGCATGCGTCCGCCGAGATTTTGAAACTTCCTGGGATCTTTCAGGAATTCCACGATTTCCTGGACTTCCTCCTTGGCTTCAATTACGCCGGCCACATCCTGGAAGGTGATCTTGTTGTGTTCGCGCGAAAGCATGCGGGCGCGGCTCTTGCCGAAACTCATGGCGCCGTGGCCCATGGCGCGCATCTGGCGCACGAACAGGAAATACAGCAACCCCAGCACGAACAGAAAAGGCAGCGCGCTCTGGGCGATCTGCCAGAAATCTATCCGCTGGCGGGTGAAGGAGAATGGGACGCCGTGTTCCTTCAGCCACTCGGGCAGTCCGTCGGTGACCACGATGTCCACCCGGAACCGGCGCGGCCGGCCGGTTTTATCGTCCAGTTCCGTCATTTCGCCCCGGATGAACTGTCCGCCGGACACCTCGGTGACAATTTCGCATTTGCGGATTTTATTGTTTTCCACCAACTGGACGAAATCGGGATTGTATGACAAGTCCTCCGCCTGTTCCTTGCCGTTCTGGAACAGGTTGAACATCAGGAAAAACGCCGCCAGCAGGGCCAGCCACAGGCCCAGCATGCGCAGGTTGTTGCGGGGGGAGTCCCCGGCGTTTTTTCCCGGCTTGTCGGTTTGGTTCGGTTTTTCCATGGCAGATTTCCGCACGTGTGTCCTATCCCCGGAAAATAACACATACTGCGTCGGGATGCAATCCGCCAGTTGATGATTTGCCGGGGAATTTATGCGCATGCCGGATTCGGCGGCAATAGCCTGCGCGCCATAAGCCTGCGGGCCTGCGTCCGGGTTGCCGGGCACAGCCGGCGCGATGCCGCGAGCATGTTGCGGATGCCGGCCGCGTTTTGCGCTATGCCGGGGAAAAAGCACGCGTCTTCCGGCCAAGAACTTCCGGGCGCCGGCTGCATATCGCATTTGCAGACGGCGTCCCGCCGTCAAAAGCCGTTTTATCCGGCGAGCAATTCCGGCGTCAGCGGCGCAAACGGCAATTTCAGCGATTCGGCAACCGACTTGTAAGTCACCCGGCCATGGCAGAGATTGACGCCCAACTTCAGCGCGGCGTTTTCCGCCGTGGCGCGCCGCACTCCGCGGTCGGCCAATTGCAGGCCGTAGAACAGGGTTTGATTCGTCAGGGCCAGGGTGGAGGTCAAGGCCACGGCGCCGGGCATGTTGGCCACGCAGTAATGCACAATGCCGTCCACGGTGAAGATTGGCTTGTCATGCGTGGTGGGACGGGTGGTTTCCACGCACCCTCCCTGGTCCACGGCCACATCCACGATCACTGCGCCCGGCTTCATCAGTTTCAGATGGTTGCGGCGCACCAGCTTGGGCGCGCGCGCGCCGGGCAGCAGCACGCCGCCGATCAGCAGGTCGGCCGCGGACAGGCAATGTTCGATATTGGCGGCGTTGCTGAACAAGGTCTGAATCGAGTTGCCGAAAATATCGTCCAGGTAGGCCAGGCGTTTCTGGGAGATGTCCAGGATGGAAACATGCGCGCCGAGGCCCACGGCCATTTTGGCGGCATTCAAGCCCACCACGCCGCCGCCCAGAATGGCGACATTGCCGCGCTTCACGCCCGGCACGCCGCCCAGCAGAATCCCGCGCCCGCCGAATGATTTTTCCAGGTATTTCGCGCCTTCCTGCACGGACAGGCGGCCGGCGATTTCGCTCATCGGCTGCAGGCAGGGCAGGCTGCCGTCCGGCAACTGGATGGTTTCATAGGCAATGCCGATGATTTGCTTGCGCAACAGGGCTTCGGTCAGCCGCTTGTCCGCCGCCAGGTGCAAATAGGTGTAAAGAATCTGGCCGGGATGAAACAAGTCATATTCCTCCGGCAGCGGCTCCTTGACCTTGACGATCATTTCCGCGTCCGCAAACATCCGGCGCTTGTTGCGGCTGATGCTCGCGCCCGCCTGCTGGTATTCCCGGTCGGAATAGCCGGCGCCTTCGCCGGCGCCGGTTTCAACGACCACCCGGTGGCCGTGATTGACATAAGACTTGACGCACGCCGGCGTCAACCCCACCCGGTA
>CAYXEK010000180.1:0-6246 GCA_964463985.1 uncultured Verrucomicrobiota bacterium
GTCGGGGAACAATGGTGGTATTTCCGGAAACACCGGTAAAAGTGGCTTGGATCGGCGAATCCCCAATCGGCGGCGATGTGTTTTATGCCTGGCGCTTGCGCAACCATGTTGCGCGCTGCGCTGCTGACCCTGTAGCGCAAGGCAAATTCGGCAAAAGACAAGCCCATTACATTTTTGAACAATTGGGTGAAAGCGTTGCGGCTCATGGCGCAATGCCGGGCGGCGGCCTGGGTTGAGATATATTTACGGGCATCAAATACAAGTTTGACCGCCAGGTCAACGCGGGCGAGCATTTCATCCGCGTGATATTCCGGCCGGACTGGTCCCGGCGGGATCATCAGAATCAATTCCAGCAATTTCAACCGGCAATGCGCATTGCCTTCCACCGGGCGGCCGGCGTCCGCCGGCTTGAACAATGCCCGCGCCAATTGCGCAGCTTGGACGCGCCGGCAGCGCGGCAATCGCGGGCGGTCACCCGGCGCGGCGCGGAATGGCGCCAGCCAGTTGATCTGGTCTGATATTTCACGGCCGGCGCGCAGCAGAAATGACGGTTCGATTATCAAAACCAGGGCCCGGGACGGCGTCCGGTTTACCTCCCAGCCATGCGGCTCCCACATGCCGCAAAACCACATGTCGCCCGGCCCGACCGTGACCGCGTGTCCCTGCCAGTACCGGCGCATATTTCCGGTCAGCATTACGCCCAGTTCCAATCCGTAATGCATGTCAAAACGGGCGTTGATTTTTGCCGGGAACCGGTGGGAGATTACGCATAGCGGCCGTTCGACGGAAACGTTAAAAGGTGTTTTTTCGGCCAGGCCGAGCCACAAAATTTGCCCGGATGAATCGTCGTGTTTCATGCTGGCGGAGGCGTTAGAGACCGTTAATTTTCTTGGGATCAACCTCCCGGCGTCGGGTAAAATCGCGCAGGGCGGGGTATAAATCCCGATACGCCGCATAGCGCACTGCATAGAACGCAGCGGCGTCCCTGCGCGGAGCGTACTCCGTGCGCGGGCGCACCCAGCTTTTGGCAAGCGCGGTTATGTCGGCGCCGGTATGTGCGGAACAGGCCAGCATGGCCGTGCCCAGGCATCCCGCCTCGGTCACATCCGGGACGATTACCGGCCGGTTGGTGACATCCGCCTTGAGTTGGTTCCACCAGGCCGAGCGGGCGCCCCCGCCCACTGCGCGCAGGCATTCAACCTGCACGCCGGCCTCCGCCAGGATATCCAGGTTCAGGCGCATTTCCATCGCCAGACCTTCCAGCAGCGCGCGCAGGATATCGCCGCGCTTGGTGGTCAGGCGCAATCCCAGCACCGCGCCGGGCGTCACCGTGTCGAAATACGGCGTGCCGGCGGGCGCCAGATAAGGCAGCGCCAGCAATGACGAAGAAGACGCCGCCGCAGTTTCCAGCAACAGTTCGTAGGAGTCCCGGCCGCCGGCACTGGCGGCCGTCCGCTCGGGGTGGCCGAATTCGTCATGAAACCATTGCAGGGCATTCCCGCCGGTGAGGTTGACGGCAATGGTGGCGTATAATCCCGGTGCGGCGTGATCGTAAGTGCATAAATTTGCGCGCATAAGCTTATCGCTGAAGACCGGACGGTCAAAGGCGGGGGTGATGCAATCCACCGTGCCGGTGGCGTACATGGCCGAGCCGGGCGCCGTCGCGCCCGCTCCCAGCGCGGCGCAGGGCTGGTCGTGGCCGCCGGCGGCAACCAGCATACCGCCGGGCAAGCCCCAGTCGGCGGCGGTTTTGTCATGCAGGACGCCGACGATGCCGCCGGATGGCATTGGACGGGCTAGCTTGTCAGGGGACAATCCCGCCAGTTCCAGGATTTGATTGCTCCAACAATGATTTCTGACGTCAAACATCATGGTGCGTCCGGCCAGCGGCCAGCTTATGGCGGGGGCGAGTCCAAGTTGATGGTGGAGCAAATCCTCAAAACACAGGAACCTGGCGGCGCGTTGCCAGATTGCCGGCCGGTTTTCGCGCAACCAGAGCATTTTGTAAAGGGTGAACATGGGGTGGGGGGTGTGGCCGGTGATTTGATACAATTTTTCCCTGTTCATGCCCGGCAGTTCCCGCGCTACATAGCTTGCCGCGCGCGTGTCGGAGGACACCATAGCCGGACCCAATGCCCGCCCATTGCCGTCCAGCGGGGTAAAGGCTTCTCCCTGGCTGGAGACGGCCATGGCCCGTATTTTCCCGGTCAGGCCGCGCGCCGCTTCGGCAACGGCTGCCCGGCATTGTTGCATTACCCCGGCGGGATCAAGTTCCGCTCCGCCATCGGACGTCAAGCTCAAGGCGTAAGTGCGGCGCGCCAGGGCCTGCATGCGGCCTGCGGAATCGAATACCGCCGCCTTGCAGCCGCTGGTGCCGATGTCGAGCCCCATGTATGAATTCATGGATTTCATTTCAGTTTTCAGGTTAAATCGCAGCCAGTTTTTCCGCGGTGCCGGCGATTTCAAGGTCTTCGCGGATGACCTTGCAGGCCGCTGCGTAGACGGCTTCCAAGGCCTTGTCAGGGGATTCTCCCACGAATTTTTCGTAAGGCTGGCGCAAGGCGGTGGCCACGTTGATTTTGGCGATGCCGTTGCGGATGGCGTCCATTATGTATTCCTTGCGGATGCCCGTGCCGCCGTGCAGCACCAGCGGCACGCCCGCTGCCCGGCGCAATTGCGCCAGGCGCCGGATATTCAGGCGGGCCGCAACCTTCGGGCGGTCACGGGTCGCCGCGCTGATGGCGCCGTGAACGCTGCCCACGGCCACGGACAGCCAATCCACGCCGGTGTTTTCGACGAAGCGCCGGGCTTCTTCCGTGTCGGTGAAGCCGCGCCCGGACTCGAATAATTCATCATAAGGAGGCAGCGGCCCAGCTTCATGGCCCATGATGGCGCCCAGTTCGGCTTCGACGGTCACGCCCGCGGCATGCGCCATCCCGACCACTTGCCGCGTGCAATCAACATTATCCTTGAAAGCAAGGCGCGAGCCGTCCACCATGACGGAGTTGTAACCCGCCTGGATGGCGCGGCCGATATCCGCCAGGTAATCCACCCGCTGGCGGTCTTCGTCAATCACCGGCACGTGATCCAGGTGCAGGCGGGTATGGCGCGGATCGCCGGCGCGGGCATACTCGTCCCGCACGGCCTCGATGCTGCCGGCCTTGAATTTCATCCACTCCAGCCGGGCTACCATGATCAGGCCGAAGCTGTTGCAGTCGCGCAGGGCATTTACTACCGGCTGCATCATGGGCAGGTAGGGTATGTTGAATCCCGGTACGGTCCATCCTTCGCGCCAGGCCTGGCGCACGATATGATTGATTGTTTTCATGATAGCAAAAAAAGACTATTCACCAAAAAAACGCATGGAACACAACAGGTAAACATTATTACGGACTTTGTCGCAAAATCTCATTCATTATCAATTCTCAAATTACATAACATGCTTTACGGAATCTTTGAGTTCCTTGTTCTTTTGTGGTGAATTCATTTCCCATTCAACCTTCCATGCCAGATTTTGTCCGGGTTGAACAATCATGGCGCCGCCGGAGCGGACGGCGCGGGCCAGTGAACTGGCCCGCCCCGGTATGGGCTCGAAGGCGCATTCGCAGCGTCGCAGGCCGGGTTCATCCGGATATCCGCGATTATTCCACCAGACCCCCAGGGAATTGAAATATCTCCGCGGAAATTTGACGCGCAGGCGCATGCCGTTGTTGAAACCGATGGTAAAACCGCCGGATTTAATGCCGCGTAAGACAAGCATCCGGAACTTGCCGGGCGGCGTGCTTACCAAAAGGCGTTGGATATTCAAGGCGCTGGAGCGCGAACCATGAATCGGCTTGGCTTTATCGCCCGCCGGGCGTTTGCTGATTTCGTCATACACCATGTCGCAGTCCGGCAGTCGGAGCGCGGCAAGGTCAATTGCATCCAGCGGCATCAGCGGATGCATGACATGCTGGAAAGTCAGCGGCCCGGCAGCCTCCGACCTGACCTCGAATTGCCAGGACAACCGGTTGTCAAAAAAAAGCATTGTGCGGTTGAAGGCCAATGGCAGCCTTTGCGATGCAACCGCAAACCGCAATCCTCCGTGCGCCGGCTGCGCCTTCCAGGGCAGCCAGCATAATTCGCCATGGTCGGGTATCCGCCAGCTCCGGCCGGGAAAACGGCCGGCGTCCACGCTGGGAAAGCAATCGTCGTATCCGAACACCGGCCGTTTTTCATAAAGACCGTAGTCCTTTTTTGGCGGTCGGAAGCGTTTTGGAACGGCAGTGAGCAGACCGAATCCGTCGTAGGCCAGGCGGGTAATCCGCGCGCCGTCATGCGGTGCGGCCTGCATGAACCACTTGCCGGATTGGAAATGGATTTTATGCATTAATCAAACAACGCGGGATTTACCCGCAATCCGAATTTGCCAAATGCAAGCGCCAAAGGCGCAAATGATCAAAGTGACAAAGCCTGAATTCCGGAAAAATCCGACTATGTGCCTTTGCCACTTTGTTGCTGTTAATCTTGTCCGCTCTTTTTTCTAATGCGTCAATTTTGACGCCAGTTTCAGAACTTGTTCGCCTTCCTCCTCGTCGCGCGCGTTTAAGCTGAGGCGCAGACCCCGGCTTGGCAGGGCCGACAGGAGCGGTTCGACTTCCCCGGCGGTGCAGCCGGTGTAAAGCAGCTTCCCGGCATCAAGAATGCGTTTCATCAGGGGAATCCATTGAATCCGCGGACGATGCGCCGCGCCGGGCTGCCATTGGATGCCGTGAATCTCGGGGGATTCCAGCAGCATGTCCAGCTTGTCCAGCGCCTCCGGACCGTCCAGGTGCATCATGGCATGATCCACATTGCGCGCCTGCTTGAGCAGTCCGGGCAGCAGGAACTCGCGTGCTATGGCGGGCGACACCAGCGCCAGGGTATCGTCCTGCAGGGGGAAAGTCTTGCCCGGTCCCCAAACCAGGAAACCGCTGCTGCCATGCTGGCCATGCGAGGCGCTGATCCGGTAAAAAGTGTTCACCATCTCGCAGGAAACATCGTCAACGAATTCCAGGGCCTGGCGCAATCGGCCGGGATCGTCATAAAAATCCATCAAAAATGCCTCGTTGCCGCGCAAAGCCGCCACGGCATCGCCGCCGCAATGCAAGTCCGGTATCTGGGCAATGCAGCGGCCTTCGGCGGCGGCGGCGGCGCATTCCGTCATTTTGACGGTGAGTTTATACCATTGATTCCCGCGATAATCGGGGAAGCCGGCAAATGATTGCCAGTCGGGGATAATGGGCTCGGTCCAGGTGGTATCGGGGAGAAAATTCAGCTTGCAACCAAGGGCGGCTGCCAGGAAATTGGGGCCGAGGTCCAAGCGCATCGCCGGCAAGGCGTCGCCCATATAGGCGGTGGCAGCCATCCGTGCTAGGTTTTTTTCAATTACATAATCAATGTCGGTCCATTGCTTTTCCAAAGTTGCGGGCGCTGGAATTTCTTTTAATGACGCGCCCTTTTTCGGCGCCACTATGGCGATGTTTGCCCGATCGAGCACCTCGCCGTTCCACCAGGCCGTTAATCTCTCAAATACCTTGTCTGCGTCAGGTTTGAATTCCAACATATAATTTTTCCGAAAAAGTTTGCTGTTTGTTCAAATAATACAGGAAATTTTAAAATTATCAACCTGGGGGAACAAATTTCAAAACTGACGTTTTAGACATTTTAAGGTTTTGAGTCAGAAATCCGAACACCGGACACTTTTCAAGACCAACCTCAAGCAACCGTTGAACCTGATGCAACCTCTGGCAACCATTAACCCTGCCCCCTGAACACCGCCCACCGAAGATTGATGTGTTACGGCGCAATAAAATCAATTCCGGTCAATTCCGCGAAGGCTTGCAGGTCGTCGAACAAGTGCGCGCCGTAACCCAGGCAGGCGTATTCGTTGTTCCAGGCTTGCAGCAGGTTGTCCATGTCCGCATGCGCGGTGACGAAGGCATGCGGCCAGAAGGGGATGCCGCATTCCAACTTGCGTTTTTCGATCTCCG
This sequence comes from uncultured Verrucomicrobiota bacterium, assembly GCA_964463985.1. Classification (GTDB taxonomy): domain Bacteria; phylum Verrucomicrobiota; class Kiritimatiellia; order JAAZAB01; family JAAZAB01; genus JAXGPF01. The sequence goes on from CAYXEK010000180.1 coordinate 6,012, forward strand.
ACGCCGGCGGCTCGAACACGGTGCAGCGGCATGCCACCAGCTCGAATTTGCCTGCGCGCCGGCCCAGCCGCGCCAGCACGCCCTCGCCGGGTTTGCAGATGAGTTTGACCGATATGCCGCCGGCTTCCCCCTCGGTCGGGATGCCATGCTCGGCGAAGCCGGCCGGGCCGAGTTTGCCGGCCAGCGAGGGCGGGCAGGCGCCGTCGCCGATGATTTTGATTTCCTTTTGCTGTTT
>CAYXEK010000181.1:0-6102 GCA_964463985.1 uncultured Verrucomicrobiota bacterium
CAAGGTGGGGCGAACCCTCCGGGTGAGCCGCCGCACAGTTTGGGCCGACCTCATTGCCGAAGCCTGCAACGAATCGCAGATGCGCCCTTGCAGGGTTGCTCCGCATAATCTATGGGCGGCAAATTCAACATGAATGCTTTAATATGTTGCAGTAAAGCTTATTACGACAATAGCGACGCATATACTGATTGGTATCCGAGCGAACACGCCGCCGACCGACAGCAGATTCACCATGGAGACACTGAGGCACAGAGAAGCCGGTCTACCCCATACTCCTCCCATTCTCCAGTGGAGGCGTTCCGGGAGAGCACCGGAGCATGGCATGCAACACGCCATGCCTTTCCTCTCCATGCCTCCGTGTCTCCGTGGTGAATTCCCCGTTCGACCCACATTTTCTGGTGAGGAACCTTTTGCAGCAGGAATGTCATGCCATTACCGGATAACATCCGCCAGAAACTGCGCGCGCTGCCGGACAAGCCCGGCTGCTACCTGATGCGGGATGCGCGGGGCAAGATCGTCTATATCGGCAAGGCAGCCTCACTGCGCAAGCGGGTAGTTTCCTATTTCCGGCCGGGCACGCTCCGCCGCAGCCCGCCCAAGCTGCGCAGCCTGATCCACAGCATCGCCGATTTTGACTGGATCGTGCAGGCTTCCGAGGAGGCGGCGGCCCTGACCGAAGGGCAGTTGATCAAGGATTACCGGCCGCGCTACAATACGTTGTTCAAAGACGACAAGCGCTTCCCGCTGCTGCGGATTGACCTGCGGCAGCCGTTCCCTTTTTTCCGCCTGTGCCGCATACAACGCAACGACGGAGCGGAATACTTCGGCCCTTATACCTCCAGCGCGGCCATGCGCGCGGCGCTGGAATTCCTGGAAAAGCGCTTCGGCCTGCGCCGCTGCACGGTGCCGACGCCGGGGCCGCAGGACCATAAACATTGCCTCAACGACATCATCCGGTTCTGTTCGGCGCCCTGCCTGGGCAAAATCAGCGCGGCCGAGTACCTGCAACGCGCAGAGGAAGCCTGCGCTTTTCTCCGCGGCGAACGCCCGGCCCTGCTGGAATCCGTCCGCGACAACATGCTGGCGGCGGCGCGCGCGCGGGATTACGAAAAAGCGGCCGCCTGGCGCGACACGCTGGAACTGCTTTACACCGCCATCCGCCGGCGCCGGCGCCAGGCCACGACGGTCAAGCCGGCCGCGGACGCCGGCGCCGCCGGCATGGAGGCCCTGCGCGCCCTGCTGGGAATGAAAAGCCAGCCGCGCCTGATCGAAGCCTACGATATTTCAAACATTTCCGGAACTCATGCCGTCGGCAGCCTGGTCGCCGCCGTGGAGGGCAAACCCGCGCCGGCGCGTTACCGGCGCTACCGCATCAAGACCGTCATGGCCGCCAACGATGTCGCCATGCTGGGCGAGGTGATCCGCCGGCGCGGAACGCGGCTGCTGCAGGAGAACGGCCCGCAGCCGGACCTGCTCCTGATTGACGGCGGGCTGCCGCAACTGCGCGCGGCGCGCGCGGAGTTGGACCGCCTCGGTCTGGCGCAGTTGCCGGCCATCGGCCTGGCCAAGCAATACGAGGAAATCTATACCGAAACCGCCGCCGGCGTGAAGATTTTAACCTTGCCATCCGATTCGCCGGCGCTCCTGCTGCTGCGCCGGCTGCGCGATGAAGCCCACCGGTTCGCCCTGACCTACCACCGGCGCCTGCGCGCTCGCCGCATCCGGGAGTCGCAACTGGACGATATTCCCGGCATCGGACCGCAGCGCAAGCAGTTGCTGATCGGATTTTTCGGTTCCTTCGCGCGGCTGGCAAGGGCATCCGCGGAAGAGATCGCCGCCGTCCCCGGCATCGGCCCGGAACTGGCCCGGCAAATCCGCCTGCATTTAAACAAGCCAAAAAAGGAAATCGTCAAATGAAACCATTACATCCTGACACGCGCCGCCGCACTAGAATCGTCTGCACCATCGGCCCGGCCAGTCGGTCGCCGGCGGCCATCGCCGGACTGATCCGGGCCGGGATGAACGTCGCCCGGCTTAATTTTTCCCACGGCACGCACGAGGAACATGCCGCGGTGATTGCCGACATCCGCGCCGCCGCCGAACAACTGGGAACCACCGTCGCAATCATGCAGGATCTGGCCGGCCCGAAAATGCGCATCGGGCCGCTGCCGGGCGGCCGGGTGGAATTGAAGGCCGGGCAGCGTTTCCGCCTGACGGCGCGGGAAACGTCCGCCGGCCCCGCCGCCGTGTCCGTCAACCACCCCGGCCTGATTGAATCCGCCGGCATCCGGCAGCGGATTCTGCTCGGCGACGGGCTGATCGAACTGCAAGTCGCCGCCAAAACCGACGATGCGCTGGAGTGCAAGGTGCTGGCCGGCGGATGGCTGGCGTCGCACCAGGGCATCAATGCGCCGGGCATCGTGCTGCGGGGCGGCGTGCCGACGGAGAAGGATCGCGCCGATCTCGCTTTCGGCCTGCGGCATGGCGTGGACTGGGTGGCACAGTCATTCGTCAGCACGGCCGATGAATTGCGCATCCTGCGCCGGGCGATCCGGGATGCCGGCGGCGACGCGCCCATAATCGCCAAGATCGAGCGGCGTACGGCCCTGCGCAACCTGGCCGCCATCGCGGCGGAAGCCGATGCCGTCATGGTCGCCCGCGGGGACCTGGGATTGGAGATCGGCCTGCAGGAGGTGCCTTTCGCCCAGAAACAAATCGTCCGGGAAGCCGGGCGTGCAGGTAAACCAGAAATCACCGCCACCCAGATGCTCGAGTCCATGATCGCCCAGCCCCGGCCAACCCGCGCTGAAGTCAACGATGTCGCCAACGCCGTCATGGACGGCAGCGACGCCGTCATGCTTTCCGGGGAAACCGCCGTGGGGGCGTATCCGTTCGCAGCCTGCCGCGCGATGGCGGAGATTGCCGCTGCGGCGGAAGCGCATATTGATTACACCGCCAGCCTGCGCGGCTGGGAAGGCAATGGCAACGCCGGCAGCGGCGCGGCCATCGCGTATGCCGCCTGCTGGACGGCTGTCGAAATCCAGGCCAAGGCAATCATCTGCTGCACGCGTTCGGGACTGACCGCCCGGCTGATCGCCCGGCACCGCCCGGAAGCCCCGCTCGTCGTCGCCAGCCCCTTTGATGACACGCTCCGGCGCGCCATGCTCTACTGGGGCGCATGCCCTGTCCGTGTGGAGTTGGCGGAAAACACCGACCGGATGATTGCGCTCGCCCGCCGCGCCGCGCTGGACGCCGGCCTGGCCAAACCGGGCGACAACGTCGTCATCGTCGCCGGCATTCCCGTGGATCAACCCGGCCGCACCAACATGATCAAGGCCGACACGCTTTAGCCGACGCCCGCGCCGGGCATCATTCGATATCCGTCAAATCAACGTGGCAGTACCCGCCGGGATTTTTGGAGAGGTAATCCTGGTGATACTCCTCGGCGGGATAAAACTCGGCGGCCGGCTCGATGGCGGTGGTAATCGGGCGGGAATATTTGCCGGAACGTTCCAGTTCCGCCCTGGACTTTTCCGCCGCCGCCCGCTGGGCGGGTGTGTAATAGAAAATCGCCGACCGGTACTGCGCCCCAACATCATGGCCCTGGCGGTTGCCCTGGGTGGGATCGTGGATTTTCCAGAAATGGCGCAGTAAACGATCGTAGCCAATGCGGGATGGGTCATATTCAATTTCCACCGCTTCGGCGTGGCCCGTTCCGCCGGCGCATACTTCCGCATAGGCGGGATGCGCGGTTTTGCCGCCGGTGTAGCCGGCGCGCGTTTTTACAACGCCTTTGACCCGTTTAAAATACGCCTCGACACCCCAGAAACAACCGGCCGCGAAACAGGCGCGCTCCACCTTAGAGCCGGATGGCGGCGCCAGTTCAGGAAACAGCCGCAGGTACTCGCCATAACCCCGCGCCGCAAGTTCCGCGGCCGGGATGAATTCCAGCGCGGCGGAATTGATGCAATAACGCTTGCCATCCGGGCCGGGCCCGTCGTCAAACACATGCCCCAGGTGGGTATCGGCCGCGGCGCTGCGCACTTCCACCCGCTCCATGCCCAGGGTATGATCCGGCCGGGTGGCGATGCCGTCGGGATTGATCGGCCGGGTGAAGCTCGGCCAGCCGCATCCGGCGTCATACTTTTCGGTGGAGCTGAACAGCGGCCGGCCGGAAACCACGTCCACGTAGATTCCCGGCTCCGCATGATTCCAATAAGCGTTCCGGAAAGGCGGCTCGGTGGCGTTTTCATAGACCACGCGGTGTTGCTCGGGCGTCAAATTCGCGCGCGGCGCAGACTGGTCCCTTCCGGATTGATTATCCGCGGCGTTGGAACGCATATTGAATTCCTTCCCGCAACCGCCGGCGCAAATCAATGCCAGCACGAAGCCTGCCGTCCGCCTGAATGTAGCGCTCGATGGCATGGCCGCCCGAACTGCAACCGCCGCCCGACCGGGCGGCTGGAATAACTTTATCGGCGCGGCGCTCCCGGCCGTTTGCCGCTCGGGGGGCGTCGGCCGCCAGGCCGGCTGCGCCCGCCGGGCCGGAACCCGCCGGGCCGCCGCAGGGGCGGCCGGCGCGGGAGCTCATCGGCCACCGCCGCCAGGCCGGCCGGGCGGGGCGGCAATTGCAGCCATTCCGCCGGCGCCTGCTCGTATGGCAGGCTGCGCCCGATGAATTTTTCAATTTCCATCATGTTGAACGCGCCCGCCTCGCAAGCAAAGGCGATGGCCGTGCCGGCTGCGCCGGCGCGGCCGGTGCGGCCGATGCGATGGACATAATCTTCAGCATCCTCCGGCAGATCGTAATTGACGACATGGCTGATGGCATCCACGTGAATGCCGCGCCCGGCCACGTCCGTGGCCAACAGCACCTTGACCTGGCCGGCGCGGAATTTTTCCAGGATTTTCAGGCGTTGCGTTTGCGGCACATCGCCGGAAAGCTGATCGCAACTCACACCGTAGGAGCGCAATTGCCGCGTCAACTGATCCACCGTGTCGCGCCGGTTGCGGAATACCAGCACGCGTGTGACCTCGGGTTGCCGTAATATGTGCAGCATCAGCGCCAGCTTGCTGCGGGCTGGCACGGAAAAGATGCGTTGTTGAATCGAGTCCAGGGTAACTTTCTCCGGCTCAATCTCAACCTTGACCGGATTGTTCATCCAACGTTCGGCAAGACGCATGACCTCCGGACTGAGCGTGGCGCTGAACAGCATGGTCTGCCGGCGGCTCTTGTGGGGCAGGCTGTAAACGATCTTGCGCACATCGGGAATGAAACCCATGTCCAGCATTCGGTCGGCCTCGTCAATCACCAGGATTTCCACCTGGCGCAAATCCAGCGCGTGCGAATCCCGGAAATCCAGCAGCCGGCCGGGCGTAGCCGCGATGATATCGCACGGGGAACGCAATTGCTGCTGCTGCTTGCCGTAATCCATGCCGCCGTAAACGGCCACGGAAACACACCCGCAATGCCGGCCCAGGGCTTCGGCATCGTGTTGAATCTGGATCACCAACTCGCGCGTCGGGGCCAGGACCAGCATACGCGGCGCGCCCGGACGGCGGCCGCCGGCAAGCGGCTGCCGGAGGAAGCGCGTCATGGCGGAGACCAGGAAGGCCGCCGTTTTGCCGGTGCCGGTCTGCGCCTTGCCGGCCACGTCCAGCCCTTGCAATGCCGGAGGCAGGCACATGGCCTGCACCGGAGTGCAGTATTTGAAATTCAAGTCCGCCACCGCGTGCATGATTTCCACCGGCAGGCGCAGATCGTGAAAACGGGTCTTGCCCGCAGCCGGCGCCACCGGGAATTGTTCCACACTCCAGGCCTGAACCGGGGCGGAACGCGCGGGGGCCGATGCCGTGCGCGGACGCCGTTCCCGCCGGACCTCGCCGCCCCGCGCGGGAGCAGCGGGCGGCGTTTTCTCCGGCGGAGCATCCACTGCGCGCCGGCCGATTTTCATCAGCTTTCCGCCTAATTTCTTCAGCAACCTTTTGATGTTACATCTCCTCTTGCATGTTGGTTTTACGTGTTGGAATAGATGAAATTTAGCATGAATCCGCTGGAAATCAACAGGAATCCGCAATGCCCACCCCCGTGCGCGGCCAAGC
>CAYXEK010000182.1:0-2624 GCA_964463985.1 uncultured Verrucomicrobiota bacterium
GGAAACGCGGCAATTTAATCAAACAAAAAGCCGCCGCGCACTACTGGACCGCCATCGAACAGCAAGTGCCACAATTGTTGGCTATAGTGCAAAACCCCATGTTGCTTGATCCGGATAATGCCGGCAAGGAACACTGGCACGGCACGCAATGGGGTAAGGCACTGGCGCGGGCTGCCCGCGAAGCATACGAGCTCGCCTGTCCGCACAGCACCCCGCGCCAGATGCAGGCTTATTGTCAGGGGCTGAAAGTTTTATTCAAACCGTTCGAAAACAACGAAAATAAACCCGCCGTCGAAGAGGAGGAGGAAGCGTGAAACCAAAGATCCATCCACAAGCGGTTGCCTTTATCAATTCGCTGCAACGTTACCGTGAAGATCACGGCGCACTTGCCAAACTCCGCGGCGCGATTAGCGAAGCCCGACGCCCCGGCGCCTGGCCGCTATTGGGCAAATCGGCCATCGGCGAACGGCGATTCGAGATCGTCGCCGCACTCTGGGCAATTGCGCCGGAGTTGAACTGTTCTGCCGGAAATCTTGGCGACACTTTGGCGATACTTGCGAAAGAACATAAATCGTTCGATGGCCGGTTTCAACGTCTTCTGACCTGTGATTATTCTGAAATAGTTGAACGTATCGCCCCCGTCGTTCGTGCCGCACAAGCCAAAGGTGGTCGGGTCAACTATACTCAGCTTCTCTCGGATTTGCTCTGGTGGGGCGATAAAGTCCAGGTGGCTTGGGCCAAGTCGTTCTGGGGCGCCACCGAGCCGGATGATGGCGTTGCGGCCAACTTGATGGATTCCGAAGAAGCCACCCCCGCAACGGAGGCGCAATCATGAGTTTCCTGACCCAGGCATTCCTTGATTATGAAACGGCTGCCCGGTTGAAAATCCGCGATGTGTATGACTGGCACCAGCTTGTCTGGCAGGCCTTCCCTGATCGTGTGGAAGCATCCCGCGACTTTCTCACACGGCTTGAACGCCGTACGCGCGATCAAGTGTTTCGTCTTCTGATTGTTTCCCAGTATCAGCCGATCCGCCCTGCTTGCTGGCCCACCGCTGCGGATGCCTGGAGGACCCGTGAAATCGCGCCGTCATTCTTTGGATATCGGTGCTATCGTTTTCAATTACGCGCCAATCCCACCAAGCGTGAAAATGCCAGTCGTAAGCGTTTACCGTTGCGAACGCCGCTGGAGCAGGCCGACTGGCTCAAGCGTAAGGCAAAGCAGTCCGGTTTCGCGGTGGAGGAAGAAACTCTGCGCATCATTCCACAGGGGCGCGAGTGGTTTCAAATCGAAAAACACAAAAATTCCGGCTTCCATCATGCCGTGGAGTATGAAGGTATTTTAACCGTCGTTGATCCGGTGGCTTTCCAATCCGCATTTGCCAAGGGCATTGGTTCTGCCAAGGGATTTGGCTTCGGCTTGCTGGCCATTGTTCCATCTGCCTGAACGACGCGGTGTAGCGTCATCTGTGACGCGTAATAAGTCGTATGGGTATTCATTATGAATATTGCCAATGAAAAACGCCTGGCCACCCGCGCCACCGCGCTCGGTGAAAGCGCTTCCGCGGATGTTCTGCCGGAATTGGCCGGATATACCCGCTCTGAGTCGCCCTTGGTGCGCCGACTGGCCGCCTCGGCCATAGGGAAGCTGGCGGGGATTGTGGACTCCGCGGCGTCGGTTGACTTGCTGCGACCATTACTGGCGGACAAGCATCCGCAAGTGCGGCAGTATGCCGCCAAGGCGTTGAGCGCCTTTGGTGCGGCCGCCCAATCCGCCTTGCCGGATTTATGCGACCTCCGGCAAAATCCGGCCGAAAAGGACTATGTAAAGCGCTCTGTTACCGCCGCCGAAAAAACCATCCGCGAAGCCGTGCGCATTGCTGAGAAAGGCGTTGTGCATAAGTGCGGGCGATGTGCCAGGCCAATTGCGGCGGATGAATACGCGCGGTCGCAAAAGGCTTTTCAGCGCACGTATTGCGACATCTGTTTCGATGAAGTCTTCCTCAAACGCCGGAATTGGGAAACCCATGTGGAATTGAACAAAACAATTCAAGCCGGCAATGGCATAGTAGTGCAGTCCGATGGTGAGCGCATCATTGCCGAAGCACTGGCGGCGCTGGGTATTGTTTTTCGATATGACAACCGGTTCCGCATAATTAAAGGCTACGCCATCCGGCCGGATTTTTATCTGCCGGAATTTGATCTGTATATCGAATACTGGGGCATGGAGGACAATCTGGACTATCAAATAGGCATGCTGGAGAAGAAAAAACTTTACCAGCAAGCCGGAAAGAAGCTGATTTCACTGTATGCAAGCGACAAACCACGCCTGCGCGAGGTTTTGCGTGAAAAGTTAAGCCGGCACACCCGATTGCCGGAAACAATCCCGAAAGGAGGACCGCATCCGTAAGAATGTCTTGCGCCTTTGCCGGAAACTTCGTGAAAACAAACCAAACCAGAGGATTAATACAATGAAACTGATCGAACTCCATATTCTCCAGTCGTTCCCCGTGTCGTGCCTCAACCGTGATGACGTCAATGCCCCAAAAACCGCCATCTTCGGCGGCGCCATCCGCGCCCGCATCTCCAGTCAGTGTTTGAAACGCGCGATCCGGGAGATGGCTA
>CAYXEK010000182.1:2724-6084 GCA_964463985.1 uncultured Verrucomicrobiota bacterium
ACAGTGGAAGGCGCCGGCATGTTCAGCCACGCCCTTTCAACCCATAAATCCGACAATGATCTGGATTTCTGGACGGCGGTGGATGATGAAAAACAAAAAGATGAAGATGCCGGTGCCGGAAATATGGGCACGGCGGAATTCACTTCCGCCTGCTATTATCGCTACGCCGCGCTTAATCTCGATTTGCTGTCCGATTCAAACCATCTCGCAACGCTTACGCCAGAGGAACTCAAGCAAGTGGTGGATGCTTTCATCCGCGCCACATTGCTGGCCGTCCCCGGCGCCCGCAAGAACTCCATGAATGCCAACACGCTGCCAGTGTATGTGCTGGGGATTGTCAAGGAGCAAGGCCAGCCAATTCAGCTTGTCAATGCCTTCGAAAAACCGGTTTGGTCGAAAAACGGACTGGTGGAAAAATCCATAGAGGACTTGAAAAATCATCACGAGGCATTGAAGAAAACCTGGGGCATCAAAACTGCGTTGGAAATTGCCATTCCCGATAAGTCATTGGACGATTTTTGCGGGGAGATTCTTGGACATGTCTGAACAATCTTATCTTGCGCTCATGCTGGATGCGCCGCTGATGAGTTTTGGGTTCGCCAGCCGATTCCAGCGGCGCACCACTGGGCTACACCCGACGCGCAGCGCCATCTTGGGCATGATCTGCGCCGCACAAGGCTTTGATAAGGGGTCGGACGCCGAACGAGACTGCTTGGCGCGCTTGCAATCCGTACGCATGATCATGTTAACCATCCGGCGTCAGCCGGATAAGTCACGTCCACCACTGGAAATCCGGCGGTTGGAGGATTACCACGTTACCGGTGGTGGGTATGATAAAAAAACACATGCATTAAATATCCCTCGTAAGGCGAGTGGTGGGCCTTCTGACCACCCAACCTTAAGCTGGCGCCAATACCTGCTTGACGCCAGGTTTGGGGTGATTCTCGCCGGGCCGCGCTGCGAATTAGAGGCAATCGCCGAAGCGCTGCGTAATCCGCGGTGGGGCGTCTGGTTCGGGCGAAAAAATTGCATTCCCGCCGCGCCAATTGTGCGCGGCGATGTGGTAACCGGTATTAATGAAGCCATGGCCGCGTTGGAATTGGCCGGCCGCCTGGATGAATTCACACGGGTTGAAGATGCGGCGTCATTTGCCGATGGTACCGACACCTTGATGGATGACCCGGTAAACTTCAGAACGCGCGAATTCACCCCGCGACGGATTCGCAAAATATCAGGCGCGCATCAGGAAGGATGAAATCATGCCGGTGTTTGAGCGTCCGCCTTTGGAAACACTAATCCCGATCCGTGAATGTTGGACGCCGATTTACCTGGAACATGGTCGCATTGAAGTTGATGATTCCAGCGTGAAATGGATTGGCGCCGATCGCACGGTGTATCGGCTGCCGGTGGCTGCGCTCAGTGTTTTAATGCTCGGCCCGGGCACCACCGTGACCCATGCCGCCATGAAGGCCTGTTCTGAATGCAACACTACCGTATGTTGGGTCGGCGCGGAAGGAATGCATTTTTATGCGCATGGCGTTGCTCCCACGCATGACAATGAACGCGCCCGGCGTCAGGCGGAATTGGCCGTGTCCAAAAGTAAACGGGATGTTGTCGCGCGCCGCATGTTCAGTCTGCGTTTCGCGGGGATTGATGTCTCAAATATAGCCGTAAAGGAATTGCGTGGGATGGAAGGCCGTCGTGTTAAGGCGCTTTATGCCGAAATGGGCGTTCGATATGGGGTCACTTGGAAAGGCCGAAATTACAACCCCGACAACTGGGAGTTAGCGGACAATATCAATCGCGCCGTATCTACCGCTAACGCCGCGCTTTATGCGTTGACGACCTCAGTGATTTATGCCCTGGGGTATTTGCCCGCGCTGGGCTTTATTCACACCAATTCCATGCGGGCGTTCGCGCTGGATATTGCCGATATTTATAAGCCGGAAACTACCTTGCCGGCGGCTTTCGAAACTATTGGCCTGAAACCGGACGCTTCGGAAGACGATGTTATTACACGGCTGAAATTCCACATTGAGGATCGTCGCCTTCTTCAACGTATGCCGAAAGACATTGAAAAACTTCTGGATGATGTATGACCGTTATTCTGACCAAAGATACTCCGCCGGCTATCCGGGGCATGCTCAAACGTTGGTTTATCGAACCGCGGCCAAATGTGTTTGTCGGCAGTGTCAATACTCGCACCCGTTCCAAAACTTTGGAATATATTCGCCGGAATGCCCCCGGACTGGGCATGCTGATCATAGGAACGGAGCGGACATCCCAAGGTTTCAGCGTGGAATCTTATGGCGATACTTTACGCCGCCCTGTGCGAGTCTCCGGGCTCCAATTGCTGGCTGAAGCGTGGTCTGATACGGATAATCCGGAGATGCAGTGATGCTCGCCCGCAGCCTGTGTTGTTTTCGGGGTATTTCAACCGCGGCGGAACGTCGCCTCTGGCGGGCAGGTTGTTTGACATGGGACCATATTCCGCGTATCCGGCATGCGCTTTCGCCACACAAGGTGACTGATTTGTCGAAGCAGATGCCGGAACTGCGGGCGGCCTTGTCGGGCCGAGTTGCGGATTATTTTATCAAGCGCCTGCCGCTTGGACATCGCATGCGGATTTGGCCGGACTTCGCCGCCGGAGTAGCTTTTATGGACATTGAAACCACCGGGCTTGGCAAAGATGACGTCTTGACCGTTATAGGGTTATGGCAGGCTGGCCGGATGTTCAATTTTGTGCGCGGACAAAATCTATCCGAATTCCTTAATATCTTAAGGAAAATTGAAGTGTTGGTCACATTCAATGGCATTCGCTTTGATTGGCCGGTGGTAGCGCAATCCTTTGGTCTGACGTGTTCGCCGCCACACATTGATCTGATGCATGAAATTCGCGTTTTTGGCTATGCTGGCGGCTTGAAGAAAATTGAGCGTATATTGGGTATAAAGCGCGCGCCGGACGAAGATGGCGATGGTGCGGGAGCCGCATTTCTTTGGCGTCGCCATTTGGCGGCACCGGCCGATAAAACAAACCTTGCGCGATTGCTTAAATATAATGCTGCGGATGTGCGTGCGCTTTTGCTTTTATCGCGCTTAATCTTAAAACGATCTTTCGATGGGTATATGGCGCCACTGCCGGATTTACCTCCCGCGCCATATAATTTCCATTCCAGTTCTTTGACAAATAAATCTTGAATCTGCACAAAAGCTTGGGTATCTTTTGAGCAATAGCACCTATATGTTGGTGTTTTCCCCACGCCCGTGGGGATGGTCCGTTTCAGCTTGCCGACATCGCCGAATTTCAGCCGTTTTCCCCACGCCCGTGGGGATGGTCCAGTCGCACCCTCGCGAGATCGG
>CAYXEK010000183.1:0-1432 GCA_964463985.1 uncultured Verrucomicrobiota bacterium
GACCAGTTCCGAGTTGACCGCCAGCATGGCGCGGGTCTGCGCACTCTGAATGCGCAGTTTCACATCGGCCAGCAGGGCCGTGAAACTCTTGCGGTCTGGTTGGTTCTTACTCGCCATAGCCCAGCGCCTCCAGGTTCTTGCGGATGGCGGCATCGAGCGCCACGCCTTCGGCCATCTGCTCGTATAACTCCCCCGAAAACTCGGTCATCTTCTCTTCGAACGGGATGCCGTCGTCTTCGACCTCCTCAGCACCGACGTAGCGGCCAGGCGTGAGGACGTGGCCGTGGGATTCGATTTCATTGAGAACAGCTGTCTTGCAGAATCCGGCCTTGTCCTCGTACTTTCCTGCGCGCTCTTCGCCACGCCAGGCGTGGTACGTGCGGGCAATCTCGGCGACCTCTGCATCAGTAAGTTCGCGGTGGGTGCGGTCTATGAGTTCGCCCATCCTGTGGGCGTGGATGAAAAGCGTCTCGCCATGCCGCGCGCGGAAGCCATGTTCTTTGTCCGCACCCTTGTTGCGGGTGAGGAACCAGAGGCAGGCAGGGATGCCCGTCGTGTAGAAGAGCTGGCCTGGCAGGGAGATAATGCAGTCCACCATGTCCGCCTCGATGATGGCCTTACGGATGTCACCTTCGCCGGAGGTGTTGCTGGTAAGCGAGCCATTGGCCAGCACGAACCCGGCTGTACCGTGAGGGGCGAGATGATGCAGGAAATGCAGAATCCAGGCATAGTTGGCGTTGCCGCCGTCGACCGTGAACGTCGAGCCGTCCTTGCGTTTGCGTTCGCCGCCAGGAGGCAGTGAAAAAAAGCCAGAAGGCTGGCTTGCCTGCCGAAGCCTCGGCGAAGGCAGGTCGAAGCGTCGCCAGCGGACGTCGTTCTTCACCTTCGAGTAGCCCCAGTCCTCCATGTTGAACGGGGGATTGGCCAGGATGTAGTCGGCCTTCAGGTCCTTGTGCTTGTCGTTGAGGAAGCTGTCACCCCATTCGATCTTGCCGTCGATCCCCCGGATGGCCAGGTTCATCAGCGCCAGCCGCCAGGTGGTGTTGTTGGATTCCTGACCGTAGATCGAGATCTCGCGCCGGACTGCAGGGCTGACCTTGGGTTTCTTGCCGTTGCCGTTGCTGGAGGCGTGCGACTGAACGAACCTGGCGGCCTGCACGAACATGCCGCCGGAACCACAGCAGGGATCGAGGACGCGGCCCTTGTAGGGTTCGAGCATCTCAACCAGCAGCTTGACCACGCACTGGGGTGTGTAGAACTGTCCACCGAGCTTGCCCTCGGCGGACGCGAACTTGCCGAGGAAATACTCATAGACACGGCCGAGCACGTCGCGTTCGCGGGCCTGCTTGTCGCCCAGGCCGATGGTCGCGATCAGGTCAATGATCTCGCCGAGGCGGGCCTTGTCGAGGGCGGGGCGGGCGTAGTCCTTGGG
>CAYXEK010000183.1:1532-6065 GCA_964463985.1 uncultured Verrucomicrobiota bacterium
GCCGCCGCCCAGAGCTTGTCCTCGAATCCCAAGCTGGCGCCGGTGGAGTTCTTTCCAGCAGCCATGATTATAACTCCTTTGAAATATCTGCGGATTCCGGCCAAACCGTCCCATTAAAAGGATGATACCGAATTTAATAGGATTGAAGTGATATAGATGCTTTTTTGTATCACATAATAACCTGGATGCGTCAAGAGCTTTTGATTCGTTCCGAGGACGGCAAAGGTCGGATGAAGCTGCTTTCGTGCCATCCACAATTATTGATCGCGGCTGCCGGCATACGTCCGTTTTAAGGAGCCGGGCAAACAACCTCGTACACTTTCACCCGATCCCGCTCCCACAGCAGGCAAAACCGTTCGGGCCGGGCCTCCACCCATTTTATGGTCCGCGGCGCGTAGTAGCGCCCGAGTTTTAACACGTTGGCCGGCCAGTGGCCTGAAAGCTTGCCGGCTGCGCTCAAGGCGCCATCCCGCAGGTTCACCACCAGCAGCCAGCGGCGGCCACGGTCCAGGTAATGCCAGATGTGATCCAGGTTCAACTCGGGGGTTTCCGGACGCAGCCACCAGGAAAACTCCGCATGATCAAACCGTTGCCCGCGGATGTAATGGCGCGTGGCGCCGCGCAGCAGGTAAGCCGTCACCGGATCGGTAATGACCGAACTCTCAGGCTGCTCCTGCAGGACGGACAGCAGGTCGCCCCAGTTGCGCCAGTCGTTTGCCGGCATGACCTTCCGCAAAGTCGGCCAGCGGCTGTAACTGGAATCAAAATACGCGCAGCGCAATGGAAACAGCAGGATGATCAAGCCCGCCCACACGGCCGCTCCCGCGAGCCAGCGCCGGCGCGGGCCGGCCCCGGCCGCCGCCGGCCGCGCCCATGGCCCGTGCCGGACGGCGCACCAGGCGGCGACATACGGCAGGGGCAGCATGTAATTGAACCGGTAAAGCGCCGTCGGATCTGGCAAATGCCGCAGCATGATGTCCATCGTCGCCGGGTTGAAGACCGTCAGCAAAGGCATGGCCATGCCCGCCAGGATAAACGGCTGGGGCAGGAGTTCGCGCCAATGCCGGGCGAATAGAAAATATACCCACAAGCCCCACACTGCAATCACGGGATAGAAATGCGCCGCCGGCGACTGGACCAGCAGGCCGCGCAGGAACGGCAGCAGGTTTTCGATTGGGACTGCCCCGTAAACCCAGAACGGCGAGAGCGGACGGGAATGCGACCAGGCCAGCAATCCCAACCAGACCGCCGACGCGGCCAGGCACAAGACTCCCGCCGGCCGGCGCAGGACGGAGATGCGGTCTGCGCGCCAGCGCCGGACGGTTTCCGCCAGGCTCATGCCCCAGGCCATGAAAAAGACAAACAAGGCTTCCTGGGTGTGGAGCGCGTTCAACGCCGGGAAAAGCAGCGCCGGCGGCCAGACGAGGCGCCATTGCCATTTCGCCCGGCGAACCAAATCCATCAGGAACACCATGGCGGCCAGGTAAACCACGCAGGCGGACATCGTCGGCGCCAGCGGGTAATAACGCACATAGGCAAAAACGCTCGCGCCGAATGACGCCATGTAAAACAAAGTTCCCAACGCGGCCATCAGCCCCTTGGCCAGCCGACCGACCCGCAAAGGCGCAAACAGTTTCAACCCGAACAGGTAAATTCCCACCGTCCATGCCAGGCTGTTCATAAAAACAGCATAAGGCGCGGCGTCCAGGACTTTCATTCCGCTCCACTGGAACAACATGGCTTGCAGCAAGTACCACCCCTGCCCCTGGGTTGTCCACAGTTTGCATTTATTTACCGGCCCGAAATCATTTTCCCGCAGGATATCCATTTGCGTTTGAATGCGGCGCAGATGTTCCCAGGCGTCGGCGGGAATTTCCAGGTAAGGTCCGGCCCACAGCAAATAGACGGCCGCCGACGCCAGTATAACCAATCCCGGGCCGAGGGTATCCCAGGCGCGCGCCGGCCGCCGGCGGAGAGACGCGCGCAGGACATGTCGGCGCCGCAATAAAGCCAGCACCAGCAGCGCCGCGACTTCCGCGGCCAGCAAATACGGGAAAACCGACGGCGGCAGATGCAGCGCAGGCAACAGCAGCAGATTCAGTGACGCCAAGGCATAGGAGAAACCCAGCGCCATCAGCCCGCGGGGTCCGCGAAAACGCAGGATGCCGGCCAACAGCCAGCCGGGCAATGCAAAAACCGCCAGGTATATGATCGGATACAACATCGGTTATGACGGCAATACCATGCCCGCGCGCAAACCGTAACCGCACAGGAACGCGGCGCCGCTCATGGGCTTTTTGCCTTCCGGCTGAACTTCCAGGAGCCGCACCGCCTCCAGGCCGGCGCTGATCAATGGTCCGGCGCCCGCTGTCTGCAGCACCGTGCCCGGGGCGGCGCCCGGCGGCGCGATCGGCTCGGCGCGGGCTTGCAGCACTTTCACCGACAGTCCCCGCGGAGCCGGCAGCGTCATAAATCCACCCGGCCAGGGATTGAATCCGCGGATGCGGTTGCAGAGTTCTTCCGCGGGACGCTTCCAATCCAACCGTCCGTCCTCTTTATTCAAGCGCGGCGCAAAGGTGGCTTCCTCCGCGGCCTGGGGCCGGCGCGGCGCAGTCCCCGCGCGCAGGGAACGCAGGGTCCGCTCCAGCAATCCGGCGCCGCGGCGCGCTAACCGGTCTTGCAGCGAAGCGGCCGTATCGTCCGGGCGGACTGGCTCCTCTTCCTGGAAAATTATATCACCTTCGTCCAGTCCCTCGTTCATGAACATGGTGGTTACGCCCGTGATGGTTTCACCCCGGGCAATGGCCCACTGGACCGGCGCCGCGCCGCGGTAGCGCGGCAGCAGCGAAGCGTGCAGATTGACGCACCCCAGCGGCGGCAGTTCCAGGAGATGGCGTTTCAGGATTTGCCCGTAAGCCACCACGGCGATCACATCCGGCTGCAACCGGCGCAGCGCCTCAATGCTCTCCGGGGCATTGATTTTTTCCGGCATCAGCACGGGAATGCCCAGGCGCTCCGCGTGCGCGCATACCGGACAGGCCGCGGGCCGCAGCGAACGCCCCCTGGGCCGCTCGGGCTGGGTGGCTATGCCCGCCACCAGCATGCCGGGCGCCGTGCGCAGCTTCTCCAGGCTGGGACACGCCAGTTCCGCCGATCCCATAAAAACAATGCGCATTGCCGGAGCCATATCCGCCTCCTCTGGCCGCATACGATATGACAACCGCGGCGGTTTTGGCAAGGTTTTGTTTGCGTGGTGGTTTTTTTTGAATTATACTATGCGCGTTTTTTAAACCAAGCTGACGCCACGCAAACATGCGCTCTGAAAATCAACTGCCGCCAACCCAGGTCCCCGGCGGGATGGTATTGTCCGCCCGCAACGTTTCCAGGAGTTTCCGTGATTTCTGGGGGCGTCTGAAAGTTGAGGCCGTGCATGATGTTTCCTTCGAAATCCGCCCGGGCGAGATATTCGGATTGCTGGGCCCCAATGGCTCGGGCAAAAGCACCACGCTGAAAATGCTGCTGGGCCTGCTGCGGCCCAATGCAGGCGAACTGCGTATTTTCGGCCTGCCGCCCGGCCATCGCAACGTTTGCGCCCGCCTGGGCTACCTGCCCGAGGAAAACCATGTTTATCCGCAACTGACCCCGGAAGAAACCCTGGATTTTTACGGCCGGCTGTTTAACCTCGACCGCGGCGAACGCCGTCGGCGCATCCGGCAATTGCTGGAGATGACCGGACTGCAACACGCCCGCCGGCGCCGGGTGGGCGAATTTTCCAAGGGGATGACCCGGCGCGTCGGCCTGGCACAGGCGCTGATCAACGATCCGGAATTGATCGTGCTGGACGAGCCGACTTCCGGACTGGACCCGCTCGCCTGCCGCCAGGTAAAGGACCTGCTGCTTATGCTGCGCCAACGTGGCAAAACCGTCATTTTGTCCTCCCACCTGCTCGCGGATGTGGAAGATATATGCCAGCGCATCCTGATCATGTTCCAGGGCCGGGTCATTGTCCAGGGCGCTGTGCGGGCATTACTGGAAGACCCTTCGTTGTGCCGGTTTGCCGTCCCGGCGCCGGATGCCGACACCCAGCGGCAAATCCTGGAAGCCCTGCGCCGCATCACCGGCAGCGATCCGGCAATGGACCGGCCCTGCCGCACACTGGAACAATTCTTTTTGCAGAAACTAGGCGAAGCGGGCGAATTCCAACCCTGCCGGGCGTCAGGCGGACGCGGGGACGGTTCAGCCGTGGCCCCGGCGGCGGAGTTGGCCGAATACCTGCGTTCCACGCCCCCGCGGGAAGAAAAACCAGATTAAAGGCATCCGCCATACCTGCCATGCAGCGCTTTAACGGCGTTGTTTTTCCGGAAATGATGGCCTGATTGGCCTGGCGAATTTTCAAGAGCGCATCCGGCAACGTGAAAAAATTGTATGCAAATCTCCATCCCGTCTGGGCGCTGGCGCTCCTGGTCATGCGCCGCCAGTGGCGCAGCGGCCTGTGGCTGTTGCTGGCGGCACTGCTGGCCGCCGGCATTGCCG
>CAYXEK010000184.1:0-5992 GCA_964463985.1 uncultured Verrucomicrobiota bacterium
CACGAAGCGGGTGGAGGACCGGGTGCCGGTGTTGGGCGCCATCCCCTGGCTGGGGCGATTGTTCCGTAGCAGCCGGGAAGTCAGCGAAAGACGGCATTTGCTGGTAACCGTCGCCGCCAGGACCGACTATGACAAATAATTACAATCATTCCTTGCAGCTTGGCCTCTCTCTCCGTTTGCTCGATCCTGAGGAAAAGCTGGCAACACTGTCCATTTTTCGCGGATCTGCGGTAAAAACACTGGAGTTATACGAGCCTGTTTTCACCGCCAGTAATCCGCGGCCGGGCGATTTGCGGGGGGTGTTGGCGGATAACGGGATAGCGGTGCGTTCGGTGCATGCGGCTTTCGGCGGCCGGTTTGATTTGTCCGCCCAGGACCCGGCGCGCCGATCCATCGGGGTGGCTGCCGCCATGCGCGCCATTGAATTGGCCGGCCGCGCCGGCGCGCGGATTGTGGTGGTCCATGCCAGCGGCGAACCGATTGCCCCGGAAGAACGCCCGGCCAGGCTGCAGTGCGCCAAAGACAGTCTGGGCGCGATTGTAACCCAAGCGGCTGCGCAAGGATGCCGCATTGCCGTCGAACTTCTGCCGCGGACCTGTCTGGGGCGCACGGTGGAGGAATTGCTGGATTTAATCGGCGGTTTTGATGTGAATGAGGCGGGATTATGTCTAGACACCAATCATCTGATGGCCGCTTACCGGCAACTGCCGGAGGCGGTCAGCGCCATGGGATCGCATCTGATTGCCTTGCACTGCTCGGATTATGACGGCGTAGATGAAAAGCACTGGCCGCCCATGCAAGGTGTCATTGACTGGCGCGCTTTCCTGGACGCGTTGCAGGCCGTTAATTTTCAAGGGCCGCTTAATTACGAAGCGCAGCTTGCCGGGGATCATCCAAGGCAGCGGTTGCGCTTCCTGGAAAATAATTATTCCCGGCTGCTGGACCTGTGGCGGGCGCCCAATGCCGGCGCGCCGGCGGATTCCGCCAACGCTTGATCCGGCTGATGCGTGAAATTATACGCCCGGCGCCTGGAGTTCAGCGCAACATAAACATCAAGCCGCCGTGGATGTGCTCGAAACATCCCATATCCGTCAAGCCGGTGAACCGGTCCAGCCGGGCCCGCCCGTCCAAATCGTATTCCCCGTCCATCCACGGCTGTTTCGTGCCCGTGTCAATGCAAGGCGAACCGGCAGCCAAGCGGTAATTGGCTTCCGCCGGCGCGGCGAATGCCGGGGCGCCGCTCCGGCAGCCCGCGCCCCAGGAAGCATCGGCATCGGGAGTGCAGGTGTATGATACGTTGGTCTTCTGATCTGCGGACGCGAACTTCCAATTGTCGGCGCCGCTTTCGTTGGTGTTGTCATACACAATGGAATTAATTGTAGTATCGCCGGAAGTGCTTCTGTAATACACGCCGCCGCCGGAGAGTTTGGCGTAATTGCCGGCAATCGTACAAGATTCAATGACATTCATAGATGCAGACTGGTAAAATGACAGGCCGCCGCCGACGCCGCCGTAGGTGGCATCCGCCCCAATGGCGGTGTTGTTGTCAATCAGGCAGTTTCGTAATCTCAGGTTTGAGGATCTACTGTAGATTCCCCCGCCAGCAGCCCAATCAGATCCGGAATATGCGCTGTTGCCGCGGAAGGCGCAATTTTCCACCAGCCATGATACATCCGCAGATGTATCGGCGATGGCGCCGCCGTAAGCGGCTGCTGTCGCCGAGGTGGCGCTGTTGCCTTCAAACACGCAATGCGCAATCCGGCCGGTGGCGCCGGCCCAGATATACATTGCCCCGCCGTATGTAACCGTATTATTATGCGATATGTTGGATTGAAATACACAGTCGAAAAATTCGGCATTGGTGTGAACCAGCGCGCCGCCGCCGTATTCCGCGGTTTGGTTGCCCACAAACCGGCATTTGTAAAACGCACTTTCTGAGGCGAAATTTAATCCGCCGCCATGCTTCATTGCCGTATTGTTCAGGAATACACTATTGCTGAAGACATATACATCCACGGGCGCATAACTCCCAATATTTCCTCCCGCGCCGTAATTTATGGTGTAGTTATAAGCGTTGGTGCAGTTTATCATCAATCCCGCTCCGCCGTTCATGGAGAATCCGCCGCCGCTACCGGAAGCATAGTTGCTGACGATCAGGCAACCGGAAATAATGCCCCTGCGCAGCGCCAGCCCGCCGCCATTCCCTCGGGACAAGGTGGCGGGGTTGGTGCTGAGGTTATTGCGAATCTCGCTGTCAATCAACAATGCGTTCGCGCTATTCAGATGGACCCCGCCGCCGCCGGCGGCGCTGTGCGTGGCCAGGTTGGTCAGGATATTGCCGTCAATCAGGCAGTTTGATACCGTGCCGCCCGCCATATAAATTCCGGCGCCGCCGCTTTGAGAGTTTAGCGCCGGAGTCTCCAGATAATTGGATGTGACACGGCTATGCTGCAGAATTCCCGAAATAATGTAAACTCCCGCGCCATCGGTTGACTCTTTGGCATAGCCGTTGGCTATAGTGAATCCATCCACGATCGCTCCGCCCCCAATGTAAAGGCAGCGAAATACGGTCGTGGGGAAAGCGCCGCGGATTTCCGTTTGCTCTTGCCCAGCCAGGCTTTGGATGGTGATGGCCTTGTTGACTATGAGTTGACCGGTTAACTGGAAGGTGCCGTTGGAGACCAGCACGATGTCGCCGGCTGTGCTGGCGGCAACCGTTCCGGTGAGGCTGTTGGTGGCGTCAGCCCATCCGTTCACGCCCTCGCCGGTGCCGTTGGTGGCAACGTACCAGGTAGTCGCGGCCCGGCCTGCCGGCGCCCACAGGCATGCAAATCCAATCAGTAGAATGCCGAAGCAATGGAACTTGCTCTTCATGCGAGTCTCCTCCAGGTTTGTTCTGCTGTTCTTAGATTAAACAACTCAACCCATGCACCGTGTTATAACGACGCCCAAACCGCGTCGCTGTGTCCTTCAACCGGGTATCGGACGCCGGCTGGCGTCATGCCAGCGCCCCGCAGATTGCCATTAAATGACACCAGCAGCCGGGTGTCAACATCCAATTCCGGCGGGCCCGGCGGCGCCGCGAAGTCGTTGGTGTAACGCGCGCAGGCGGAGATGCGCAAGCCGCTGACCGCCGCCGCCCACCGATCCCGCCCGTTGTTCAGCGCGCCGATTTGAATGGCGTAAGGGAAGCTGGAGTCCATGACATCCGCCGCCGGATCGGGCAGACGTTCCGCATGGCGCAAGGACGGCGGGCCGGATTGTTGCTTGCCGTCCAGGTAAATGCGCAGCCGAGCGGCGGGCTCGGCGGCCGCCTCCCAGACCACTGCCAGATGGCGCAGGCGGCCTGACGCCAGGTCTTCCGCGGGCGCGTTCGCCAGCCAGCCGGCGTAGGACTGGTTTAACATGCTGACTCGGAATCGTTTTTCAAAGGCGGAGTATTGAATGGCCAGCGGCGCGTTGTTCAACAGGCGCGGGTGATCGGCGCGCGGCGGACCGTAATGCAGCAAGGTATGATCGCCCAAGCCCGCGCTCCGCCCGATGGCGGCCGGAGCGCCGGCGGGCGAGGGGCGCGGGGCCGCTCCCGCGGCAGCCATCCAGAACTCCACCGTGCCGGCCGGGCCGTTGAAGAACAATACCTCCCGGTTGTCCACTGTCAGGCGGTCGGGGAAATAACAAGGCGCCTGCAGGGCCTGCGTCCCCGCTGCATCCGGTGTATATATCCTGCCGGCCGCGGGCGCGCCCTCCCAGCCGCCGAACCGGAACCATTGCTCGAATGCGCCTTCTTCGCAGACAACCTTGATCAGCAGCCCGCCTTGTTCGTGGGTCTGGTCATATTCCACAATATAATCGGCATCGGATTGCCAGCGATACCAGAGCCGATCGATTTCCGCCAGCTTCTGGCGCCGCTGGAGTTGGCCCTGCGCATCGTAAGCCTCGGCTTCTATCTGCACGCCATGCAGCACCATCCCGGCATTGATTTCCAGCCGGAATGACGCCACCGAGGCCACGGCATGCGGCAGGGTCATGGTCTTGACTTCAAATCCCGGCGCATGCAGACGGACGGTTAAGGGCGCGCCCGGTTCGTCCCGGCAGACCAGGGGACGGAACGCGGCCAGATCATGAAAATTTTTCGCTTCAGGCAGCATGATGGAGGAAACTTCGCCGCCGGCATCAGCCGGGCTGATCCGCCCCAGGTTGATTTTAAAGCCCTGTCCGCCGGCCGCCTGGCCCAGCCCGGCCCATGGGATTTTCAGCCAGGCCTGCCATTTGGCGGGCGTCAGTTGGGCAATATATGCAATGCCGGGCATTTCCCATGAATAATCCGGTTGCCAGTTCGCAGCGTCTGTGCCGGCTAATTTCTGTTTTTTGTTGTATTGCTGCCGCAACTTGCCGCCGGCATCGAGGAAGAAATGCAGGTAATCCCCGAGCAATCCGGGGGTCAGTAAAAATAACTCGATGGAATCGGCAGCTGTGACGGATTGGCTACTGGCCGGCCAGGCGGTGGCCGACAAATAGAGATTGGTATCATCGTAGAGCAGGCGGACGCGGGTATGCGCCTGGGCCAATTGCCGGCCGGCCACCAGGAAGGATTCCGTTGCCGGCGCGGCGTCAAAGACGCTCCGGCAGGCTTCCGATCCGGGGTCGAAGGCAAAGCCGACCGGCGCGCGGCCGGCGATGACCTCGCGCGTTTGCAGGGCCTGGATGATTTCCCGCGGCACGCCGGCGGCGGCGCACAGCGCGGGCAGTTCCGTCCGGGTGCGCTGCAGGCGTTCTTCGACAAAGGCAATGTCGCCGCCCCAGCGGCTTTCCAGGCGCTGGTATCCTGCTTCATCGGCGTAGGATTCGGCGCTGTAGCCCCGCCAGAGCCAGCCGCCGCGGCTTTCGAATGGCCGCGCCAGGATCGGGTCATCCGGCCGCTCGGCGAGCAGTTGCGCCCGCGCGGCAGCGCCGGCCTGGCAGTCCTCCAGGCCTTGGGCCACGGCGGCCGCCGCGCCCTCCATGTCCGCCCGGGCTGCCAGTTCGCGCGCCCGCAGGTTCTGCGCCCGCGCGCGGGCCACCCACATCCCCAGGTGCAGGCGTTCGCGCAGGATAACCAGACGGCGCAAGGCCAGGGTATCCATCCCCTGCCAGTCACCCGCCGCGCGGCATTGTGCCCACAATTCGTCCAGCGCCTTGGCGCCGGCGGCGGCATTGTCTGCCTGCCATTGCATGCGCTCGGCATCGTTCAGCCAGGAAAACTGTTTGCGGTGCCGGTCATAAATCTGTTCCAGGTTGACATTTTGGGAGACGGCGCGGACAATGTAC
This sequence comes from uncultured Verrucomicrobiota bacterium, assembly GCA_964463985.1. GTDB lineage: Bacteria > Verrucomicrobiota > Kiritimatiellia > JAAZAB01 > JAAZAB01 > JAXGPF01. Next base: position 5,308 of record CAYXEK010000184.1, read on the forward strand.
GGCGCCGCCTGCCTGCCGAAATAATTGCGCGCCAGCCGGGGCAGGATCAACTCGTAAATTGCGCCTTGTGGTTCGGCGTGCCGCCATTGCTCTGCCGGCGGGAGCAACGCCCAGGGCCGCGCCCCCGGCGTGGCCTTGTTCCAGGTGTATTCCCGCACCGCCAATGCTTCCAGCGGCATGAATTCACAGGCACCCGGTCCGTCGCCATAAGCCACAATTCCAATGATGTCCCGTGGATGCGCCACAAATGTCCCGGACCAGGATGCCGCTTCGGAGAAAAAGGGCCGCCAGGCATGGGACAGGAGTGCCAGCCAGGTAAACGTGCCGCGCCCGGGCGCCAGGGCGTGAAATCCCCGGACGGCCGGCTCGACATTTTCCCGGATGGCGAATGTGACATCTCCGGCGGGGAATGCCGCGTGCAGTTGCCGCCAGAAATCGCTGTATTGCGCATGGTATTTGTCCGCCAGGTCGCGCGCGGCCTGGGTGTCGCCGTATTGCGCGATCATGGATTGACGCCCGCGTTCCATGTCAAAAATGCTGATGGAATATGGATAAATGGTGAAATGCAGGCGGACATCGGGATTCAGTCTTTTGATTTCATCATGATAAATCCTGTGCTTGTTGATCGTGGCGGCGGCGTAATCATTGCCCCAGCGCTCACGGCAGACGGCACAGCGCGAGTTCC
>CAYXEK010000185.1:0-5930 GCA_964463985.1 uncultured Verrucomicrobiota bacterium
CGGACGCTGTTCATCACGGCGCGGACGCCCTTTTTTTCTCGACGTCACCTTTTCGAAGGGGCAGGGGTCAGTCCTATAAATTAATAATATTGTTCAATTAAAACCAAACAGGATTTCTTTAAATCGCTGGACTGACTGACGGGAATTCCTGGCTTGGCGCAATCGGCATCTTGTGAACAAGCCATGTGATTCCCATGTCGGCGGCCCAGGACCTTGCCGCCCTGGCATAAAACGCTCGCATCTTGAGCCGAATTCGGATAATAATGACTTGATAAACGCCGGCCGGAAGAATGCGGTATTATTCAATGTCATTGCATTTTGCACAATGCCTGCTGCTGGACCTGGAGACTGACCAGCGGAATCGTATTCTCAAAATCGGCGCCGTCCGCGGCTCGCATTCCTTTTTGCGCGTCGGCCGGTTTGACCTGCGGGCCGCGCTGGCAGACCTGGATCGTTTTGCCGATGGCGCGGATTGCGTGGTGGGGCATAATATCATCCGGCATGATTTAGCCGTGCTGGCGGATGTCCATCCTACCCTCGCGCTGTTGCGTTTGCCTGTAGTTGACACGTTGTTCCTCTCGCCCATCTGCTTCCCCGAAAATCCCTATCATCGGCTGGTCAAGGATTACAAGCTGGTTTCGGATTCGTTGAACGATCCGCTGGCTGATGCGCGGCTCGCCAAAACGCTCCTGGACGAAGAAATCCAGTCCCTGGCAGGAATGCGGAAGACCGCGCCGGACGCGTTTCAATCCCTCCATTTTCTGCTGGGCCGGGACAGAGGCGGAAATCCGCGCCTGGCCGCGGGCATGCACCTTGTTTTTCATGCCGCTGGCGCCGGGGATGTTCCCGGACTGGATGAAAGCCGCGCCATGATTACCGCCTTGCTCGGACAGATGGCCTGCCGCACCGGCGGCGGGTTTTTCTCAGCCAGGGATTATGACATTGAGGAAGCCCGGTGGGCGCTGGCGTTTACCATCGCCTGGCTGCGGGTAGCCGGGGCGGATTCCGTCCTGCCGCCATGGGTGCGCCTGCATAATCGCCTGGTTGTGCCGCTGCTTGCCCGTCTGAGGGATGTGCCTTGCAACGATCCGGGCTGCGCCTATTGCCGGGCCATCCACAACCCGGAAACGCAACTGAAAAAATACTTCGGGTTTGACGGATTCCGGGAAACGCCCCGCGCGCCGGATGGCGGCAGCCTGCAGCGTAAAATCGTCGAGGCCGGGATGCGCAACGAGCCGCACCTGGCGATCATGCCGACCGGAGGCGGCAAATCGCTTTGTTTCCAGTTGCCGGCGATCGTCCGCAACTTCCGACGCGGACAGCTTACCATCGTCGTTTCGCCGCTGCAGGCGCTCATGAAAGATCAGGTGGACGGGTTGGTCCGGCGCACGGGCATGCATAATGCGGCGGCGCTGAACGGATTGCTGACCATGCCGGAACGCGGGGAGGTATTGCGCGGAGTGGCCACGGGCGGAGTCGCAATTCTTTACGTATCGCCGGAGCAGTTGCGCAGCCGCTCTTTCCGCAACGCGGTGCGGCAGCGTGAAATCGGGTGCTGGGTGCTGGATGAAGCGCATTGCCTGTCCAAGTGGGGGCATGATTTCCGGCCGGATTACCTGTATGTGGGCCGGTTCATCCGCGATCTGGCCAAGGCCCAGGGCGGGGAATTGCCTGCCATCGCCTGCTTTACCGCCACCGCCAAGCAGGATGTCATTGCCGAAATTGTGGAATATTTCCGGCGGGAAACAGGCGTGGAACTGATCCGGTACGAAGGCGGCGTCGAACGCGATAATTTGCGGTTTGAAGTCCAGACGGTCGGGGCGCATGCCAAGCTGCCGCGGGTGGACGACCTTCTGCGAAAACGCTTGAACGGCGAGCGCTCCGGCAGTGCCCTGGTTTTCCGCGCCACCCGCAAGGATGCCGAGCAGACGGCGGAATTTCTGGTCCAACAGGGGTGGGCGGCCGAGCGGTTTCACGCCGGGTTGCCCGTGCCCGAAAAGAAGCGTGTGCAGGACGCTTTTCTGGGCGGCGAAGTACAGGTGATCTGCGCCACCAATGCCTTCGGCATGGGTGTGGACAAAGACGATGTGCGGCTGGTGATTCACGCGGACACGCCCGGCTCTTTGGAGAATTACCTGCAGGAAGCCGGCCGCGCCGGGCGGGACCGCTGGCCGGCGGATTGCATCCTGCTGTATGATGAAGAAGACTGCGAGCAGCAGTTCCGGATGGGCGCCATGTCCGAGTTAAGCCGGCGCGACATCCAACAGATTCTGCGCGGGATCCGCAAGAACGCACGTTTTAAGAAATCCGATGAAATAGTCATCACCGCCGGTGAACTGCTGCGCGACGAGGATGTTGACACATCTTTCGATTGCCAGGATGCGGCGGCGGACACCAAGGTTCGCGCCGCGGTGTCCTGGCTGGAACGCGCGGGCTTTGTGGAGCGGAACGAGAACCGCACCAGCGTGGTGCAGGCGCGCTTGCTGGTTAAGTCTTTAGGTGAGGCAAAAGACCGGATCGCCAAACTCAACCTGTCAGAACGGGAAGCCGGCCTCTGGCTGGCCATCATCACCGTGATGATCAACGCCGAAAAGACCGATCTGATATCGGTGGACGATATTGCCGTACTGTCGGAGTTTCAAGGGTATATTGCCGGCCCGGATTCCGCGGCCGGCAGCCCGCCAATGGCGCGGGAATGTCCGAGCCAGGAATATTTGAGTGCGAAGGTGCTCAAGGTGCTGGATGCCATGATGGGCAGCGGCATCCTGAAAAAGGACACTTTGCTTACCGCGTTCGTCAGTTACAAAGTGTCGAATCATTCCGGAGTGCGTCTCCAGCGCGTACTGGCGGCTGACCGGGCGCTCCTCGGCCTGTTGTGCGAGCAGGCGCCCGATCCGGAAGGCTGGCTGCCGCTGAATCTCCGGTTGATCAATGACGAGCTGGCGGCGCGCGACGTTGAATGTTCGGTGGAAATGTTGCGTAAATTGCTGGCAAGCCTGACAGAAGATGGCCGCGGTTTTTCAGGGCAGACCGGCAGCATGGAATTGCGGTACATGGGGCGCGATGTCTATCGCGCGCGGATCCGCCGGGAATGGCCGCAGGCAGCGGAGATCGCGGAGCGCCGCCGGCGCGTGGCCGCCTGTCTCCTGGACAAGCTGTTGCGCAGCGTGCCGCCGGATACACCTCCCAAGGCCGAGCTGCTGCTGGAATTCACCTTTGAGGCGATGGCGGAAGCCCTGAATGCCGATTTGGAGTTGCGCTCCGACATCCGCGATATTCACGCCGCCATTGAACGCGGGCTTATGTTCCTGCATGAACAAAACGTGATCGTCCTGCAGCAGGGATTGGCGATCTTCCGATCGGCCATGACCGTCAAGGTGCTGCCGGAAGCCGCCGGGCAGCGCTATACGGCGGAGCATTACGACGCGCTGCAGCACCACTACCGCGAGCGGATATTTCAAGTGCACGTGATGAACGAGTATGCGCGCTACGGTTTGCAGAAGATCAAGGCTGCGCTGGAACTGGTGGTGGCTTATTTCAGCATGGAGAAGGAATCTTTCATCCGGCGGTTTTTCGGCGACCGCCGGGAATTTCTGGAACGGGCCACCACCGCGCAATCCTACCGCGCCATAGTCGAGAAGCTCGGCAATCGCGACCAGATCAGGATTGTCACCCAGCCGCCGTCCAAAAACCTGCTGATCCTCGCCGGGCCCGGCGCGGGCAAGACCAGGACGGTGGTGCACCGCTGCGCTTATCTTCTGCGCGTCAAGCGGGTGCGGCCGCGGGCAATCCTGGTGTGCTGTTTCAATCACAAGGCCGCCCTGGAATTGCGCCGGCGCCTGGCCGCGCTGGCGGGCCGGGATGCGGCGGGCGTGACCGTCCAGACTTATCACGGACTGGCGTTGCGCATTCTGGGGCTTTCCTGCATGGGCTTGGCCGAACGGAGCGGCAAAGAGCCGGATTTCGACAAGCTGATTGACGATGCCGTCAGAGTTCTGCGGGGCGACACGGCGGTTCCCGGCGTCGAGCCCGACGATGTGCGCGATCGCCTGCTGGCGGGGTTCGAACACATTCTTGTGGATGAATACCAGGACATTGACTCGCCGCAGTATGAGTTGGTCAGCGCGATAGCCGGCCGGACCATCAAGGATGGCGAACGCAAGCTTTCCATTATGGCGGTGGGTGATGATGACCAGAGCATTTACGGATTCCGCGGCGCGAATGTGGAGTTTATCCGCCGGTTCAAGGCGGATTACGAGGCCGACGAGGCCTGCCTGGTCGAAAATTACCGTTCGACCCGGTACATCATCGAGGCTGCAAACCGACTGATTGCGCATAACCGGGATCGAATGAAGACCCGCCACGCCATCCGCATTGACCAGGGGCGCGGCTTGCTGCCCGCCGGCGGGAATTTCGGCGACCATGACCCGCTGACCCGCGGTCGCGTCGCGTTGGTTGAAGTAGGGGATATGTTTGGGCAGGCGGCGGCGGTGATACGGGAAATACAGCGATTGCGGGCGCTGGGCGCGGGCCGGTGGGAGGATATCGCGGTGCTTTCCCGCACCCGCAGGGACCTGGCGCTCGTGCGGGCCGCCGCGGAATCCGCTGGCATTTCCACCGCCTGGCCGCTCGACCGCAGCAAGATGCCTCCCTTGCACCGGTTCCGGGAAATTTACGGGATTCTTAAATTGTTATGCGCGGAGCGGAATGCGACCGCGCGGGCGGTTGAACTCAGCGAGCGGTTTTTTCCGGCTGCACCGCGCAATAACCCCTGGGCGGCGCTGCTGCATGAGATGCTGCAATCATTCATTGATGAAACCGGCGATATGCCCGTCCCGCTGAGCGTGATTATCGAACGCATTTATGAATCGCTGGCGCAACGCCGGCGCGATGAGCAGTACGGCCGCGGTGTGATTTTGAATACCGTCCATGGGGCCAAGGGCGCGGAATATGAGCATGTTTTGCTTTGCGGGGACTGGGCCGGCGCTCAACCAGGAGCCATTGAGGAAGAACGCCGGGTATTATACGTGGGTATGACCCGCGCGCGGCAGACCTTGAGTATTTTCAACCGGATGGATCGGCGCAATCCGTTCGAGGCGGAGCTGACCGGCGCTTGCTATGTCTCCCGGCGTGAAACGGCGGAACCGGCGGGGCGGGATACCGGCGTCCGCGATTATGTTCTGCTGGGGATGGATGACATCTTCCTGGATTATGCCGGGCAGCACGATGCCGGGCGCCCTGTCCACGCGGCGCTGGCCGCTGTGCAACCGGGCGACAGGCTGGCAATGCAATGGCATGACGCACGGCCGGTGCTCGTGAACGGCGCCGGGGTCGCGGTCGCGCAATTATCGGCCAAGGCCGCGGAAACCTGGAAAGACCGGCAGGCTGAAATCAAGCAGGTGAACGTCATCGGCATGCTGGTCCGCACGCGCGAAGATTGCCGGGAAAGCGAATACCAATCCCGCCTGCGGGTTGACCAGTGGGAGATTCCCCTTTGCGAACTGGCCCTGGGGGGGCGGATGGATGAAGAAGTGCATCAATCCAGACGAATCTGACTGGGAAAGATGGTGGCGAGATCACGCCCACGGCGCGACCAGCCCTGGAACTTCTCCGCCTGCGGCGGGGTCGCACTGGGGGCACGCGGATTTTTTGCTTTGCCCTGCGGCAAAAAACCTGCCGTTAAGACGGCGCAAGTGGCAGAAGGAAAGAGAAGATGGTGGCGAGACCCAGAATCGAACTGGGGACACGCGGATTTTCAGTCCGCTGCTCTACCAACTGAGCTATCTCGCCAATATATTACAACTGACAACCGTTAACTTGCCCGGCATTTATTTCCCGCGGACTTCAAATCAAGATTTTTCCACCTTTGCCAGGAGGCTACGGCGGATCTCCGCAAAGCTCCGACAGTCCGCTGCTCTACCAACTGAGCT
>CAYXEK010000186.1:0-5885 GCA_964463985.1 uncultured Verrucomicrobiota bacterium
TTTTTTTGTGAATTATCCGGTAAGTTTTCCGGACGGCTGCCCGGCGGGATCCGCCAGTGTTTTTTCCAGCCAGCGGAAGGCTGCGTCATACCGCAATTCATGGCCGCCATCGAAAATGTCGAAGTAAAACCGCGGCGCGCCGGCTTTTTCCATTGCTAACGCCAGGTTGAACGTATGGGTATAGGGCACGCTGCGGTCATGCCGTCCGTGGTGGACGGACAGGGTTGCCTCGCGCAGCGCCGGGACATGGTTGATGGGCGACCGCTCGCGATATTCGGCGGCGATGGCCGGACTGTCGCCCGGCGTCCCGCCGCAGCAGGCCATGATGCCTTTGCCGTAGGTTGATTCCTGCCCTTTGGCATCGAGCCACGCCGCCAGGTCGGTAATCGGCACCCAGGCGCTCACCGCGCGCCATAATTTGGGCGCGCAAGCGGCCATCATCAGCGCCATATGTCCGCCGCCGCTGCCGCCCAGCGCCATGATCCGGCTGCGGTCAACCGGGTAAGCGGAGGCGACATGTTCCACGGCATCCAGCACATCCTGGCGCGCCAGGCGCGAGGCGCATGCCTCCCGCGCGCGCGGGTTGGCGGCGGTGTTCGGTCCGCGGAATTCCGGCAGCAGGAGCGCCCAGCCGCGCTCCCGGCAAAGTGGTAGCATTTTACCAACCTGGTTGAACCGGTCGAAACTCCAGGTGTGGAGTCCCACCAGCAGCGGCGCGTTTTCAACCCCGGCGGGAAATTCAAACAGAGACGGCTGACTTGAGTCATCCAGCGAAGATTTTACATGGATTTCATTCATTTGCATGGCATTGCCTCGTGCAGCATGCGGATCACAATACGACCGACGGTTTGCAGGCTTGCGGCGCTGAGTTTGTCCGGTGAATCTGCGGGAGTATGCCAGTAATCATTGGCGCCGGGCGCCGAACCGAATTCAAAATCAATCAATACCACGGCCGGCATGCCGGCATCAAGAAATGGCTGGTGATCGTCCAGAATGGCCGTCGGCACGAGACGGCACAGTTGGCGCGCATTTTCCGCCGCCGCGGCGCGCATGGCCGCCATGGCCAGCTTCGGGTTGACATTGCGCGGCATGGTCAGGGTTAGGTCGCGGTCCCCGATCATGTCAATTACTATCACCGCGCTGGTGGCTTTGGCCCGTCCGTCTTCAACCAGGGTTCGCGCCAGACGGCGGCTGCCGTGCAGTCCGTCGTTTTTGCCGTATTGCACCCGGCATTCCTCGCCGTCCAGAAATGCCAGCAGGATGTTTGCCGGCAGCGCCGGCGCGGCGGGCAGTTGGCGCCCCAACTGCAATTGCCGGCCCAGTTCCAGGAGCAGGCCGGTGCTGGACCCGGAATCGTTGGCGCCGGCGAAGTCGGGACTGATGCCGTGCTTGGTGTCGTAATGCGAAGCCAGCACCACCCAGTTCGATCCGGCGCCGGGGATTTGCCCCAGCACGTTGCGGAAAACGACCGGACCGCCGGGCGCCGGATCGCGGAAAGCGTCCACTTCCGCCTCAATGCCTAATGCCTGTAGCCGCTCCAGGAGATACAAGGCGGCTTTTTCCGCGCCGGCTGTGCCGGAGACGCGCGGACCCAGGGCGACGAATTTTTCCGTTTCAGCGAGTGCGCTGCGGCCGTCCAGGATGTCCGGATCGAGCCCCGGGCGCGCCGGCGGCGCGGGCGCCGGCCGGCAGCCGGCAGCCAGCAGGGCGGCCATCATCAAAGCAAGCCGTAAATACGCGGGATGCAATCCCCGGCGAATTGTTGGCCAAAATGATCGGAGGTTGTTCAAGGCGGTACTCAAGGATTGCATTGACAATGAATTTTTAAAATATACCATCATTGCAACATGTTACAATCAGAAATTTGTATAATAACGAGGAGCTATGCCAACACAACAGAATACCGGCAGTGAAGCGCGCGCCGGCGCGCCGGATGCCCGCGCTTATTGGCGGGATCAGATGGAATCGGCCATGGCCATGATGGAAGTCTGCAGGACGCTGCCCGTGCAGGATTGCCTGGAGCCGCTGGAGGATTTGCGCGGCGCGGCTTCGGCGGCCGGGGTGCGGCTGGAGTTTTCCCCGACGCCCCTGGCGCCGGGTCTGGCGCGGATTTTCCGGCTGCGCGCCGGCCTGGCGCCGCGCCTCCTGGCCGCCGCGGAGGAAATGAACCGCCGCGGTTGGGTTTTGCGGATCGAGGATGGATATCGTTCGACGGCCATGCAGCGCGCCCTGGTGCATATCCCGGGAATTTTCGACGCCATTTACCGCAAAACGGTCTGGGAACTGGGCGGCGGCGCGCCCGATCCCGACCTGATGCTACGCCGGGTGACGGCGTTGGTGGCAACCCGGCCGAAAATCGGGACGCACATGTCCGGCAGCGCGCTGGATATTTCCGTGCTGCAGGCCGATACTGGCATGGAAGTGGACCGCGGCGGGCCTTACCTGGAAATGTCCGAATTGACGCCAATGGCCTCGCCTTTTGTCGGCGCGGCGGCCCGGCGCAACCGCGAGGCCATTACGGAAATCATGGACCGGCATGGTTTTGTGGCCTATCCCTTTGAATTCTGGCATTACAGCCAGGGCGATGTTTACGAGGTTTATTTGCGCGGCCGCGCCGCCGCCGGGACGTCCGCGCGCTATGGCGCGGTGGATTGGGACAGCCGGAGCGGCGCCGTGGCGCCGGTAGCCGATCCGGACGCCCTGTTGCACAGGATGTCTGACATCCAGGATGAAATCCGCCGCGCCATGCGGCGCGCCAACACCCGGGATTAATCCGGCGGTTCGGACGCCGGGCGGCGACAACCAGCTTCAGCCACTTTTTGTTTAAAAATTTGGTTTGTCCGCACAATCTATGTGCGGCAAATCCATCATGCATGTTTTAATATGTTACCGTAAAGCCTGTGACGACAACAGTGGCGCATATATGGCCTGGTATCCGAACGAACACATCGCCACCCGACAGCAGATTCACCACGGAGTCAGGGAGGCACAGAGAAGCCCAGTCTCTCCCATACGCCTCTCATCCTCCAGCGGAGTCGTTGCGCGAATTTGGCACAGGGCGAGCATTATGTCTACTCCATGCAGGCCAGGCCGGCCTGCTCGCCCTGAGTCAAATTCGCGCAACACTCGTTCCGGGAGAGCAAAAGAGCCGAGCATACCACGCGCCTGCCTTTCCGCTCCGTGCCTCCTTGTCTCCGTGGTGAAATCCCCATTCGACCCACATATTCTGGCGGGGAACCAAAAATTTAAACGCAAAAATTGCCTGAATGAAACCGGACGGCTCACCACAGGTTCGCCCTCCAGCGGAAGGCAAATCGGCGAATACCTGAATCCGTGATGAGGCCCGGATGCCGCAGATGCGCGGCGCGAAGGATGACGCTGTATTCATATACCGCGAATCCTTCGCAACAAAGCAGATGCGACATCCCGGCCTCACCCGGAGGGCGCTCTTTTCTTCAATAAAACGGGTTGTGCTTTTGGTGGCTATTTAATAAATCGTAAATGATTGCTTCACACATTATTATGTAATAAAAACAAAATCCCGTCACGGATTCAGGGAATAATTAACCGTGGAATATCAAAGTCAATCAAGGTTCTTTCTGTTGCATCCAATTCCGGCATATCTGGCGGCAGCGTGTATACTTGGCGCAGGATGCCGGATGCTGCCGCCGCCACCGCCCGGGCCTGACCTGCAGCCCGGCGGCCGGGTGGGCGTTTTCGGCGCGGTTTACGCCGGGCGCGCGCCGCCGCCGGCGCCTGAGCGGCCTTGCGTGGAAGCCTTGTCGCGCAAAGCGGTTGCGGAAAGCCTGGATGTCCGCCGGCTGCTGTATTCGGGGCTGGTGGTGACGGATTGCGCGCCGGACATGCTGACCGTTCCGGCGCATCTGACGGAATCCGCCGGCCGCGATTATGTGCTGGCGCGCAGCGCGCCGGAGATGGCGTTTGCCGTGGTTCCGGCCGCGCCGCGCTGGCCGCGCGTATATCACAACCAATACCATACCGGCTGGTGGGGCAATTACTGCCAGCCGGTGTTTGATCCGGCATCCGGCATGTTTTATACGGCCGTGGGCGATCATGGCGTCCGCGGCGCGCATCTGTACCTGGCGGCTTATGATCCGCGGGCCCGGCGGTTGGCATGCCCGGCCGAGTTCAATTATTCAATCGGGCGCGGCGCCGGAGATTGCGGCGATGGCATGGCCCGGGGCTGGTTAAGCTGGTATCGCAGTCCGGATTTGCCGCGCCCGCATATCTGGTTCTGCGCCGGCCGGCCCGAACGTCATGAGCCAGCCGCCGCCGATTTTGACGGGGGCTGGGAAGGCGGGCGCATCGTCAGCTGCGACCCGGCGGACAACCTCTGGGTGGATTACGGCGTGCCGCTGCCGCGCGCCGAATGGGCGATGTGCAACCTGGATGCCGCGCGGGGTATGCTGTATGCCGCCGGTAACCGCGGCGAATTTCTGGCATGGAATATCCGCCGGCAGCGCGCGGAGTGGGCGGGCTGCCTGCCCGCCGGCATGCGCTGGAACCATCGCGCCATCATGGTTGATGCGGATTCCGGCTGCGTGTTCACTTCCAATGAAGATCCGGGCGACTCGCGGCGGCGCATGATCTGTTATGACGCCGAGACGAAGCGTTTCACCCTGCTTGATTGCCACATGCCGTCCAACCCGGCAGCCGGGACATGCGGCCGCCTGGCCGGGCATACCCGCGCGCGGGGTCCGGATGGCCTGTTCTGGGGCATTGCGGAATCCGGAATGTTGTTTTCGTTCGATCCCGCGCGCCGTGAAATTGTGCCGCGCGGATTGCATTGGCCTGGCGGCGCCCGCGCGGATTCCATCGTCCGCAGTCCCGGCGGGCGCTACTTGTATTACACCCTCGTGTCTTTTCAGGATGGCTCGCCGGTGATCCAATACGATACCCGCACTGGCGCGCGCAAGGTTCTGGCGTTTCTTTATCCGTATTATTATGCCAGGTACGGATACATTCCCGCCGGCTCCTGCTCGTTGGCCATGGATGAAACGGGAGAGGGGCTGTTCATGGTCTGGAATGGCGCCTTCCGGCCGCCGGCGCCGGGCCCCGGCGCGGATTTCCGGGGACATTGTTCCATCGTGTATTTGAAAATTCCCGCTACGGAGCGCCTGGAATAAACCCGGGCGGAAGCGGCGAAGTCATCCGGCCCGCGTTCAGATGCCGGACAATGTCGGTTGATTGACAATCGTCGGGCGGTTGGTTAAAAACAGCAGGGCGCGTTCGCGCAGTTCGGTTTCGGTCCGGGCGCTGCGCGCGGCGGTGAAGAGCGTATGGCCGAACAGAAAATTCCGGGCGTAATAGGCCGTGAAAATTTTCAGGCGCGACAAAGCGCGCCCCGGCAGAAAATCCTCCATGATGTAGTCGTATAAACGCGACCAGACTGCGGGATAATCCGGCGTATAGCCCGGGTTGCGCCAGGCGTGGAAAATCCAGGGCCGCGCCGCCGCCATGCGGCCGAGCATGATGCCGGCCACGCCGGCGAAATGTTCGGGATGGCGGGCGATGGTGTCGGGGCCGGTGATGTCGCCGTTGGCAATCAGGGGCAGGCGGGTCTGCCCGGCGGTCCAGGCGAACAATGCATGCCGGGCGGAGCGTTTTAATTTCTCGTCGGAAAAACGCGGGTGCAGGGTGAGCGCGTCCACGCCGGCATCTTCAAACAGTTTCAAAGCCTGGAGAAAGCGTTCCCTCCAGTCGGGCCGCGCCAGGCCCAGCCGGATTTTTACCGTCAGCAAGCCGGTGTAATGGCGGCGCAGGCCGGCGAGGATGGCGCGCAGGCGCGGCGGATCGTCAAACAGGGCCGTGCCGCCGCCGATATGCCGGGCATCCGGCGCGCCGCAGCCGCAATTGAGATCAAT
>CAYXEK010000187.1:0-5881 GCA_964463985.1 uncultured Verrucomicrobiota bacterium
CATCCCCCGTGAAATTAAAGATTATACAAATCACCAACAAATTTGTCCTACACCCGCTTGTGATTTCGCCGCGATTATCGGCTTGCCAAGTCCGGCGCCGGTTGCCATAATATTCCCATGGCAGGAGCATGTTGCAGGGAACCCGCGCGGGGGATTCTTATGCCGGCGATAAAACATTCCAATGGCGGCGCCGCCGCGGCGGGCGGGCCGGTGCTGAATTTTCTCAACGCGCTGGGCCAGTTGGTCAACGCGATCAGCCTGTACGGCGGGCAGCATAAAATTACCCGGCAGTACCTGTCGCAGGCGTCTGCTTCCCTGGCCGCGGCGTTGAAATCCAGGAAGCCAATCCGGTTCACGTTTCAGGATGGCCAGTTTTTTGCCGACAATCAACCGGTTGAAAACGAGACTTCATTCGTCGGACTGGTCCGCCGCAAACTGCAGAAACTGGAAGTCACCGGGTTCAGCCTGGCGCCGGGCATTGACGAAGATGAGCTGTTCAAGCTGGCGCGGTCGCTGGCATTCGGCAACGGTCCAGGCGCAACGATTTTCGGCGACAAGGCCGGGCATATTCAGGCGGAAAGCAGCCGTTATGCCCGGATTCAGGAGAGCGAGGTGGTGGTCAACAAAAAAGCCGTGTCCGGCGGAGCGCTCAAGCGCGCCGCGGACGGCGCTTTCGAATTGACCATTGACGACAGCCACGAACCGCCGGCATCCGCTCCCGGTGTGCAGCAGATCATGGCCTTCCTCAAGGGAGATGGCGGAACGCCTTCCGGGGAAACAGCCCAGGCGCTGCAGAATGCCGCGTCGGATATTAATCAGTTGGGCCGGATGATCATGGAAGCGGCGGCGGTCAGGCAGCGCGACCCGCTGGCGGCGCAGGGGGAATCGTTGGCGGATATCGTCGTCGGCTGCCTGCGCCGCACATTCGACGGCTTGAACAAACAGCCGGCCCAATCGCGCAATCCGGCCGCGATCAAACAGACCATGATGCTGCTGGAAAAGGACATCCTGGACCGGCTCCGGCAAAACTCCGCCGCCGGCCGCGGCGCTGAGCAAGCCGTCGCGGATGCGGTTGGTTCCATGCTCGACGATTTGACCATCGAGGCGGTTTCCCAGACCTACGTGCAACGGCGCAATGCCGTGGAAGCCGACGGCGCCCGGCTGGCGGCCTGTCTGCGCTCACTGTCTCCTGAGAAACTCGCGGGGCTGAAATCCAGCCTGATGGCCAACGGGATGACCCCGGAAGGCTGGCAGGAACTGGTCGTCCGCAGCGGGGCGGGACCCGGCGGCCAGGGCGCGTCGGAAGCGTCCGCCGGCCTGGCGGCATTGGGCGCGCTGCTGGAGAAATTGGACCGCCTGATGTCCTCCGGCAAAACACAGACTCCCGAGGCGCAACAGGCGATAACTCAGGTGCAGCAGGGGGTGCAGCGCGCCGCCGAGCAGGCGGCCGGCAAAATTCACGACCTGGAAAATACCGTGGTCAAGACCGCCGGCGGCCTGGATGCTCCGGAAACAAATTGGCGGCGCCTGTCGGCGGAGCAGCAAGTCCACACGATGGAACTCATCGCCGAAATAGTCCAGGAACTGGCGCAGCCGTTATCGGCCATGAACTGCGCCGTCGGCATGACCTTGCAGGAACGCATCGGTCCCCTGGCGGACGCCCAGAAAAACATCCTCGCCCTGGCGGCCGACAGCGGCGAAAAAATCGCGGATCTTTTCGAGCGGCTGCGGAAAGTCACCGGTTTGCCCCATTCGCTCATCCCGGACAAGGAAAGCGTTTACGGCATCAGCCTGGGCTAGATTCCGCCGGGTTCACATGTCCCGGTTTTCAATCCCGCATTTCCAACTGCCGAACGGCTTGGCAAGGGCCTCGCTGACGTAGCAGATGCCCGGGCCGAGCCGCATGATCGAGGCGGGACATTCCATCGAGATCGGGCCGTACAATTCAATCCGCGAGATCATCCGCTGCCACGTTACAGCGCTGCCGGGGAATGTGATGTTGTGCATCTCGAAACGGTACCGGGCATTGACGATGTCCCGGGGGCCGATGGTGGCGGCCCGGTAGGGCACGGCCCAGACATCGCCGGAATTACCCATCGGCGCAAACAGCGAGTTTTCACAGATGGTCAGCGGCGTTGTGGTGACAATCCGGGAGCCGAGTTTCAGGAATTCTTCCAATGAATCCGCGGCGAATTCGCCGGTGCCGGGATCAATAAACGCCGTGTGCCCGGGCCAGCCGGTGGCAGTGTACACCACGTCCGCGCCGCCGCCGCCCACGTCCTCGATGATTTTGGAGTAGTCTTTGACGTTTTCATTGGTGAAAACGTGCCAATGCCCGATGTCGGGACGCAAGTCCGGCCGGATTTGCGCGTAGAAATGGTTGCGGAAGGAGTAACCAAGTCCCGCGCCGTAGGACAGCGGGGCGACGCGGCCGTGCTCGTCGGCCCATTCGTCCATCGCGAAGGCATGCACATTGCGGCAGTTGACATTGTGCCGGTTAAGCATCTCGGCGATGCTGGTGTAAGCATGGGGCCACTGGTTGGGGAAAATCATGGTCAGCGGCCGGTCGCGGCGGTCGCTTTCGCTGATCCGGTGGAAAACGTCCATGACGAACAGCAGCGTGGGGTCCAGCACGATTTTGACGGAATAGCCGTGTTCGTTGGTGTATTCCATCTGCTCCCGCGGGATATTGCGCACCCTTTCCAGCATAGCGGGATCGCGGGACGGCAGCCAGGGGGCGGGGGCGAAATCAAATTCCTTCATCGTATTTCCTCCGTTAGGTTGACGGCGGACCGCCGCAAGCGCCGCAGTCCGCATACTAATACAGCCTGCCAAACAGCGGCGGAGATGTCAACCGCCGATCCCGCCGCCCGGGTTCAATAATTTTAAAAAATTTAATTGACAAAATGAGGTCATCCGTAATATTTTAGTCTCTCCTAAGAAAAGGGTTTTGTTTTGGGGAGGTGGAGATGACGGCAAACTCGGCGCCTTTAACCGCCAGCCTGGAAAATTACCTGGAGGCCATATTGATTCTGATCCGGGACCGCGCGGTGGCGCGGTCGCGAGACATATCCGCCCGGCTCAAGGTCACCCAGGCTTCGGTGACGGGGGCCTTGCAGGCGCTGGGCGAGCGGGGCCTGGTGAATTACGAGCCCTATGGATTTGTCACCCTCACCGACGCGGGCGCGGAAGCCGCACGCAAAGTGCTGCGCCGGCACGAGGCGCTGCGCGATTTTTTTGTGAAGATACTGGCGATTGACGAGGCGGAAGCCGACGAGGCGGCCTGCCGCATGGAGCATGGAATATCGAAGCCGATAGTTGACCGGCTGGTGGAATTTGCCCGGTTCGTGGAGACTTGTCCGCGCGCCGGGGAGAAATGGGTGAGGGGCTTTGCCTATTATTGCGCGGAGGCGAAACACAACCCGGAACACTGCGAGGGTTGCATCAAGTCCTGCCTGGATGAACTCAGCCTGAAAAAACAGAACTTGAAGGCGGGTTCGCCGGCGGCGGGGCGCGCCCTGACCCTCAACGAATTGAAGCCGGGCGACAAGGGGCTGGTTGAAAAAATCGGCGGCGCCGCCGCCATCCGCCGACGCCTGGCCGACATGGGGATCAACAGGGACAGCCTGGTGGAAGTTGTGCGCCTGGCGCCCATGGGCGATCCCATGGATGTCAAGATCAAGGGCTATCATTTATCGCTGCGCCGTGAAGAATCGGAAAATATACGTGTGCGAAAGGTGGATGGAACATGAATGCGGGGTGTTGCATGCCGTTGGGTTTTGCGCGGACGGGCAGTTCCGTGGTTTTGCGCCGGATCAACGCCGGGCACGGCCTGGCTTCGCGGCTGTCAGCCATGGGTTTCGTTCCGGGGGTCAATATAGAGGTTTGCCAGAACAACCGCCATGGGCCGCTGGTGGTGGGCTTGAAGGGAGTGCGGATAATGCTGGGGCGCGGCATGGCCGACAAGATGTCGGTGGAATGACCGGATGGAATTAAAATGAGCAATAAGTTAACCGTGGCGCTGGCCGGCAACCCCAATTCCGGCAAAACCACCATCTTCAACAATCTTACCGGGGCGCATCAGCATGTCGGCAATTATCCCGGGGTTACGGTCGAGAAGAAATCCGGCGTGTGCCGGCATGCATCGGGCGAAATCACCGTGGTGGATTTGCCGGGGACTTACAGTCTGACCGCTTATTCGATCGAGGAACTGGCGGCGCGCAAGTTCATCATCGAGGAAAAGCCGGATGTGGTGGTGGACGTGATTGACGCGTCCAACCTGGAGCGCAATCTTTACCTGGCGGTACAGATCATGGAACTGGGCGCGCCGCTGGTGCTGGCCTTCAACATGAGCGATGTGGCGCGCGCGCGCGGCATGGAGTTTAACCTGGACCTGCTTTCGTCGCTCCTGGGCGTGCCGATCGTGCCGACCGTCGGCCATAAAAATGCCGGCATGCGCGAGTTGCTGGATGCCGTGGCGCAAACCGCGGCGGGCCGCGGGCAGGCCTTGGAACCGCATTCCAAGATCCAGTACGGCCGGGAAATCGAGGCGGCCCTGGACAGCATCCGCCGGCACCTTGATGCCGCGGCCCGGTTCGCCGATGAAACCGAAGCGCGCTGGACGGCGATCAAACTGCTGGAAGGCGACCAGGAGGTGGCGGGCAAGTTCAATTCGGAAGTCCTGGCCCGGGCGGTGGCCGCCGAGCAGGCGCGGATCCAGACCCTGCTGGGCGACACTCCCGAAATGATCATTGCCGACCGGCGTTACGGCTTCATTTCCGGCGCCTGCCAGGAGGCGGTGCGGTCCACGGTCGAGACGCGGCATTCGCGTTCGGACCGGATTGACGAAATCGTGCTGCACCGGGTCTGGGGGTTGCCCATCTTTTTGGGATTGATGTATCTGGTGTTCTGGCTCACATTCACCGTCGGCGAGCCGCCGATGGCCTGGCTGGACGCGTTTTTCGGCTGGCTGGGCGGCTTTGTCGGGAGATTATGGCCGGCCGCTTCCGCCAGTCCCTGGAAGTCGCTGGCAGTGGACGGCATCATCGGCGGAGTGGGCGGGGTGTTGATGTTCATTCCCAACATCCTGCTGTTGTTCCTGGCGATTGCCGTGCTGGAGGACTCAGGCTACATGGCGCGCGCGGCTTTCATGATGGATCGCCTGATGCACAAGATCGGGTTGCACGGCAAAAGTTTCATTCCAATGCTGCTGGGGTTCGGCTGCTCGATTCCAGCCATCATGGCCACCCGCATGCTGGAAAACCGGCGCGACCGCCTGACTACCATGCTGGTGATCCCGCTGATGAGTTGCGGCGCCCGGCTGCCGATCTATGCCCTGATTATTCCGGCCTTTTTCCCGCAGGCCTGGCAGGCCCCGATGCTCTGGCTGATTTACCTGATCGGCGTCGTGCTGGCCGTAGTATGCGCCAAATTGCTGCGCGCGACTTTGTTCAAAGGCGAATCGGCGCCGTTTGTCATGGAGCTGCCCCCTTACCGGCTGCCGACCTTCACAAGCGTCATGGTGCACATGTGGGAGCGCGGCTGGCTTTATATTAAAAAAGCCGGCACGGTGATCCTGGGCATTTCCATTCTGCTGTGGTTTTTGACCAGTTATCCGAAAGTGCAGGCCGGCCCGGATTTGACGCCCGCGGAGCAACAGGCGGTTGAACTATCCGGCACATTTGCCGGCCGGATCGGGCATGCCCTCGAGCCGGTAATCCGTCCGCTGGGGTTCGACTGGCGCATTGGCACGGCCATGATCGGCGCTTTTGCCGCCAAGGAAGTTTTTGTGGCGCAACTTGGAATCGTGTATGCGCTCGGAGAAGCCGGCGGGGAATCCGAATCATTGCGCGCTCAGTTGCGGCGGAATTATACGCCGCTG
>CAYXEK010000188.1:0-5871 GCA_964463985.1 uncultured Verrucomicrobiota bacterium
GCGGGTGTACGAGCACCTGCGGGAACGCATTGTCAACAAAACCTTCCCCGCCGGCGCCCGGCTGGCGGAGGAAACCATCTCGGCGGAACTGGAGGTCAGCCGCACTCCCGTGCGCGAGGCGCTGCACCGACTGACCCAGGAAGGTTTCGTCGTTTATGCCCCCCGGCGCGGCTGCCGCGTCAAACCCCTCAGCCGGCAGGAAGCCGAGGAAATTTTCGATCTGCGCTGCATCCTGGAGCCGCTGGCTCTGCGGCAAGCCTGGCCCCGCATCTCGCCGGAGGATATCGCCCGCCTGGAAGCCCGGCTGGCGGCGCTGGACCGCATGCCCCCCGACCTCCGGTCCCAGGCGGCCCTGGCCGCCGACGACGATCTCCATGACCTTTTCTGCCAGCGCTGCCCCAACCGTTACCTGCGGGAATATCTCCGCCACCTGATCCAATTAAGCCGCCCTTACCGCAGTTTCGGCGCCGGCGCGCCGTCCCACCTGCGCGAATTGCACCGGCAACGCCAGCAAATCTTGGCAGCCCTGCGCGCCGGCAAAAAGCAGCCGACCGGAAATTTGCTGCTGAAGCACATCCGCGAAGGACAACGGGATATTTTAACGCGGCTGCAGGAATATGCAGACTAACCGGCATGACATTGTGGAATTGAACGCGCTGGGACTGGCCATGGCCATGCGCAGCCTGGCGCCGGTGAACGGCGGCGCCGCGGCGTTGGCGTACATGCGCCGCCTGATCCAGGAAGGAACGGGCCGCCCGCTGCCGGGCATCGTGCGGCGCGGCGATCCGGCGCTGCCGCCGGATGCCGTTGCCGTCGGATTCAGCAGTCCCGCGGCGTCGCAGGGCGCGCGCCGCCGGGCATCCGCCACGGTGCTTCCTGCCGGGATCGCCCGGCAAACCACGCCTTACGATGTTTTCAAAATGCCGTTTGCGGGGCGTTCCCCCGCCCTGCGCGCAGCGCTGGCCATCCGGCGGACTTTCGCCGGACAAACCGGTCTCGGCATCTGGGGGTCAGCCGCCCTGGAAATTTTCACCGGCCTGCCTTTTACGCATGCCGACTCGGATATTGACCTGGTGCTGCGGGGTGTCCGCGCCGGAGCAATCCGCGCATGCATGACGGAAATTGACCGTGCGGCCGGCGCCGCGGGAGTGCGGGCGGATGTGGAAATCGCGCTGGACAACGGCGCAGGCATCAACGCTCGGGAATACCTGTCGGATGTGCCGGCCATGCTTGCAAAAAGTTTGCGCGCCGTGGCCTTAATGCCGCGGGCGGCGGTGGATACCGCCCTGGCATCCGGAACCGCTGATTTATGAAAAACTACAACGATTGTCGCCGGGCCGGCGCGCCGGCGGCGGATATTCCCGGCCGTATTGCGGAAATTGCCGTCCGGGCCATGCTGTTTGAAGTCGCCGCAGGGCCGAAGCCGGGACTGGTGGACCCTGAAAACAGCGGCGCGCATGCGGATATGGATTTTTTCACCTTCCTGTGCGGCACGGCCGCCCTGGCGCCCTGGATGCACCGGCTGGCGCAGCGGGGCTGGGAGCATGCCGGCAACCTGCCGGCGCTGCTCGCCGCCCTGCGCCCGATCGGCCAGGCCGCGGAAAAGGCCATGCTGCGCGCCACGGGCAATGTCAACACCCAGCGCGGCCTGGTGTTTTCCATGGGGCTGGCCTGCGGCGTCGCCGGCCGCCTGGCGCGCGCGGAAGGCCGCATCACAGTCGCGCGGCTCTGCCGGCAGATGACTGCCGCCGCCCGCGGACTGTGCGCGCGGGAATTGCATCGGCTGCCCGCCCGGCGCCTGACGCCCGGCGAACTGGCCTTCCGCCAACATGGCGCAACCGGCGTGCGCGGCGAGATCGAAAATGGATTGCCGCTGGTGCGCCGGCAGGGGCTGCCGGCGCTGCGCCTGGCGCTCCGCCGCGGAAACAGCATCAACGACGCCTCCCTGCATGCGCTGGTCTGCATCATGGAAAAGATAATTGACACCACCATCCTGCATCGCCACAATCCCCGCGTCATGCGCCATGCGCAGGACGCGGCCCGCAGAATCGTGAAAGCCGGCAGCGTTTTTACCGCGGCCGGACGCAAGCTTTTGCGGGATACCGGCGCGAAGTTTACCGCGCAAAACATCAGTCCGGGAGGCGCGGCCGACTTGCTGGCGCTGACCCTGGCCTGCCACTTCTGGGAAAGCGAGGTCCAACCGTGATGGATATATTATTGAACGGGATTGCCGTCACCATCCTGGGTATGACGGTGACATTTACCGGTCTGGCGGGGTTGTGGGCTGCCATCGCGGTTATTGGAAAAATCGTCAACCGCCGATAGAGAGTAACTTTCAATTGCGGAGCTTGTTTATGCACGGATTACTGGAAAGTTTTGCGCGGTTCTGCTCCGACACGGGCTTTGCCGCTTTCACCGGGGGGCATGCCGTCATGCTTTGCATCGCCGGCATGCTGCTGTACCTGGCCATCGTCAAAAAATTCGAGCCGCTGCTCCTGCTGCCCATCGGATTCGGCATGCTGCTGGCCAATTTGCCATTCAGCGGCCTGATGGACGCGCCGCGCGACGGCGCGCTGGGCGGCCTGCTTTGGTACCTTTACCAGGGCGTTAAACTGGGAATTTATCCGCCGCTGATTTTTCTCGGCATCGGCGCCATGACCGATTTCGGCCCGCTGATCGCCAATCCGAAAACGCTGCTGCTGGGCGCGGCGGCGCAAATCGGCATTTTCGGAACATTTTTGGGCGCGCTGGCGCTGGGATTCACCCCGGGCGAATCTTCTTCCATCGGCATCATTGGCGGCGCCGACGGCCCGACCGCAATCTTTCTCACCGCCCGCCTGGCGCCGCACCTGCTGGGGGCGGTGGCGATCGCCGCTTACTCGTACATGGCGCTGGTGCCGATTATCCAGCCCCCGATCATGAAATTGCTGACCACGGCCCGGGAGCGCGCCGCGCCCATGGCGCAGTTGCGCGAGGTGTCCCAACGCGAAAAAATAATTTTCCCCGTGGCCGCCACCATCCTGGTATGCCTCCTTGTGCCGGCGGCCGCGCCGCTGGTGGGAATGCTGATGCTGGGCAATCTGCTCCGCGAGTGCGGCGTGACCGAGCGGCTGCACCAGACGGCCCAGCATGAACTGATCAATATCGTCACCATCCTGCTGGGCCTCACTGTCGGCGCCACTACCGGCGCCGAATATTTCCTGCGCTGGCAGACGCTCGGCATCATCATCCTCGGCCTGCTGGCCTTCGCCATGGGCACGGCCGGCGGAGTGCTGCTGGGCAAGGCGATGTATTACCTGACCGGCGGCAAGGTGAACCCCCTGATCGGCGCCGCCGGCGTCTCCGCCGTGCCCATGGCGGCGCGCGTGGCGCAGACGGTGGGCCAGCAGGCCAACAAGCGGAATTACCTGCTGATGCATGCCATGGGACCGAACGTCGCCGGCGTGATCGGCTCGGCCCTGGCCGCGGGAATGTTGCTGTCGCTGTTCGGATGAAAGGAAATCCATGATGCTTAACAAAGAGACGCTTATCGAATTGATGCAGAAAGTCCGCGATATCGGCATCCGGGAATTGATCATCGCCCATGACCGCGTGGAAATCCGGACCGGGGAATCACCGGGTGCCGGCGCCATGCCGCCGGCGGCCGCCGTCAGTGCCCCGGCCCCCGCGGCCGTTCCGACGCCGCCCGCCGCGGCCGCGCCGGCCGCGCCCGCCAAAACAACCGAGGTCGTGGCCGCGCCTATTCCCGGCATGGTTTTCGTGGCGCCGGGCCGGGACCTCAACAAGCGGCCGCTGCCCGGTCCCGGGACCGCGGTGCGGGAAGGCGACGTGGTCGCCCTGGTGGAGGCCATGAAAATGTTCAATGAGATTTACGCCCCGGTTGCGGGCGTGATTGACCGGATTGCCGCCGCCAACAAAACCATGTTGAAGGTTGGCGATCCCATTCTCTTCATCCGGCCGGACTAGGCAATCCCGGCGGGCGCGCGTTTGCCGGCTAAATATCATGCACAACCAAAGTTTTTTCGAAAACATTTTCGGCGCGCCGGACACCGCGCCGGCGGATGCGCCGGGCCGGCCGGCCCGGCGGACGGAATTCCCGCCGGCAGCCGGTTGGGACAAGCTGCGCCAGAACTACTGCGCGCGGCTGGCGCGGGCCGCCCCCGTCGCCGGCGGCGCCAAACTGGTTGATCCCGCGCGGATCGCGGAACTGCTGCAGGCGGTGATCGAGCCGGGCGACTTGGTGGCGCTGGAGGGCAACAATCAGAAACAGGCGGATTTCCTGGCCCGCACCCTGGCCCGGCTGGACCCCAAGCGGATTCACGACCTGCACATGGTTCAATCCGTGCTGGCCTTGCCGGAACACCTGGATGTCTTTGAAAAGGGCATCGCGCGCAAGGTGGATTTCTGTTACTCGGGACCCCAGGCCGCCCGCCTGACGGAGTTGCTGGAAAGCCGCCGGATTGAAATCTGCGCCATCCACACTTACCTGGAGCAATTCGCCCGGTATTTCGTGGATTTGACGCCGCGCGTGGCGCTGGTGGCCGCCGATTACGCCGACCGCCAGGGAAACCTCTACACCGGCTACAACACCGAGGAGACACCCGTGCTGTGCGAGGCCGCCCGCTTCCGGTCCGGCCTGGTGATCGCACAGGTCAACGCCATCCGCGACGAGCTGCCGCGCGTGGATGTGCCGGCCGATTGGGTGGATTTCGTCGTGACGGCCGACCGTCCCTACTACATCGAGCCGCTCTTCACCCGCGACCCGCAGGCCATCACCGATACGCAAATCCTCATTGCCATGCTCTGCCTGAAGGGGATTTACGCCCGGTACGCCGTGCAAAGCCTCAACCATGGCGTCGGCTTCAACACCGCCGCCATCGAGTTGCTGCTGCCGACTTACGGTGTGGAACTGGGCTTGCAGGGGAAAACCTGCGCGCACTTCATGCTCAATCCCCACCCCACGCTCATCCCCGCCATCGAATCCGGCTGGGTGCGAAGCGTTTATTCGCCCGGCGGGGAACTGGGCATGGAAAATTACGTGCGCGCCCGGCCGGATATTTTCTTCGTCGGCCCGGACGGCTACATGCGCTCCAACCGCGCCTACGCCCAGACTGCAGGCCTCTACGGCATTGACATGTTCGTCGGTTCCACCCTGCAGATTGACCGGTACGGCAACAGTTCCACCGCCACCGCCAGGCGCATTGCCGGCTTTGGCGGCGCGCCGAACATCGGCTGCGACGCGCCCGGGCGACGCCACGCCACCCCCGCCTGGCAGGCCGCCGGCGCCGAATGCCTGTTCCAGCGCGACTTGATCGGACCCATGCCCCGCGGCAAGAAACTCGTGGTGCAGGCCGTGGAAACTTTTTCGGAGGGAATGCGCCCCACCTTCGTGGAAAAACTCGACGCCTGGGCCCTGGCGGAAAAATACGGCTTCCAGCAGCCGCCGGTGATGATCTATTCCGACAACCTGACGCACATCGTTACCGAGGAAGGCATCGCCTGCCTCCACCAATGCGCGAATCTGGCCGAACGCATGGCCGCCGTCAGCGCGGTGGCCGGCTTTACCGAAATCGGGGCGCGCATCACCGCGCAGCAGCGGCAGGACTTGCGCGATCGGGGCATTGTGCAAACTCCGGCGGACCTTGGCATTGATCCGGCCCGCGCCAATCATGAACTGCTGGCGGCCGGGAATATGCGCGACCTGGTCAAGTGGTCGGGCGGCTTGTACGATCCGCCCGGACGGTTCCGTAACTGGTAATCATAAATCCGGCATTTGAAATTCAAAAATTACATAAGCCATTGAAAATATGGAAAATTGGCTGCTCCGCACAATCTATGGGCGACAAATCCAACATGAATGCTTTAATATGT
>CAYXEK010000189.1:0-5830 GCA_964463985.1 uncultured Verrucomicrobiota bacterium
GGGAAGGGGCGGTCTGGGTGGACGCGATCCAGGTCGAGCCGGGGGCGGAACCGACAGATTTCGATCCATGACATAGCAGAATGCCGCAGACTCCGGGTCGGCCATGAAAAAACTGCGTATTGAAAATCATGAAATCCGCCTCGATTTCGAGTTCATGATCCAGGGTCTGCTGGTGGCCGCGTTGATTCGCCTGCAATCCGGCGGGTTCATGGAATGCCGCCTGCATCCAGCCGGCGACCGGCGGGTCTTGCTGGACGGGGTTTCCCCGGGGATGCTGCGCCGGCCGGATGCGCTTGCTTATACCGTGGCCTTTACACGCGGGCAGGGCGCATTGTTTGTCCCCGGTGAAGCGGCATATGCTTACAGCACGCCGGCCGTCGGACAGGGCATGACCATGCGCTGGTTTGGCGGGATCGGGCGGGCCGGCGCTTATATCTGCATTGCCGATCAACCGGAAGACGCGGTGTTTGAATTGATGTACAAGCCGCGCCGTGAATTTCAGGCCGGCATCCGGTGGATTGCCAGCCGTGGCGCCTTGCGCTATCCCCGGCGCTGTTATGATCCATGCAAGATAGTGATTATGGCATGAATAAAATTGCACGGCCCTGGAAATTTCCCGCTCCGCCGCCGGCGCGCCGGCGGTTTATCAGCGAATTGCGCTCAACGCCGCATGGACCCATATGTTGGGACAGGCAGGCGGCGCGCGCCGGCGAGGTGTCGCTGGCCGGCGGAGTGGGTTTGGATATCCGGATGGATGATCCCGCCGGGCTGCTGGAGAGCGCCTGCCGCGATTTTTACGGTTTCCTGGACGCCGCCGGCATATCTTCCGGCGGCGGTTACCCTCTGCACATACTGCAGGATCAGCGCTTGCCGCCGGAAAGCTTCCACATCCGCGCGGACCCCGCGGGATGCAACGTGGCTTGCGCCGGCATCGAGGCGGCGCGGCGGGCCCTGACCAGGCTGGAATACATGATCCGGATGACCGGCGGCCCTTTGCTGCCGGCCGGCAGCGTACTGCTGCGGCCGCAGGTCCGGGATCGCATCCGTTGGGCGTGTTTCGGACAGCATGCCGGCGCATACCCGGAAGGATACCTGATCCGCCTGGCGCGCGACGGCGCCAATGGGTTGGTTTTGCCGGCTTCGTTCCGGGATTTGTGCCGGACCGCGGCCGTGCCGGAATGGGGACGGGATGCGGATGAGCTGCTTGCCCGGCTGAACCGGCTGGTCCGCCGCTGCCGTAAGTACGGCATCCGGCTGTTCCTGTACGTCAACGAGCCGCGCGCCTTCGACGCGGACGATCCGGTGCTGGCGGCCCACCCGGAACTGGCCGGCAAGCGGGTCGGCCGGACGGTTTTCTTCTGCACCGGCGGCGCCGTGGGGCGCGCCTATCTGCGTGAAGCCGTGCGCTTTCTATTTGAAAATATTCCCGGTCTGGGCGGCCTGATTGACATCACGGTGGGCGAACGGCCGACGCATTGCCATTCCAGCGGGTTGGAATTCAACAATTGCCCGCGTTGCGCCGGGCGGCCGCCCGCCTTGGTGCTGGCGGAAATGCTGGAAATCATGGAAAAATCCATGCGCGCGGTTGCGCCGCAGGCGTTGATGATATCCTGGCCCTACACGCAGTATGCGCTCTGGGGGATTGACCGCTCCGCCGCCTCGGCCGGCCGCATGCCGCCGGGAACGGCGGTCATGTATAATTTCGAATCCGTCGGCCGCGCCCGGCAACTGGGCCAATGGCGGTATGCCGATGATTACTGGCTGTCCTATGCCGGTCCGTCGGATTTTTTCAAAAGCTGCGCCGCCAATGCCGTGCGGCATGGCAGCCGGATATTCGCCAAGTTGACCGTGGCGGTATCGCACGAGGTTGGCACGGCCGTCTGCGTGCCGGCGCCGGGGATTCTATATGACAAGTACCGCGCCCTGCATAAACTGCATGTCAGCGGCGCGTTGGAAACATGGGATTTCGGCAGTTATCCGTCGCTCATGACCCAGGCGGCGGGGTTGCTTTCCTTCCAGCCTCTGCCGCCGTCGAAATCGGCGTTTCTGGCGATGCTGGCGCGCTTGCGCTGGGGAACGCGCCGGGCCCCGGCGGTCATCCGCGCCTGGCGCCATTTTGATAGAGGATATCGCAATGTGCCTTTGAATATCCTGTTCAGCTATTACGGCCCCCTGCACAACAGTCCGGTCTGGCCGCTCTACCTGCGGCCGCGCGATGCGGCGCTCGCGCCCAAATGGATGTTTGGCTGGCCGGCGGTTGACGGCGACCGCATCGGTGAATGCATAGCTTATGCCCACACGCTGGACGAGACGATTACCCTCTGCCGGCGCCTGGTTTTGCACTGGCGGAAAGGTGTTGCCATCTTGCGCGGCCTGGAAAAAAATGGCTGTGCCAATGCCGAACAGGCCGGTGAAATACGCGCGGCGCGCGCGCTGGGCATCCAATTCGAAAGCGCGCTGAACGTGCTCTGCTTTTACCGCTTGCGCGAACAATTATGGCGGGCGCCGGCCGGGCGGCAGCCGGCGCTGCTCGGGGCAATGCGCGCGCTGGTGCGCCGTGAAATTTTGCTCGACCGGGAATTGCTGCCCCTGGCCGAAGCCGATGCGCACCTGGGATTCCGCCAGGATGCCGGCGGACATCTGTATTTCCCCGCGGCCATCCGCTGGCGGATCAATTGGCTGCGCCGGAGGCTGGCGGGAGAGTTCCGCCTGGTCGCCGCGCGGATCCGCGCGGGCAAGCCGCTGTTTCCGGAATATACCGGCGCCCGCCCGGCCGGCCGGCATTACGCCTGCCGGCGCACCGTCCGCGCCGCCGGCGCCCGTCGCGCGGTTGATGGCTGGAAAAGTTGCCCGGCGGAATCCTGCTGGTATGCCGGGTTCCGGTATGCCTGCGCCACGGAAATAAGCAAGGAACCGGCGCCGGCGGGGTATGGCGCGGCATGGCAGGCGGCCCGGGATGGACAGGCGCTTGAAATCAAGGTATCTTGCGGTTTGCCTGCCGGAGCAAATCCGCCGGCGGCCGGCAAAGATTGCGCCCGGCTGGAACCCTTGTTGAACGACCTGGTCCTGGTTTATATCGAACCGCGGCGGCTCTGGCCGCCCTTGCAGTTCATGGTGAACGCGTGCGGCGCCAGGTATTTTGTCAAGCCGGGCGTTTTGCAGGGGCTGGTTTATCGCTGGCAGGCGCAGGCGCGGCGCGCGGAGCATGCCTGGACGGCGGTTTTAAGCATTCCCTTGCGCGAATTGGGGCTGGCTCGCGGGCATAAATGGCCGCTGCGCGTCAATATCGGACGCCAGATGCCTGATCCTGCCGGGCGCAGCGGCTTCCATTACTTTTGGTGGCATGCGCCGCATCCGTGGCCGTCGCGGCTGGTGTGGAATACTTTCAATCCCGCCGACATGGGATGGATGATTTTTGAATAGCGGCAGATGATGAAATCATGATGAAGGGAACGCAATGAAACTGAAAATCGGCGGTGCGGCTGGAATTTATCTGGGAGTGGCGGTGTTGTGCGGAACGATGGGCGCAACGGGGGCGGAGCCGGAATTGCCCCCGCCGCCGGAATTGTCCGTGCCAGCCTGCGCCCGGCCGCCCGTGCTGGACGGCGCGCTGGATGACGACTGCTGGGCCGCCGCCGGCACGATTGACCGGATGCAGGTTTACGGCAGGAAGGAAACCAGCGAGGCCGTGAAATTCAAAATCGCCTGCGACAATCAATGGCTGTATATCGCCGTGCAAATCGCGCACCCGTCGCCCGAACGCATCCGGCCCAAAATTCTCCAGCGCGACGGCAGCGTCCAGCAGGATGATTCAATCGAAATATTTGTTGATCCCGGCACGGAAGGGCGCTTGTATTACCACTACCTGTTGAATTCCGCCAATGTCCGCGCCGAACAGCGCAAAACGCGCAATGCCGCCGGCAACTACGAAACGGAGCGCCAGTGGGACATGCCCTGGCGTTCCGCGGCCCGCGTCACGCCCGCCGGCTGGCAGGCGGAAATCGCCCTGCCGCTGAGCGTCCTGGCGGCGCATGGCGGCTTGGAAAACCTGCGTTTCAACCTCTGCGTCAACACCGTCATTCCGGTGATTGACCCGATGGGCGAACTGGCGTACTACGATCGGGCCGCATTCAGCTGGACTGCGCTTTTCCAGCAATTTCACGAGCCGTTCCGGTTCGGTTATTTGCGCGGAATGGCAAACCTGACTCCCGGCGCGCCTTTTCTGGCCGGCATGCGCAATGCCGCCGTCGGCAATTATTGCCAGACCAATGGCCAGTACGGTTATCCCGTCAAAAGCGAAGTGCTGGCCTGGACGCCGGCGGCAGGGGAAGTGGAACTCAAGGTGATTGACCGCCCCCTGAGCGGGGCGCCGGCCCAGGCTGTCCGCCGGCTGGAACTGAAAGGGCCGGTTGTGCGCGCCGTGGAAATTTTTGTTCCGGTTGCCAGCCTGGCGAGCCGGACGGCGGAGTTGCATTTGATTGACGTCCATACCGGCGAGATATTGCAGATGGAATATCTGACGGATACCGCGCACCTTTCTTTGCTTTCGCAGGTTTACACTGACCGGTCGTATTATACCATTGAAAAATCCGCCAGGGTGCGGGGCGCAGTGGCCCTGCCCGAGGAGGCCAGGCAGGGACTGGCCGCGGCAGTGCGGGATGCCGCGGGAAAGATTCTCGGCCGCTCGGATAAAATGGCGCCGCACCCGGAAGTGTCCATCAGCCTGGAAGAAATCCCGCCGGGAACGCACAAGCTTGAGTTTGTCCTGCTGGAAGGCGGCGTCGCGCCGTTAATCAGCAGCGAATTCGAGTTGATCAAACGCGCCCCCAAGCCGGGGTGCGAATTTAAAATTGACCGCTTCAACGGCGTGCTCATGCGCGATGGGGCGCCGTATTGCCCGTACGGCATGATTCTTTACGGGATCAGGCCCGATAATCCGGCGCCATTTGCACTGATGGCGGATACCGGGTTTGATTCCGTTACCCGGTGGATGCGCGCGGATCCGGCGCAGGCGCTGGATTACCATAACGTCGCCTCCAAATACGGTTTGCTGGTGGCGGAAAGCCCCGACCGCTTTGCCGCCAACAGCCTGACGCATCTCAAGGGACGCGATGATTTCACCGCGTTGTTTCTGGAGCAGACAAACAACATCGCCCGGGGCCTGCTCAATGTGCGCGACAGCACGAACCTGCTGGCCTACAGCGGCCTGGATGAACCGGGGCAAAAGCAGATTGCCGGCGGCCGGGTTTTGCAGCGCATGTTGCGCGAGATAGACGGGTACCGGCATGTCTGGGTCGTGTACGGCTCCGATATCAGCCGGTATCCGCCGGAAATGACGGATTGGGCGGATATCATCGGCATAGATCCATATTGGACGCCGGCCGGCGACAGCATCCGCGGTCTGCGCGGAACAATCAACTGGGTGTCCAAGTGCACCTGGGCGGCGGCCCGCCGCGCCCGCGCGGAGGGCAAGCCCCTGTTTGTCACGCCCATGGCGGAATTGTACAGCGGTGTGCGTAAGCGCGTCCTGCTGCCCCGTGAATTATACTGCCAGGCTTACCTGGCCATCATTCACGGCGCCAAGGGATTTCAATATTTTCGCTGGCCCCTGTATCATCAGATGTCGCTGGACGCCCACCGGGTTCTGGCGGAGCAATTCAAGGAACTTGGCCCGATTGCCGTGGCGCCGGATATACCCCAGGAAATCGAATACACGCCGGGCGTATTCGATCCGGCCAATGACCAATTTCCCGACGTCCAGGTTGCCTTGCGCCGCCGGCCGGGCGGAGGCGCGGTTTTGCTGGCGGCCAATACCCGCCATTATCCGGTG
>CAYXEK010000190.1:0-5730 GCA_964463985.1 uncultured Verrucomicrobiota bacterium
CCCCCCCCCCCCCCCCCCACCCCCCCCCCCCCCCCCCCCCCCCCCCCCCCCCCCACGACTCCGCCGGAGAACGGGAGGAGGATGGGGGAGACTGGGATTCTCTGTGCCTCCGTGTCTCCGTGGTGAATCTGCTGTCGATCGGTGGTATGTTCGTTCGGATACCAATCAATATATGCGTCGCTATTGTCGTAATAAGCTTTACTGTAACATGTTAAAGTATTCATAATAAATTTATCGCCCATAGATTATGCGGAGGAGCCGAAGAAAAGAGCGCCCTGCGGGTGAGGCCGGGATGTCGCATCTGCTTTGTTGCGAAGGATTCGCGGTATATGAATACGGGGTCATCCTTCGCGCCGCGCATCTGCGGCATCCGGGCCTCATCACGGATTCAGGATAAATTCATGCTTTTGAACTATACATTTGGTCTGGCTAAATCTAAAGCACGTTGGCGCCTGAATTCTTAGGTTTTTCATTGACTTCGTTTTCTTTTTGGAGCAGCATTTTTTTGCACGTGGAGCATTGCTTCAGATTACGCTTTGCATGCAGTTGCTTCATACCTGAATTTTGCACCGCGCAAGTTTGGCGCAGGGCGCGGCGTGCGGGGTGCCGCTGTATAAGCATACTGCAAAACCCCGCGCAACAAAGACCTGCGCCAAAAACTTGTCCGCCATAGTCGGACGACGGCGGGTCGCGCGGCCGGCTGCCGGAGAATATTGGCGTTTCTGGAAACTATGCTCGCGTAACCATGTGGGTTACAGTAGTTAACCGTGCAAAATTTAATTTGCACGCTCTGTGATTGCTTCAAATCATTTCAACGCCAATATTCGTGCAAAATTCAGGTCATAACAGTGTCAAACAAGCCGATATACATGCGGGCATCAAGGGGGATTATTGTTCATGAATGTTAAAACATTGCTGTCGCTGTCATGTCTGGCTCTGGGCGCGGTGGTGGCGCCGGCTGCGGATTATTACGTCAGCCCGGACGGCGATGACGCCCATGACGGCATGTCGCTGGCTACAGCCAAAAAAACCATCCAGGCCGCCGTCAACGCCGCCGCGGACGGCGATGTCGTCCATGTGAATGACGGCGCGTATGTGCTGTCCGCCCCTATCAATCTTGCCAAGCCCCTGACTCTGGTCGGGATCAACGGCCGGGACAAGGTTTTCATTGACGGCAATAATGACGTCCGCTGTATGAATGTCACTCATCCGGGAGCGGTAGTGGACGGCTTGACTATCTGCCGCGGCCAGGATACCGCATTCCTTTCCGGGATTGGCGGGGTGGACAATCAGGGCGCCGTCCTTAATTGCGCCATCATCAGCAACAATGCGCCCTTAGGCATAGGGGGCATTGCCAATGCCGGCCGGATGACCGGCTGCCTGGTTTATACCAACACCGGACTGCTGATCGGCGGGGCGGCCAACAACACCGAAGGCGTCATCGCCGATTGCGTGGTATCCGGAAATTACGCCGGGGTGGCTGCGGGATTGTCCAATGACGGCCTGGTCAGCAACTGCGTGGTAACGGCCAACCATAGCGTTTCATCCGGCGGCGGCGTGATGAACAATGCCTCGGGACTGGTATGCGACAGCGCCATTGCCGGCAATACCGCGGCGGCCAACGCCGGCGGAGTGTACAATCTCGGGGGGATTATCTACGGATGCAACATCCATGGCAATGCGGCGCCGGAAGGCGCCGGCCTGGTTAACACCAACGGCGGAACCATTGAATCCTGCGCCATCTCCTACAACGCCGCGCTGACCAATGGCGGCGGCGCGCTCAACTCCGGAATCATGGCCAATTGCACCGTGGCCGGCAATACGGCCCCGAAATATGGCGGCGGCATTCATAATTTGTCCGACGGCTGGATTTTCACTTGCACGATAATTTCCAACACCTCCAAAACAGATGAAATTGGTTTTACCGGCGGCGGCGGCATATTCAACGAGGCCGGCGAAGTCTGGTATTGCCGGGCGGCTTACAACGAAGCGACTTTGGGCGGGGGTATCTACAATTATGATGGATTGGTAAACTACTGCACCGCGGAATACAATTCCGGCGGGATTGGCGGCGGGATATACAGCGAGGAAGTCAACGCCAATGTCTGGAATTGCGTAATACGTTATAACAAGGCCCTGTCGGTGGAAGGAATCGGCGGGGGCGCGTATTGCGACGAAAACGCCGACATGCGCAATTGCCTTATAGTGGGCAATGAAGCCATAGGCGGAGGAGGTCTGGTCAACTGGGGCATTGCGTATAATTGCATGCTCATTGGTAATAAAGCCATCTCCCTGGGAGGGGGTATGGTCAATTTAACCCTGGCCTGGAATTGCATTGTGCGGGGCAACACCGCGCCAACAAAAGCAGATTATGATGATAATGGCGAAGGCTTGATCGCTTATTCCTGCCTGCCGCAGCCGGTGGCCGGCGACGGCAATATCACCGCCGATCCCGGGTTGATCAATCCCGGCAGCGGGTTTGGCCTGGATCATGTATACGGCGATTATCGCCTGGCCGTCGGATCGCCCTGTATTGACGCCGGCCAGATGGCAGGCTGGATGCTTGAGCCAGAGGCAACCGACCTGGACGGCAATCCCCGCATCATCTACGACAAACCGGATATCGGCGCGTTCGAGTATTTTGCCCCGCCGGCGGCCGTAGCGGCTTCCGACGGCCTGTATGCCGGTTATGTGCGGATAAGCTGGAATGCATCCGATCCGGCGCCGTCATATTATGAAGTCTGGCGTGCCGGGACCAATGATCCCAATCAGTCTGCCCGGCTGTCTCTCGCGCCCGGCTTGAGTTATGACGACGCATCGGCGCAGCCCGGCGCGTTGTATTATTACTGGGTTCGTCCGGTGATGTCCGGGCTGGGCCCGTTCAGCGATTCCGATTCCGGGTGGCGCATTATCCCCGCGCCGGCCGCCCTGGCCGCTGCCGATGGATTATATACCGATTCCGTGCGGTTAACCTGGACGGAGGCGCCGGGCGCCGCGGGCTACAAGGTTTACCGGGGCACCACCCCGGCATTCATCCAGGCGGTGGAGATCGCAGCGCCAGCCCTGGCGGCGTATGCGGATGTTTCAGCTTCACCCGGCGTTTCTTACCATTACTGGGTTTGCGCTGCGGGATCGTTTGCCCTGAGTCTACCCAGCGCGCCGGACACCGGCTGGCGGCGCAGCATGGCGGCCACGCAGAATGCCTGGGGCGATTTTGACGGCGATGGGGTGATGGATCTGGCGATTTACAATCCCCAGACCGGTTTCTGGCAGATTCTGCTTTCCGGCAGCAATTATGCCGCCACCAGCATGCAGTTGGGCGGGCCAGGCAGCGTTCCGGTGACCGGCGACTTCAACGGCGATGGCCGCACCGATCCGGCAGTTTACCGCGAGTCTGACGGCGAATGGGCGGTGTTCATGTCCAATGGAGCGTTATGGAATCTCGTGACGTGCATATTTGGCGGGCAGGGCCGGCAGGCCGCGCCGGCGGATTTTGACGGCGACGGCAAGACCGATCCGGTGATTTACTCGCGCAATTCCGGCCAATGGCGCGCCATGCTTTCCGGCGCCGGTTATGCCATGGCCGAGACGGTGCTCGGCGGCGCGGGCTGGCAGCCTGCGCCGGCGGATTTTGACGGCGACGGCAAGGCGGATCCGGCGGTTTACCGGGATGCCGATGGCGCCTGGTCGGCCATGCTTTCCGGTGCAGGTTACACGCCGGCCGCCGCGGTTTTCGGCGGCGCGGGGTGGCGGGCGGTCCCGGCGGATTATGACGGCGATTACAAGGCAGACCCGGGCATTTACAACATCCATTCCGGCGCCTGGCAGGCCCTCCTATCCGGCGCCGGGTATGCGCCGGCCGGCACGGTATTTGGCGGCGAAAACTGGCTGCCATTGCCGGCGGATTATGACGGGGATGGCAAGGCGGATCTGGTCGTGTTCTATTCAGTCACCGGCCAATGGCGCGCCCTGCTGTCCGGCGCCGGTTACGCCGAAGCCGGCGCCATGTTCGGCGGCCCGGGCTGGCAACCCTTGCGCTGACGACTAACGTCCACCGAGTAAACAACGTGCCGACAAAAAGGGGACGTTATATTTATATTATTGAGCCAATTTCAAAACAAACGTTTTGAAAGAATTCAGAATTCAGCAGTCAGAATTCAGAATAAAAGCAAGGTGTTTATGGTTAAGGTGTTATGTGGTTTTTTAATTCTGACTACTGAATACTGGCTACTGAATACTGCTTTCAAAAGTCTCGGACGACGTGGAAGTCGTCCCTCCAAAATCAAAAAACAACCCGTTTTTGGAGGGTCGGGTTCCACCCCGACCTTTTTCGGCGGGACTTTTGAAATTAGCTCAATATATTGCAAATTAATTGAAACATAATTACGCACACGTTATTCCAATTGCACGCAAAGAGTTGCCCGAAAATACCTGCGAGCGCTTTGTTATCATATAATGAACCGGGGCGTGAACCCTCAGCGCATCTTTGCGGACGGCAAGAACTGGTTGTATTTCACACAGACGGCGGCAGATCAGGGTTGCCCGGGCCGAAATGTTTCAGCATGACC
The DNA here is from genome assembly GCA_964463985.1 of uncultured Verrucomicrobiota bacterium. GTDB lineage: Bacteria > Verrucomicrobiota > Kiritimatiellia > JAAZAB01 > JAAZAB01 > JAXGPF01. The sequence goes on from CAYXEK010000190.1 coordinate 4,569, forward strand.
AGGGGGTCGTTAGCCGAAGGATTTTTGATGCGGACTCCGGACTTGGCGGCAGACTCGCTGACGAAGAATTCGTCGTTCGTCAAATCGCCATAACGGATCATGGTCGGGGTTTCGATGTCCCACCCCCCCATGACACCATGCCCCTGCATCATGATCATGCCGTATGCAGCCGAATCCTTGATAATGACCTCATGCCCGGGCAAAACCGTCAACTCCTTGGCGCTGAAAGCGCCTGATTTATAGCAGATCCAGTTTTCAACATATCCCCCGGCCTGCATTTCGGACAATGGTCGCGCGGGGCGGGGCCGCATGAACCGGTTGGCGGCGAATTGCGGATCCAGATTCAAATCCCAGTCAATGACATCAAGCAGGTGTTCCACATCGCCCACCTTGTCTTTGGGCGTATCTTTCCAGAGCAATTCCTCCGGCACCACGGTGGTGCCGGCCAGTGATTGATACATGGCGAATACGTCAGACGCTTTTTGGGGCTCATAGGTACACAGGCTGCCCGGCGCGTGCAGCAATCCGGGGGGGACATCCCAGCCGGTGCCCGGGTCCAGGCGGTAGGCGGCTGACAGGCTGGTGATGTGGTTGTCGCCTTTGGTAAAATCCAGCAATGCCCGGCGTACCTGGTCGCGCGTCGTGCCGGGTTGCAGTCCGAAGAATGTATACGGGAATTGTCCGCCGTGATTGTTCAGTTGCGGCGGGAAAAAATAGGCTTCGGGCTTGCCCATCTGTCCGGTGAGGGAAGCAAACTGGTCGTTGTGATGGATGTGGTGCGGCAGCGGGCCGAGATTGTCGAAGAATTTGGAATACATCGGCCAGCAGCCGTATTCCCGCCAGAGCCGGCCGCCAATCAAAGCGTCTTTCAGAATAGCGACCGCGTCGCGCAGAAGGATGCGTTCCGGTTTGCCGGCGCAAACCGCCACCACAAAGCTCAAGCCCTCATGCGGGCTGGTGAGCGGACCATTGTCCGCCGGGGTGGTGGAGGCAAACCAGCGCTCATCAATCCCGCCGCGCGCGCCGCCCAGCGCGTAATAGTCATCCGGGTGCAGCTTGATCCGGCGGCCCGGAATGCAGAATGAGCGCGGCACCCAGTTGGGCGCCAGCCGTAAAATTCCCCGGCCCTGCTCCAAAGCCTGCGCGGCAATCGTTTCTGTTT
>CAYXEK010000191.1:0-5681 GCA_964463985.1 uncultured Verrucomicrobiota bacterium
TCTCACCGGAGACCGTGATTAGACAAAATTCAGGTCAAACGTGAGCGGGCGGTTTAATTGGGTTGCGGGCTTGCGCCTGCCTTGCGCTGAAACGTATTTGGAACGTATTTGGAACGCATTGAAACGTATTTGGAACGTATTTGAAACGAATGAGCAAATTTCACTGGCGTCCCATAAAGGACGCCAAGGTTGAAGGTTATTAGACTGTAGGCTGTAGGGACCAGAAAACCAGGCAACAACACAAGTAAAAATACTCTTGCAAATTACAAAAGATATTGTATTTTGCAAATACATGAAATCAAGAGCAATCGAGCGGCGCCTGCGCCGTGATCTGCAATGCTATCCGGCGGTGGCATTGGTCGGGCCGCGCCAGTGCGGCAAAACAACTCTGGCGCAATCGCTTGGCGGCCGGTATTTCGATCTGGAAGACGAAGCGGATGTTCTCAAGCTCGATCTGTCATGGGATCAGTTGATCGAGCAAAGGGATCTGGTTGTCCTGGATGAGGCGCAGTCATATCCGCCGGTATTCAAGCGGATGCGGTCTGCCATTGACCGTCGGCGGCGGGATACAGGGCGTTTTCTGATTCTGGGGTCGGTCTCCCCGGCCTTGATGCGCGAGGTGTCTGAATCCCTTGCCGGCCGTCTGGGCCTCGTCGAGCTGACGCCTTTTTTTCTCGATGAAGTCGGAGCGGAAGCGCTCGACGCTCTCTGGCTTAATGGCGGATTCCCTGACGGCGGCATTCTGGGAACGGATGCCATGCCGGGATGGCAGCGGAACTATCTTGCATTGCTGGCGCAGCGCGATCTGCCGGCATGGGGATTGCCCTCCAAGCCGCAAATGACCGAACGGATGTTTAAAATGCTTGCCGTAGCCCACGGAACGCCTTGGAATGCCAGCGCGATCGGCCAGAGCCTGGGATTGAACTTCCAGACGGTGAACAGCTACATGGACTATCTTGAAGGCGCATTTCTCTTGCGGCGTCTGCCGCCCTTTCATGCCAATATCAGAAAGCGGCTCGTCAAGAGTCCCAAGGTCTATTGGCGAGACAGCGGATTGCTGCACGCCCTGTCCGGTGTTTCGACAATGGATGCGTTGTTGTCGCAACCCTGGGTTGGCGCAAGCTGGGAGGGTTTCGTGATCCAGCAGGCGCTTGCGTCTTTGAACGCTTATGACGGGGACTGCGCGCCTTTCTATTTGCGGACCTCCGATCAGTACGAAATTGACCTGCTGCTCGATTTCGGCGCGAAACGCTGGGCCTGTGAAATCAAGCTGACGGCGGATCCCCACGCGGATGATCTGGCGCGCCTGAACAAGGTTGCCGACCTGATCGGCGCGGAAAAGCGCATCCTCATCTCCCGGACGCTAAAGCCCATGGAGGCCGGGAATAGCGCATCATTGAATCTCCCCGGATTCCTGGGGAAACTTGCGAAACTCCAGCGGCGTGGAGATGAGCGCCAGTGAAGAGCCGTGGCAGGCGGATGAGATGTGGGTGCGAATGGCGTGGCTGGGATGGGGGAGGAGAAGTGTCGCGGGGAACTGCAGGGGCTGCTGGCTGGCACAATGCAAGGGAGGCGGCGGGAGTCATACAGCGGGGAAATTCCGCGCCGGCATACCAGCGTGCGAAACGGTTGGATCAAGGAGCGGTTGGGGATGGGAACGGCGGCGAATTATTCGACCATGCTGAAAAAACTGGAGTCGGCCCGACCGGGCGACTGGGGTTGCGCAGAGCAGCGCAAGGCGGAAATTATTAAAATATAGAGTTGCTTTCAAAAGTCAGATTTTGAAAGCAGTATTCAGCATCCAGAAGTCAGTAGTCAGAAGCGCAATAGATATAAAATGTTTATAACCAACCTCTTGTATTTATTCTGAATTCTGACTCCTGAATTCTTTCAAAACGTTAGTTTTGAAATTGGCTCTATAGGACCCCTATTTCTACTCCACCGTCACGGCGACCGAATCGCAAAGCATCGGCCCGTTCGGATAATTCACCCCGCCGTCCAACTGGTCCACGGCGAAGTAGAGATAATAAATGCCCGCCGGCAAGGGTATGGGATCCAGGGCTGTCACTTCAGTCAGATCAAACAACGCGCCCTGATAGGCCGGCCGGCAGGAGCCCAGGTCGCCCGGAAACACTGCAATCCATTTCAGGAAATCGTTTAGATAATACCAGTTGCCCGCGGCCGGCGCGGCCAGCACCCACCAATCGGCCGGAATGCCGGCATAGGGCCCGGGATGCAGCTCCACGGTGGCAAAACAAGCTTCGCCAAAGGCGATGGTCACCGCGCCGGTTGCGCAATTGGCGCGGATGACCGGTCCTGTGCGCGAGGGCGGAGGAGTTGCGGCGGCATACCCCGTGTTGGGGACGCCGAACGGGCTGGTTTGCGCATCGTTCACGGCGCGCACCCAGTACCAATAGACCATGTCCTGCACCACATTCGTGTCGGAGCAGGACGTGCCGGTCAAACCTGCCGCCATGATGCCGGCGCTTCCGGAATCATTGCTGGTATTACGCCAGACCTCGTAAAGCGCGGCGCCGGCGGCGGCATTCCAGGCCAATGTTACCCGATTGTCGTATTGGCCGTCCGACGCCGTCAGATTGCGCGGCGCGGCCAGGTTGGTATTTGGCGAATAATTCATTGCTGCCGCGATGAGGAAATCAGCGAAGATCGGGCCGACCGTTTGATTGGCGGCGTCATTGGGGTGCGAATCGCCGGTGCTGTGCGATTGTTCATATTCATACTTCAGCATGTTGTCCGGGCCGGCCAGGTAATCAAACAAGTCAAAACAGGCCAAATTGCGATGTCCGGCCAAATAGGCCGCGCTTTTCAGCCAATCGGCAAATTGACGGGCGTAATTTGCCGCCGCGGCGCTGGTGGAAAGGCGATGGAGCGGCGGGGTTGACATGACTACGAACAAGCGCCCGGGGTATTGGTCAAAAACATCGCGCATGGCCAGGTACCAAGCCTGATACTGCGCCAACTCGCCGGGGCCGGAAATGTATGATGCAGGATAACATGACTTGAACGATATCACCTCGTGATTGGCCAGGATTTGACTGCGGCAGGCCGCCGCATCCGCTTCCGGGGAAGTCCACAGGTAATGCAATCCATCCGGGTCGGTATTGTCGCCGGGGACATGGTAGGATATGCCCAGGACAGAGCCGGACGGATCGGTCAGGCCGGTGTTGTTATAACCGTGGTCCCAGAAGGCGAAAGCCGTGCCGTGGGAGGCATTGAAAGCGGCAATTTCGGCGCGCATGCCGCCATTGATCAGGCCGCTGCCGGTGGAATGGTGCAGGAAAAAAAGATTGGTAAACGCGCCGGCCGGGGCGCCCGCCGCCCATGCCAGGCATACCGGCAAAACGGCATGCCTCAGCAAATTTGATTGAACACGCCATGCCGTCCGGCGGTTGATGCTGAATTTCATGATTTCCTCCGTTTCTAACGAACTCGGTAAAACACGTGAAATACACATGCTTGCGCAGGCATTATATGCAACGGCGCAGCCTGACGCAAAAACAATTCGCTTGACGGCCGGATTGATTTTCAGCTACAAAATCTTAAAACAGGAGGCAAGGATGGAGCCTGATCAACCACCCGCGCCGGCGCCGGATACGACGGTGAAACTTCCGCCCTTTAACGAACTCTCGGTGTTGTTCCACCTCCTTGCGCTATGCTGACCATGATTACAGCCGAATTCTGCCTGCATGGCAGCTTGCGCGCGCCTGCCCCGATGTTGCCGGTATATATTGCCCTGCTGGGCGCATATGCGGCAGACAAATAAAGTATGGGACAATCATTTTTGCGTAGCAAATCTTTTCGTGTCGTGTGTCGCGTGTCGCGTGACGCGTGTCGTGTGTCGCGTGACGCGTGTCGGATTGCTGTTATGGTAGGATGATCTGGCCCAAAGTGTTAGTGTTAAAGTTGCGGGTTGACGCAGGCGTCAGGCAACGGTGGAGAGGGACCAGAATATAAATGGGTTGCGGTCAAAGCCCGCCTTGGGAGGGGATTAGAACGATTGAAAATACATGCGGATCGGCCGCGCTGCTGATGCGGGGCGCTGACTTTGGAGAAGTGCAATGCAAAGATTAATGATTTTAATTATGGTCGGATGCATTATTCAGGCGGGTTTGAGCACGGACGCTCCGGCGGAGATGGAAGGACTGTCCATGGAGTTAAGCGTGAATGGCGGCGCGCACCCGCCGCCATTGCCGGCGACTTCCAGTGTGGCAGTGGCGGTCAGCGTCAATCCCGGCCCTTATTACGGCATCATGGCGGATTGGTGGATTGCAGCGCAGGGACCCCAGGGCTGGTATTGCCTGGTGCCTGAGGGCTGGCGGCAGATGCATGACTGCGCGGATTTGCAGCCGGTCTGCCGGATGCCCTTAAGTTATCTGCCGGCGACGGTGATTTTTTCCGGCGGCGCTTTGCCATCCGGCCGCTATACTTTTTACTTCGGCCTCGGCGAACCGGGCGCAAGCCCGGCGCGGATTGTCACACTGACATTTGACGTCGTGCCCGTTTCTGCCTGGACGGTTTTGTGTTACATGGATGCCGACAACAACCTGGAGCCGGATTTTCTCGCCAAATTTCTCGATTTGGCCCGGAGCGGCAGCAGCCATGATGTTGTCCTGTTGGCCCAGCTTGATCGCGGAGGATACTCCACCAATTTCGGCGGATGGACGGGATGTGAGCGGTTTGTCATTACCAACGGCATGCGGCCGGATCCCGCCGCCGCCGTAACGGATTGGGGCGACGGCCATGGCGGCCGCGAAGTCAATATGGCTGAGCCGGAGGTGTTAAGCGCCTTTCTGCAATGGGGCATGGAGAATTATCCCGCCCGCCATTACATTCTGATCATGGGCAATCATGGATTCGGCTGGCGCGGGTTGTGTGTTGACGGTTCCCATGATTCGCAGACCCTGTTTCTGGCGGACTTGGGGACAGCATTGTCCGAAGCTCCCCGTCCGGTTGATATTTTGCTGCTGGATTGCTGCCTGATGCAAACCTTCGAAACGCTGTATGACCTGGCGCAGGCCGGCGCCGCCTATGCGCTGGGTTCGCAGAATTACAGCCAATCGGACTGGCCTTACAGGGAAATGCTTTCCGGCCTCCTCGCCAATCCCGACTGGACGCCGGCGGCCGCGGCACGGGACATTCACCGGCGGCTGGCCGGGCATTACGCCGCTGTACCGGGCATTACCCTCGCCCTTTCTGACCTGGAACACATTCCGGTTCTGGCGTCGAATCTGCTGGCATTGGCCGATGCCATGCTGCAACCGGCGCTGCCTTTCTCCTTTTTGCAGGCGCGCGCGCAATCAGTCATGGAGGCAATTGACCGGACTGTTATCGCGGAATACCATGGCGCTGCCTGGACCGGCCGGGCGCACGGTCTTTCCATTTATTTTCCCGAGCGTGAATTTGATCTGGTCTGGCATGCCCCCGATGCTTTTTATTTCTATACGGCGGAGATTTGTTCCTGGGCCGGCACGCTCTGGCATGATTTTCTCGATTTGTATTTTACCGGCCAGGAAGACATTCACGGCCGTCATATCCGCTTTGATATCATTGACATTCATCAACAGATATCCGTCTTTTTCGACCAGCAGCAAGAGCAGATTGATCTCTACGATTTCTGCGCGCGGGTCAGCAATACCGAATAAAACCCAAGTAAGGGGTCA
>CAYXEK010000192.1:0-5653 GCA_964463985.1 uncultured Verrucomicrobiota bacterium
GCAACCACACGACATCACACCCTACATCTTTCATGAAGCCCTGATCGCTGATCACAGGACCGACGGATTGCGTTCGGGCGAGGGTTGCGTCGCGCCGCTGGCCAACGGCGATCTGCTGCTGGTTTACGGAAGGTTTCAGGGCGCCAGCGATGAAGCTCGCGCCACGCTGCTGGAACGCCGCTCGCGGGATGGCGGCCGGCATTGGTCCCAGCCGCGGGTATTCCTTCCGACCCCCCCGCGGGTTTTAAATCTGATGTCCGTCAGCCTCCTGCCGCTGCAGGACGGGCAGGTGGCGGGGATGTTTCTGCGCAAGCAGTCGCTGGAGGACTGCCGTCCTTATTTCATGACCGCGGCGGGCAATGCCCGCCGCTGGACCACGCCGGCGCGGATGATCGAACGGCCGGGCTATTATGTCATCAACAACGACCGGCTGGTGCAATTGCATTCCGGCCGGCTGCTGGCGCCCTACGCCTTCCATGGGGCATCCATCGCGCGCTCCCGGACATCGGTCTGCGGCTGCGTGATTTCCGACGATGCCGGCGCAAGCTGGCGGCTGGGCGCCCGTGAAATCCGGATCGAACCGGCCAACGTGCGCCGGCCGCAATTGGTTGACAAGCGTTTTCCGGAAACCTGGCAGCATGTCCGGGAACGGCAGGTGCAATGCCTGGAGCCGGGCGCGGTGGAACTGGCCGGCGGACGCGTGATGATGTGGTGCCGTTCGAACGGCGGTTACGCCTACCGCGCCTTCTCGCGCGATGGCGGCGAAACATGGTCGCCGTTCCGGGCCATCCCCGAATTTGCCATGCCGAACGGCCCGCAAAGCATCAAGCGTTTGCCGGGAGGCAACCGCCTGGTCATGCTGTTCAACGACCGCACCGGCATCCCGATGGGGCACCCGCAATGGAACTGGCGGCGGCCGCTGGCCATCGCCGTCAGCGATGATCATGGCGCGACATGGCGGCGCCACGGATTGCTGGAGCCGGACAGCGTCCCTGCCAACTGCTATTACAGCATCTGCTTCCACGGCGCCCGGGCGGTTTTCACCTACTACGAAGGCGTCATGCGCACCAACGCCGAAGGCGTTTACCTGCCCCGCAACCTGGCTTCCTGCAAGCTGAAGATCGTGCGGCGCAAATACTTCGAGCTTTAGCCGGAGCGGTTCCGGCGGCCTTGCGGGAGCTGTCCCAGCAGCAACGCGCGCTGCAGCGCCTTTTCGCGGTCGGAACGCGGGATATGGATGGGCTGCATGGTTGCCGGGTCCAGGCCGGAATAGAACATGGCGGCGCTGAGCGTCATTGGCGCTGGATAATAATCCTGGACCTGTTCCGGATGCAATCCGGCGCTGCGAAGGTAAGTTGCCAATTGCCGCATATCATCCATCGTACAGCCTGGATGTCCGCTGATGAAATACTCCCGCAACCCGGCGCTCACCCCTGCCGCCTGCGCCAGTTCCCGGTACAACTTAACAAACCGGCGGTACTCCGCGGAAGCAGGCTTGCCCATGAGACGCAACACCTTATCCACAACGTGTTCCGGGGCAATTTTCAACCGTCCGCCGATATGGCCGCAAGCCAGCAATTCGCGCAGCCATTGTTCGCCGCCCGGCTGCAGCGCCAGGTCAAACCGGATGCCGCTGGCAATAAAGACATGTTTTACGCCCGGAACAGCCCGCGCGGCGCGCAACAGCTTGATCAGCGCCGTGTGATTGACGCGCAGGTTGCGGCATACGGCCGGGTGCACGCAGGAACCCGCCGGCTGCCGGCAAGGCGCGCGATGAGCGCAGACCGAAGCGAACATGTTGGCCGAAGGTCCGCCCACATCGGTAATCACCCCGTCAAAATCCGGACTGGCCGACAGTCGGCGGATTTCCGCAATAATACCGTCAATCGAACGCGAACTGATGTTGGCGCCCTGGTGCGCGCGCAGCGCGCAAAAGCGGCAGGCGCCATAACATCCGCGATGGGTGGTAATGGAATGCTTGATCATGTCAAATGCCGGGATTCGCCGGCCTTGATACGCGGGATGCGGCCGGCGCGTGAAAGGCAAACGGTAGATTTGATCCATTTCCGCGGTCGTCAACGGCGCCGCCGGGGGATACACCGCCAGCCACCGCGCGCCGCATGCCTGTAAAAGCACCGGAGCGCGCATATCCGGAGGGAGTGAACCTGCAGCAGGATCTTTTGCCGCGCCAGTCCCGGGGGAGCAGGCGCAAGCCGCCGCGGGCGCCAGGTGCCGGTCTTCGATTAACCGCGCCATTTCCATGAATTGCCGGCGTCCGGCGTCATCGGCGCGGCTGACATCCTCGAATGCCGGCAAATCAAGGGCGGCGCCGGGCGGCAGAGCCGGTTTTTGATTGAAAATCACAGCCGTGCCAGGCAGGCCCGCCAACGCCTTCCCGCCGGCCAATCTTTGCATTACCGTATTCAGCGCGCGTTCCGCCATGCCGTACACCAGGATATCGGCCTTGGCATCCAGCAAGATTGACCGGCGCACACGGTCGGTCCAGAAGTCATAATAAGGAAACCGGCGCAATGATGCCTCCACTCCGCCCAACACCACGGGAACGCCCTTGAAGGCCTGGCGCGCACAGGCGGTATAGACAATCGAAGCGTTGCGCGGACGCGCCCCGGCCAGGCCGCCGGGCGCATACGGATCATCGCGGCGGCGTTTGCGCATGACGGTCAACAAGGCCAGTTCACTGTCAAGATTGCCCGCGGTGATCCCCCAGCAAAGCCGGGGCCGGCCCAGGACGCGGAAATCCTCCACGCGGCGCGGGTCGGGCCGGGCAATCACCCCGACCCGGTATCCCAAAAATTCCAGCCAGCGGCCGATCAGCGCGCAGCCGAAAGCCGGGTGGTCCACGTAAGCATCCCCCGTTATGAGAATGACATCGCATTCCGACCACCCGCGTTGCCGCATTTCGGCAGTTGTCATGGGCAAAGGCAGACGCGCCGGCGCAGGGGGCGCGGCGGGCGGGCGGGGCCGGCGCGGATGATTATTCGGAGTCGCGTACTTGTCCATCATATCCAAGACATCAAACATGTTTACATTCGGCGATCTTCTTGCAGCGGCGCAACTGTGTTGTGCTCCGGCATGCCGAACACAGTTCGGCCGCTACAGACGGAAGCTTAACCTGTAATTTGCATGGACGCCGATGCTGCACAAAACCGCACATTAAACTTGATCAAGTTTACCGTCAGTTGCTAATCTGTCAAATTAATTGCAGAACCATCATGCCATTATGCCTTGTAACCGCAGCGTTTTTCGATCCGGCAGATCATGCAAGCAGACGTCAAACATCCCATCGGCTGGCTGACCCTGATCGCCCTGCTGGGGCTGATCCTGCGCCTGGCAGCCTACTGGCCTGGCGGCGCGTTTTCATACTTCGCGTTTGGCGATGAAATCCTGGCGTACGACCGCGCGCTGGATTACGCCATGGGCGTGGATGAGGCCCGCTACCTCAGCCAGGCCAAGTTCACAGCCAACTCGCATACCCCCGGGGCGTTATGGACGGTGTTCTGGCTGAACGCGATGCGCCTGGGCGGCGGACCGCACGCCGTTGCGGCGGCAATGCTGCTGCTGAATACGGCCGTGATTTTTTTAGTGTATATGCTGGGCTGCCGCCTGCTTGGCCGCCGGGGCGGATTATGGGCGGCGTTATTCATGGCGACACAGCCGTGGGCGGTATATTACTCAGTCGGCGCCTACAACCCTGAAATCATGGCGTTTTTCGGCAGCCTGACCTTCCTGGCGCTCTGGGAGACCATCCAAAAAGACCGCTCGCCGCAAATCTTCTGGGTCGGACTGCTGCCGTTGCTGGCCCTGCAATTCCATGCTTCCGCCGGGGCGATGTTTTTCGGTGCGCTGGCAGCGCTGGGATTGACGCGCAAGCGTTTGCATTGGCCGGCCGGCGCGGCGGGGCTGCTGGCCGGGTTCATGTTTTACCTGCCTTACCTCCAGGGGGACGCCGCCCGCGGCTGGGCCAACACGCGGATGATGTTCGGCGACAGCGCTGAAGAATTCAGTTTCGGCTGTCTCAAGGCCATCACGACACCGTTCAGCCTCCTGATGAGCTGGTGCGCGCGATGGACCCTGCCGGATTTCAGCGATTACCTGGCCATGGGCGACGCGGTCTGCGGTTCGTACCTGCTGATGTTCGCGTTCAAAGCGCTGGGAACCGCCTTGGCGCTGTTCTGCCTCTGGGCATTCATCCGCGCCGCATCCAAACCCTGGCGCGGCACGCGCGGCAATCCGCGCGCAGCATTCGACCGCAGCCCCGAGATGGTATTCCTCGCCGCCCTGCTGGCCGTCCCGCTGATGGTTTTCCTGGTTTCCGGCCAGAACTATTCCAGCCGCTACGGCATATTTCAACTGCCCATCCTGGTCATGATTCCCGCCGTCTGCCTGGCACAGCGCGCGGCGGATCTCCGTTTCAAAAAGTTCCTGTATTGGGCGGCGGCCATTACCGTGGCTTTCAACATTTACTTCCTGTTGGCGTTTTTCAATTACCAGGGCCGGTTAATCTCCGGCGACGCCAAATTCGTGCCAAGTTTCCGGTGCCTGTCGCAGGTCTATGCAGCGCTGGAGGCTGACGCCGGCCCCGGCCGGCCGTTTGCCGTAGACGACCTTGAATTTCGGGATACCCACCGCAAGCACGATGCCGGCGCCATTGCCATGTATGTCCGCGTCCGCGAGAAGGAAGCCCGGATGCGCGGCAGGCGCCCGACAGCCGATCCGGTCTGGTATGAGCTGCGGGGAGCGGAAGCGGCCGGCGCCGGAGCGGCGGCATGGCGGCATGCCGATGTCATGCTGGTGCGCCGTGGCGGAAACGATTAGGCCGGAGCGCCAAGGCGGCTTGCAGGGTATCGTATTCCAAACGGCGCCACGGTTCGTGGCAGCCCGGGTGGACCATGATAATGTCATTTGAACGGCGCGCTGCGTCCACAAAGCGCGCGAAATGAACAGGGAATCTCCGCCAGCGCCGGTAATCATAGACGCCGTAAAACCCGGGGTTGGTCGGCACGCCGCTGCGCAACAGCAGCCGGCGGAGCGAACCTGCCGGGCCGGCAATTGCCGCCCGCTTGAATCCGTCGGCGCGCCGTATTTCACGCAGCAGTTCCGGCAGCGGCATCCAGGCATGCCGGACATAGCAAGGCGCGGCGCGGCACAATTCCGCTGCGGCGGCGGTTACCTCCGCGCGGATACCGGGCAATTGCTGCACATGCAAGTGGCCGTCCAGGTGATCGGGCTGTTTGCCGAAACAGTTGCGGAAGGCGGCGATTTGCGCTTGAATTTCCAGGCGCACATCCGGCGGATTTATGCGCCCGGTGTATGCCCGGCGCAGCAATTCAGTAAACGCGCAAAAACTCCCGCCGCGCCCCCGCAACGAACCAGCCGCGCCGGCCAACGGCGCGCCTTCATCCGTCAAAACCAGATGCAGGCCAATATCCAAGTGACGGCTGAACTCCGCCAAGGCCGGCGCCAGAGTTGGAACGCGTTGCGGCCCCGCCAGCATGACGCTGACGGCGGAAATGCGCCCGGCGCGCGCCAGATCCAAGATAAAGGCGTCATTTTCCGGGCGCAAACCAAAATCATCGGCGCAGATGATCATATTGATGAGACAATTTCAAAAATTACGTTTTGAAAGAATTCA
>CAYXEK010000193.1:0-5648 GCA_964463985.1 uncultured Verrucomicrobiota bacterium
TGGCCCCAGGCGTTTGCATTGAAACATGTTCCCGTGGCGAAGCCACGGGAAATGCAAAAGATTGGATTCTTGACAACAGACACAATAATGATTACAAGAAACATCATCAAATACCGTCTGCCTTTTTATACGAGGTAGGCTTAATAATACTGTTGGCCGGAAAAGAACGGATGAAGTGACGTGTTGAATATGGTATGATGCCGCCATGCAGTCACAACTTTCCCTATTTGAATGCGATACAGAAACGCGCCCCGACCTCTTGGTCGCGCGCTCGGGCACATTCGTTGACAACATGGCACTGCCTGTCCACCGATGGTTTCGCTATTCAGCGGGCTTCGCCGCTCAGTGGGTCGAGCAGGTTCTTGCCGAGTGGGGCGTAGGCCCTAGCCACACCGTTCTGGACCCATTCGCTGGTTCAGGGACGGTATCCGTTGTCTGCGACTCACTAGGCATACCCAGCATTGCGGTCGAGGCACACCCGTTCGTTTCAAGAATCCTGAACGCGAAACTACATTGGGCAACACCACCCCAAAGAGTTTCGGAGTTCGCAGAGAAGGTCCTAAAGAATGCCCAAGGACGGGAACTCGAAACTTCAATCAATACATTGCTTGAGCGCAGTTACGACGCCCAATCGCTTCACGCCCTTAATGCACTGAAGACCTCCTGGCGGGAAATGCAAGACGGTTCCGGCGAGTCGGAACTGGTCTGGCTTGCGCTGACCGCCATTCTTCGATCGACTTCAAAAGCTGGCACCGCACAATGGCAGTACATCCTGCCGAACAAGTCCAAAAAGAAGGTTATTCAGCCAACACTAGCATTCCAACAGCAGGTCGAAACCATAAAGGCCGACTTGCGATGGATGCAATCACGGGCGAAGAAATCATGCGCCAACGTCGTCGCGGGTGACGCGCGCACATTTCATAGCGCATGCGCTCCTATAGTGGACGCTGTCATTACATCGCCCCCCTACGCGAATAACTACGACTACGCTGATGCTCTGCGCTTTGAAATGACGTTTTGGGGAGATGTGAATGGATGGGGCGACATCCACGACGCCGTCCGCCGACACCTGATCGTATCTTCCTCCCAACATTCCTCGCGCGAAAAACTTGTTCTCAGTGATCTTCTTGCCACCGATGCTGTCGCGCCAATTCGGGGCGAATTGTCCTCTGTTGTTAATAAGTTGGCGGAAGTGCGGGAAGATCACGGTGGAAAGAAGCACTATCACACGATGGTCGCCGCATATTGCCGCGACATTGGCCTTGTCTTGCGGCATCTTCGACAAGTCTGCAAGACGGGTTCACGGATGTGTTGGGTCATCGGAGACTCCGCGCCTTACGGAATATACTGTCCGATCGAAAGGTGGATTGCGGATTTGGCGATGGCCGCAGGTTTCACGCATCACTCGTTCGACAAACTACGAGATCGAAACATCAAGTGGAAGAATCGCAAACACCGAGTTCCGCTCAAAGAGGGACTCCTCTGGATTGAAGGTTAACAATGGCAGAATCACCTGCTCACAGATTTGGACAGGTCATAGGCGAATTGCTCGAATCGGTCGTTCGCCCTCAACTTGAGACGTTCTGTCGGGCCCAGCGGCTGTACCTTGATCATCAGAAAAGAAACAGACCCGCGCGCGCGGGCAAGAAAGTGTCGTGGTCGGACCAATATGGCAACACGCACGATCTTGACTTCGTGATCGAGCGGGATGGAACTGATCAGCAAATCGGGAGGCCGCTCGCCTTTATCGAGACAGCTTGGCGACGGTACACGAAGCACTCCCGGAACAAGGCGCAGGAGATTCAGGGCGCAATTCTGCCTCTTGCCGAAAAGTATCGCTGGAATAACCCATTCTTGGGAACCGTCCTTGCGGGTGTCTTCACCGAAGGCTCGTTGGACCAACTACGCTCTCTTGGCTTTAATGTTCTCTATTTCCCATACGAATCCCTCGTCGCGGCGTTTCAATCCGAAGGAATCGATATCGCCTTCGATGAAGATACCGAAGACACGGTGTTCAGACGGACGACGGAACGGATCGAGGGAAGTTCCCCAGCGATCATGAGGCGCATATGCGCGCATCTTGTCCGGGCGAACCAACCCGCGATTGACAGCTTCTTTGACGCACTCAACAGAAGGCTCGGTCGCCATGTCACACGAGTAGTCGTTGTTCCTCTTTACGGGCGCGTCAACGAGTTTGCAACTCTTGAAGACGCCATTCGATTCCTCGACCGCCACATGATTTATGAGGGATCAGGCGAGTTCAGAAAGTATGAACTGCGAGTCGAATTCTCAAATGGCGACAAGGTCGAAGCCTTCATTGAAGCAAAAGATAAAGTCAAAGAGTTCCTCGACTTTGTGGCCAGACAATAAGACGGCCAACAATCGCCTGCACCATTACGGCTCACCCGCGGCGGGCGAGCCGAAGGTGAGGCGTGACCTTTGTCAGAGATTTGATTATCAGCCCTTGACAATTGACAATCTCAGATTCCAGGATTAGCCCTTGACAATTGATAATCTCGAACAAGCCGTTGATCGCGGCGGCCTGTAGCCACGCGAGAACGGCGTTGTTGGGCCAGCAGAAACAGGATGAAATCGGAGATTGACAATATACGCCATTGGCGTATGATGTTTACATGATTTTCATTGAGACATCAGTGTTCACAAAAGAGATCAGGAACCTCTTGCCGGATGAAGAGTACCGAAGATTGCAGACGGCGCTGATGTTCAGGCCGGATGCCGGTGACCTCATCCGCGGCGGCGGTGGATTGCGGAAGGTGCGGTGGAAGCTACCCGGTATGGGTAAGCGCGGAGCCCTGCGGGTCATATACTACTGGGATATGCCGGGTGCGATCTACATGCTTTTGCCGTACAAGAAGACAGATCAAGATGACCTCACGCCGGCGCAAATAAGATTCCTCCGGAAGTGGGTCAAGGAGTGGTTAACATGAAAGAAGACACGTTTGCCAAGTTGGTCGCCAGCATCAAGGAGGCCGGAGAGATCAAGGCGGGACGCCACACGCCCAGCCGACTATACGAGATCAAGCCCCCTGAAATTCGAGTCGTTCGTGAGCAACTCGACGTCACACAAGGAGAGTTTGCCGTCATGATTGGTGTCAGCACCCGCACCCTCCAGAACTGGGAGCAAGGCCGACGCCAGCCCGATGGTCCAGCGAAAGCGCTGCTGACCATCGCTTCACGCAATCCGGCTGCAGTTCTTGATGCTCTGCACGGACAAAGAACCAGCCCAACAACCAAACCCAGGCAATTCTCAAACCGCGCGACGCGGGTCTCGAACGCCTAATTCGTAACGTTGTCTGTTTGCCGCGACGGTTAGACTTGAAATGGCAATTGGAAGCGAATCCGGCGGTTCAGCCCAGCGCGCGGATTTCCAAGGGCGTAAGTTTCCGCCAGACCCCCGGGCGCAAACCCTGCAAAGTCAAGCCGCCAATCCCGGTCCTGACCAGCCGATGCACCCGCAAGCCGGCGCGTTCGCACAAGCGTCGCACCTGGCGGTTGCGGCCTTCCGCCAATTTGAATTCAAGCACGATCCTGCCCGCTATGCCGCCCGCCCGCAATACAGCCACGGCCGCCGGCCGGGTGGTATAACCATCTTCCATTTTCAACGGCGCCCGTAAATCCTGCAAAACGCGCGGATTGACGGTCCCGCTGACGGTCACCCGGTATTTTTTAACACAACCATGGCGGGGATGCATTAGCCGCTGCAGCAGGTCCCCGTCATTGGCAAGCAACACCAGCCCTTCGCTGTCCTTGTCCAGGCGCCCGGCAATCCGGAGCGCGCGGTCGGACGGCGGCAGCAGATCGTAAACCGTACGCGCGGCGGCGGCGGTGCATTGGTATCCCCTGGGTTTATTCAGCAGCACCGCGCGGCGCACCGGGGCATCAGAAGCAACCGGCCGGCCATCAAGCAGCACCCGGTCGGTTGCCGGGACAACCGATTGACCCAGAACCGCCGTGTGTCCATTGACCTGCACCCGGCCGGCCAGAATCAGCGCTTCGCAGGCGCGGCGCGAACCGGCGCCGCGCCCGGCCAGAAATTTCTGCAGGCGCATCGAGGCGGCGGGATGGTGATCGGGAAAAGACGCGCCCTTCATAGAAACGACGTCAGGGGACTGGATGGTTCCGGAGTGTCGCCGGCGGACATCAGCCCCGCCCTGCGGGCCTGGCGCCCGGCGCGCACGGCCTGGGCAAAAGCCGCGGCCATGGCCGGGGGATCGTCCGCAACCGCGATGGCGCTGTTGACCAGAACGCCATCGCACCCCATTTCCATGGCCGCAGCCGCCTCGGACGGGGCACGCAGACCGGCGTCCACAATCACCGGCACCCGGCTGTACCGCAGAATGACCTCCAGCATGCCGCGCGTCGCCAGGCCCTGGCCGGTGCCGATCCCGGCGCCAAGCGGCATGACGGACACGCACCCGACTTCCTCCAGGCGCTTTGCCAGCACCGGATCGGCAGGAATATAGGGCATGACCATAAATCCCTCCCCCGCCAGACGCCGGGCGGCCTCGAAAGTTTCCAGTGGATCGGGCATTAAATGCTGTGGATTGGGATGGATTTCAAGCTTGATCAAGGGGCTGCCGCTGATCTCCCGCGCGAGGTGGGCGGCCCGGACAGCTTCCTCGGCATTGCAGGCGCCGGAGGTGTTGGGCATGAGAACCAGCCCCGGCTGCGCGGCCAGAGGCGCGAGCAAGTCTTCTTCCGGGCGGGCGCGGTTGAAACGGCGGAGGGCAACGGTAACGACCTGGGCGCCGGCAGCGCGCACGGCTTCGACCATCACCGCCGGATTGGAAAATTTCCCAGTGCCAAGCACCAGACGCGATGAAAACCGGTAATCTCCAATTTGAAGCAAATCATTATCGGTATCGGGCATGGATTAATTTCCGGAATCAGCCGACCACCTGAGTTTCGCCGGCGCTTTCTTCTTCCATGCCGGCCAAACTTTCCTCAATCTGTTCCAAGGCAGCTCGAATTACCGTCACTTGGCGCTTGATCTCCTGAATGCCCGGCGCGGTTTTGGCATGCAGTCTTTCCAGGTGGGCGCGCCGGGCATGCAATTCCTCGGTTTCCATTACCAGGTTGCGGACTTTTTCCTGCAAGTCCGGCGGCAAATCTGCCAGATTGAGTTCATTGGCCGAAGAATCGTCCGCGATGCCGGTCAAATCTTCGGTAATACTCTTGTCAATTTCAGCCAAATCCACATCCTCGGGGATCGGCACCTGCAATTCGGCGCCGCAATCCGGGCAGCGGATGGTCAACCCGGCGCCGCGGCGATCAATCACCAGGCTTTTCCCGCATTTGTCGCATTCAAACAGGATGTCGTCAGGCTTGATTTCGCCCGCCCCTGCCACGTTTGCAATGATATCGTCCGGCATAATCGCCTCCGCCGAATTTTTTTAATTGATTGATTGCACGTCTTTTTTTATTGTGCTTATTTTATCCGCAGCATCCGCCAAAGCAAGTATTTTATTCGCGGTGTTGGCGCGCTGAATTTTTGATTGACCTGCGGGCGGCATCCGCTAGAATAATTCGACATCAGCCGGCTTCCGGCAATGGGCGCGATAGCCAAGTGGTTAGGCACGGGTCTGCAAAACCTGTTACGCCGGTTCAATTCCGGCTCGCGCCTCCAT
>CAYXEK010000194.1:0-5643 GCA_964463985.1 uncultured Verrucomicrobiota bacterium
TATGTGTGGAATAGCCGGAATAGTCGGGGAAAATGCGGCGGCGCACCAGGCGGCCGTGCGCCGGATGCTGGATTCCATGGCGCATCGCGGACCGGACAGCACGGGCCTGTACGCGGCGCCGTCCGGCGCCTGCGTGCTCGGGCATTGCCGCCTGGCCGTCATTGATCTGTCGGACGCCGCGGCGCAACCGATGCGCACGGCGGACGGCCGTTACGCTTATGTCTGCAATGGCGAACTGTATGATTTCATCGAAAAACGCGCCGAGCTGGAGCGGCAAGGCGAGGTGTTTCAATCGTCCGGCGACGCCGAGGTGTTTTTCAAACTGCTGGCGCGCGCCGGCGCCGCCGCGCTGCCGTCCTGCAACGGCATGTTCGCCGCAGCGCTCTGGGATGAACTGGAACAGTCTTTGCTGCTGGCGCGCGACATCTTCGGCCAGAAACAAGTTTACTTTGCGCGGCGGAACGGATTGCTGATCTTTGCCTCGGAAGTGCGCGCGCTGCTGGCTTCCGGCATGGTGGAGCGCCGGGTGGATCCGCTCGGGCTGGCCGGCTACCTGTCATTCGGAGCGGTGCCCTCCCCGCGCACGATCGTCGCGGGCGTGGAGCTGTTGCCGGTCGCTGCAACGCTGCGCTGGCAGGCGGGCGTGCTGGAGCCGACCCGAACCTACTGGCGGCCACCGACGGACAAGGATTCACTCCCACCCGGAGCGCTGCGGGATGTATTTTTTCGGGCGGTGCGCCGCCACTTGGTCAGCGACGCCCCGCTGGGATTGTTCCTGTCGGGCGGCATAGATTCCTCGGCTGTGGCGGTGGCCGCGGCCCGGGTTTCCGGGCAGACGCTGCGGACGCTGGCGGTGGTTTTCCCGGAGCAGACCGGACATTCCGAGGCGGGATACGCCCGCGCGATCGCCGAATTGATCGGGGCGCGCCATGCGGAAATTCCCATGACTGACGCGGATATGTTGCGGCTGCTGGAGCCGGCCGTTGGCGCCCTGGATCAGCCGACTTACGATGCCGTGAATACCTATATCGTCGCGCGCGCCGCGCGCCAGGCTGGCCTGACGGTTGCCCTTTCCGGCCTGGGCGGCGATGAGTTGTTTGGCGGATATCCGTCCTTCCGCGATGTGCCGCGTATGGCCGCCTGGCCGGCGTGGCTGCGGCATTTGAGTTCTGCCATTGCGTTGGCCGGCGCGCCGCGCGGCGCATGGCATGCGAGAACATCCAAGGCGACGGATTGCCTGGCGGCCGCCGGCGACCTGCTTCAATCCTTTCTCGCGCGCCGCCGGCTCTTCAGTTCCCGGCAGGTATTGCGCCTGCTGGCGCCGGACGCCGCCGCCCGGCTGCCGGTGCCGTCCGTGCCGGGCTTGACCGGCGAGGATATCGGCGGCTTGTCGGATTTCATCCAGGGCTTCGCCCCGCCCGATGCTGTCGGCCTGCTGGAACTCAAGACTTACATGGCCGATGTACTCTTGCGCGACACGGACGCGGCCGGCATGGCCAACACCCTGGAAATCCGCGCGCCGTTTCTGGACACGGAATTCGCCGCCGCTGCCTTGCGTCTGGAGCCGGAATCGCGCGCGCCGGCGGAGATTCCCAAGCGCCGTTTCGTGGAAGCCATGGGTGATTGGCTGCCGCGCGCCAATACCCACCGGCCGAAACAGGGGTTCGTGCTGCCGATGGATGCCTGGCTGCTGGGCGCGATGCGCGCGGAAGTGGATGCGGGCATTTCAGAACTGGCCGCCGGCGGAGGTTGGTTCAACGGGCGCGCGCTGCGCAGCCTTTGGCGCGCGTTTGTGCGCCACCCGCGGGAGGTTGGCTGGTCACGCCCCTGGGGTCTGTTTGTGCTGGGCAGGTATTTAAAAAAACACGGGTTGCAATGAAGATTCTGCATGTTGTACCGTCGGTTGACCCCAGGTGGGGCGGCCCGTCCAAGTCCGTGCCGGCGCTGGCTGCCGCCCTGGTGCGCGCCGGCCACACGGCCGGGATTTTTACGGCCGACTGGCCGCTGGCCGGCCGGCAGCCGGCGGTCGAGCCGCGCCGGGAATTGCGCGATGGCGTGCCGATCTGGATTTTTCCGGCGGCGCCGTTCCGGTTGGACCCGCAGGTTCCGGCGGCGCCGGTTTTGCTGGAAGCGCTGGACGGCGCGGGGCGGCAATTCGATGTTGTGCATTTCCATGTCATCTGGAACCCGGTGGTGAGTTTCGGCATGCGGCGCATGCGCCGCCAGGGCCGTCCGTACATGGTCGCACCGCGCGGGGCACTGGATCCGGTGGTTTTCGGGCGGCATCGCTGGAAGAAACTGCCGTGGGCTTTGCTCTGGGAGCGCGCCAACCTTGAAGGCGCGGCGTACGTGCATTTCACCGCCCGAGCGGAGGCCGGGAAGGCCGCGCTTTGCGGCTGGCGTTTCCGCCAGACCGTCATTTCGCCGAACTTGATCAATCTTGACGAATGGCGCGATTTGCCGGAACGCGCCGAATTTGAAGAGCGATTTCCCATGCTGCGCGGCCGGGAAGTTGTTTTGTTTGCCGGCCGCATTAATTGGGTCAAAAATCTCGATCTGCTGATTCAGGCGCTGGGTTTGTTGCGGCGTGATCGTCCCGACGCCTGCCTGGTTTGCGCCGGACCGGATAACGAAGGCTACCGGCGTGAATTGGAATGTCTGGCCGGGCAACTTGGCTTGGCGGAACATGTCTTCTTTGCCGGTCTGCTGGAAGGCCGTGTGTTGCGGGCGGCTTATGCCCGCGGCGATGTTTTCGCCCTGGTGTCCAAGCGCGAAAATTTCGGCATGGCCGCCGGCGAAGCCCTGGCGGCGGGTTTGCCCCTGGTGATCAGCGACGGGGTGGACCTTGATTTGCCGGAAAGCGATGTTGTGGCGCGGACGCGCCCGAACCCGCCGGCAATCGCGGCTGCCCTGGCCCGGCAACTGGCGCTGCGCCGGGATCAGGATGTGGCCGGCCGCGCGCGGCATTTGATCGCCCGGGGCATCGCCGGCGCCTTGGATCCATTGCTGCAGGCGTACCAAACGATTGCGCAACCGGAATAGAGCAGAAAAAGATATACACGGGGGATATATGATGGACTTGACTGAAAAACGCATTGCGGTTACCGGCGGCGCCGGATTCCTGGGGCGGTTCGTGGTGGAGAAACTGCGGGTGCGCGGATGCCGGGATGTATTTGTTCCCAGGTCGCAACAATACGATTTAACCACGCCGGACGGCGTGCGCCGCATGTATGATGCCGCCCGGCCGGATGTGGTGATCCACCTTGCCGCGATTGTCGGCGGCATCGGCGCCAACCGGAAACATCCGGGCTCGTTTTTTTACAAAAACATCATGATGGGCACGCTTTTGATGGAGGAAGCCCGTTTGCGCGGCGTGGACAAATTTACCGGCGTCGGCACGATTTGCGCCTACCCGAAATTTACGCCGGTCCCGTTCAAGGAAGATGATTTGTGGAACGGCTACCCGGAGGAAACCAATGCCCCGTACGGGTTGGCCAAGAAGATGATGCTCGTGCAGAGCCAGGCCTATCGCGCGGAATATGGGTTCAATTCGATATATCTGTTGCCGGTGAATTTGTTCGGCCCGAATGATAATTTTGACCCGGAATCTTCGCATGTCATCCCGGCCCTGATCAAAAAATGCCGCGAAGCCCGGCGGCAAAACGCCCCGTCGGTGGAAGTGTGGGGCACCGGCAAGGCCACCCGTGAATTCCTGTACGTGGAAGACTGCGCGGAGGCTGTCGTGCTGGCAACGGAGCGGTATGACGGCGCGGATCCGGTCAATATCGGCTCCGGGATGGAGATCAGCATCAGGGACCTGGCGGAAATGATCGCGGATATATCCGGGTTTAAAGGCAAAATCGTTTGGGATGCGGGCAAGCCGGACGGCCAGCCGCGGCGGTGCCTGGATGTCAGCCGCGCGGAAAGACTGTTCGGGTTCCGCGCAACCACCCAATTTCGGGATGGATTGAAAAAAACCATTGATTGGTATCAAAACAAGACGGATAAGCAAAAGAGGGATGAAAGGGGAGAAGAGGGATGAGGGATGAAACCTGAGCGAGGGGACGTTGATTTCTGACAGGAAAGAGGAATTTCGTAAAATGACCAAAGATTATGCTTCCGCGATTGTGCGCGCTTACTCTGAGTTGCCGAAAAATCAAAGCGGCTTTACGCGGAATCAAACGAGCTGATAGCAATTTTCACGACTATGTCAAAAAACGTTAAGAAACGAAATCTTTAAAAATTCAAACTTCAACATTTCTTAAAACTCAGGTTTCAAGTTTCATCCCTCAACCCTTTCTTCAATGTCTTCCGTCCTGATCATATATCATTTTTTCCACCCGGACGATGTCGTCAGCGCGCGGCAGATGTCGGAATTGGCGGCAGGCCTGGCGGCGCGCGGGTGGGATGTCACTGCCCTGACCAGCAACCGCGTCATATGCGATCCTTCGTACAAGATTGCGGAAGCGGAAGAGCATTGGCGCGGAGTGCGGATTTGCCGGGTTGCCCGTCCGGCATTCCGGCAGGCCGGCAATGCCGGACGCCTGCTCAACTCGGGCTGGCTTCAGGCGAAGTGGCTGTGGTTCATCATCCGCCGGCCGGTCTGGGATGCGGTGATCCTGGGGACGGATCCGCAGTTCGGTTACCTGATGCTGCCTTTCATCAAACTGTTCAAACCCCGGAGCAAGTTGTTCTGCTGGGCATTCGATCTTTATCCGGAAGCGATCATTGCCGGCCGCATGGGGGTGTTTTCCGCACTGGCGCGCGCCTTGCGTCCCATGGCGGGATTCTGCTACAGGTTCCTGGATGGGATGGCGGATATCGGGCCCTGTATGCGGCGTTTGCTTGATGCTTATGGACACCACGCCGCCAGGACAACTATCGTCCCCTGGGCGCTGGCCGAGCCGACGGCGCCGTTGACGCCGGATCCGGAGGCGCGCCATGAGCTTTTCGGCGATGCCCGGCTGGCAATCCTTTATTCCGGCACCATCGGGTGGGCGCATGAGTTCCGGGGGTTCATCGAACTCGCCCGGGAGATGCGCCGGCGCAACGCTTCCGTGCATTTTTGCTTTGCCGGACGCGGCAACCGCTACGACGAATTGCGGGCGATGATTTCCGGCGATGATTCAAATATATCTTTTGCCGGGTTCGCGGATGAAAATCAGCTCGCCCGGCGATTGGGGGCGGGCGATATCCACATGATCAGCCTGCGCGAGGGATGGGCCGGCGTGGTCTTGCCGTCCAAATTTTTCGGGTCGTTGGCCGCCGGCCGCCCGCTGCTTTATACCGGGACGGCGGATTCGGCGATCAAAATGTGGATTGATCAATACCGGGTGGGTTATGCGGTTGACAGCGGCAATGTCGGCCGGGTGGCGGATGAGCTTTGCCGGCTTGCCGGCAATCCGGACTTGCTGGCGGAGAAACAGAAAGCCGCGTTTGATTGTTATAAAAATCATTTTTCAAAGGCCATAATGCTGAACGCCTGGGATAAATTTCTCAAACAGGCCGGGAGGAAGAGTGTCAGTCCGAGATTATTGGTATGATATTCTTGCATAATATCATAAGATGTAGGCAAATAGAAATAGGAATAGGGGTCAGTCAGTAGATATTAAGATATATTGGTTGACAAATGAGCGCGGGTAT
>CAYXEK010000195.1:0-5605 GCA_964463985.1 uncultured Verrucomicrobiota bacterium
CCGGCCGTTTTTCCCGATCGGGCTGATCATGGCGGGGATCAAGCCGGACGACGAGACGGCGTTCAAAGACATCGCGGATGCCGGTTGCAACACGTTTTTCCAGTGGCACAAGGGGTTGCCCGCGCCGGATACGGTAAAATATTTGGACCGCGCGCGGCAATACGGGTTGCTCGTTATATCGCTCCTGGAAACCGGCTGGCAATCTCCCGGGGAAGCCGGCATGGATCAATTGCCGCCGGAACTGGCCCGGGCGCTGAGCGGCGAGGACATCAAAAAATTACTGGCCATCGGGCGCGCCGGCGAACTGGGATTGCGGGGTTACCTGGCGGCTGCGCCGGCCAACCGGCACTCGCCGGCAATCAAGACCGCCTTGTATCGTGAATATGTCAACCGCAACCTGCCGGTCACGGAAAAGCTGGTGGCCAGCCTGATGGGGCATGGTAATTTATTGGCATTTTCTTCTTTTGATGAGCCTTACGACAGCCGGCGTTACGATATGATGCAATCGCTGGCTGAGCTTTATCGCCTGGTGCGCCGGGTGGATGGCTATCATCCCGTGAAACTTTTGTATTCCAGCCATATTCCCGCGGGCGACGAATATGTGACGTCCTGTGATGTGCTCGTGACCGATCCCTACTGGGTGCCGGGCGGCATGCCGTTGCCCGGCGCCGCACGCAACAGTCCGAACTTCGTTTCCAAAATCGTTCACTGGACCGATCAACGCGCCGCCAAATTCCGCAAGGCCGTCTGGATTGTGCCCATGGCGCCGGTCTGCTGGTCGCAGATACGCAAGCGCGTTCTTACCGGTCACGAATTGGACTGCCAGAATTTCCTGGCCATCATCCACGGCGCCCGCGGCCTGTTCTGGTTCCGCTATCCCATGCAGACGCAAGTGTGGGACAGCATGGTGGAATCAATCCTCAAAGTGGTGCAGCTCGGTCCCATGGCCGTGCAGCCGGCCGTGGCGCAAACCATCAGCTACATGCTGGCTGCCAAACCGGACAGCCAGCCGCAGGCGGCCGGTTTCATGCCCGAACGCGAGGAATACCCGGATGTGCAAGGGAAAATATTCCGCGATCCGCATGGCGGATTGGTGTTGGTCGCCGCCAACAGCCGTTACTTTCCGGTTACAGCCGCATTTGCCATGAACGGTTTGACCGGCATGGCGCAGCGTGTATTTGCGGACATCAAGCTGCCCGTCATGGCCGGCCGGTTCCAGGAGGAACTGGAGCCATTTGCCGTGCGCGCGTACCGGCTCGGCAAGGGGGGGGGCGAGCCGCTGGCATTGACGATCACATCCTGCCGGCCGGAGGTTATCCCGCCGCCGGAGACATCCTGGCCCGGGAATGTCCGCGCCGGCAAGAAAAACGTGTTCCCGAATCCCAGCTTTGAGGAAACCGCCATTCCGGGCTTGCCGGATTACTACTTTGGCGACAATCACGGCAATGGCTGGAGTTACGAGTTGGAGACCAATGGCGCCGCCAGGTTCGGCAAAAACGCGCTGAAAATGACCAGGATCGAGGGCGTGACCGGCACCCCGCCATTATACTGGTCGTGCTCGCCGCGGCATCCGCAGCCCAGCCCTTATGTCTGGTCGTTCTGGGCCAAAGGCGCGCAAGGCGGCGAGCGATTATACTGCCGGCACGAAGCTTCCAATACCAGGGAAACGCTCGCCTTGACAAACGACTGGCGCCGTTACAGCCTGCCGGTGACCATGCCGGCGCAACATGCCGGCGACCGGGCCGATTTTATGCTTAATCTCATCAACGGCGCCATTTGGCTGGACGGCATGCAATTGGAACAAGGTTATGCCGCTACGGAATTCGAGGATTAACCTTCAGTATTATATTTTGTGCAAATATTTTCGGCAGATGCATGCAAGAGGTTGATGGTGTTTTATATCAAACATGCCGGTTGTCTGGCCGCCATATTCAGTTGCGTCCTGGCGGCATCGGCTGGAGTTTATCTTGATCCGGCGCGCGATGCGATTGTGGTGCGCGACTATCCGCCGGCGGCGCCATGCACCTTGCCGCGCCTTGCGGCATGTGACCGCGCTTACGGCTGGGGCAGGGTGGCGTATGATGCCGTTGCCCAGACCTGCGCCATCTCCGGCGACTTGATTATCGGCGCCAATGACGGAACGGAAACGGTCTTGCAGGTCGGGTCGGCCGAACGGCCGCAGGAGTCCCTGGTCATGCGCGGCAATCTCTATGTTCATCCGTATTTCATCCAGGGCGAAAACGGCGAGGTTTACTGGAAAGCGCCGCAGCGGACGAACGCCCTGTTCCTGGGCGACCGGACCAACCAATCCATCAATGCCTCCCTGCTTTTCGCCTGCACGCCGACGGACAGATGGACTCTTTTCTGCGGGCGGTTGCCGTGGCAAGCCGGCGTGCTGCAATGGGGCGGCGGATTATACGTCTACAACAGCCGCATCGCGCCGCTGGATCCGGCGCCGGGTTGTGAAATCGGCGACGGCCGGGAAGGCGTTTACCTGGAAGGCTCCACCGTGCTGGAAAACGCGCGGATCAGCGGCGTCAAAGGCATGCTGTACCGCATGGGGCCGGGGGTAAACAAGGAGTTTGCCGTGCGCAATACCGTGTTTGACCACGTGGCCACGCCCCTGGCCGGGGCGGCGGACCGCATGGAAAACTGCACCTTCCGGAATTGCGGCACGGCGGTGCTGGATCGCGGCGGATTGAAGACGGAATTGACCGGGTGCATTTTCAACAATAACGAGCGGAATTGGTCGTTGACTTACAGCGGCGACGGGTTGACGCTGGTGGATTGCGAATGGGATGCGCCGCGCCTGGGCGATATCCAGCGCGCGTATGTAAAGTCTGATGGAACGAAAAATCATCCGAAACTCATCGTGCGCCGGCATGTCATCGTGGAAGTCCTGGATGGCGGGGGCCGGCCGGTGGAACAGGCCGAAGTGTCGTTCCGGCCCCAGTTCGATGGCTGCGATTTGCTGCGCCGGCGGATCAAAACCGGCTCCGCGGGGCGCACTCCGGGCCGGGACGCTCCGGCGCAAGCCTTGCTGTTGACGGATTATATGCTTACGGCAACCGATACGCCGGACCGGCCGGAACGCCTGGACGCCATCTACACCATCACGGCGGCAGGCGCGGGTAAATGCGCCGCCGCCGAAAATGTCCGCGCGGACAGGGCTTGGAAAACAGTCACCGTGACATTAAAATAACTGCCGGCCTTGGGGATTGAATGATATGCAAAAAACGTTATGGCGGGGCACAACCGTGTCAATGGCTGCGTTGCGCCGGCTGGCCAGGAGCGAAGCCGGCATCCGGGCATTTATCGAGGCGCATTTGCTGGACGACCACGGCCTGGTGTATTCGTATGTGAACGCCGAAACCCTGAAACCATGGACGGATGGCGAACTGCAAGCCTGCAACCTGATGCCCGTCTGCCACGCCAATGTCAACAGCCCGGCGGAATATTACGCCTATGAAAACTCGCTGATGGGCACCGGCGAATACGCCTCCAGCCAGGTTGCCCGGTACCAGGCCACGGGCGACCCCGAAGCCCTGACCGCCGCGGGCCGTCAAATTCATGCCATCATCCAGGTCTTCCAGCAGGGCGCCCGTTTTGAAAAGGGATTCCTGCCGAAACCGTTCGGCGGGGTCCGCGGCTGCGCCTGTGCGCATGAACTCAGCCATGACCAGCAGATCAAGGCGCTGGTGGCATTGTGCGATTACCGGCCGTACGCCCCACCTGCTCTCCGCCGGCAGATCAATGAATACATTGTCGCCCTGGCGGACTACCACCACGCCCGCAATTTCATGCATCCGCGCCGGGAAAATTTCATCGTCACCCCGGAAAACCGGCCGCATTACATCGCCATCCTGCTGCCCGTGCTGACGCTGGCGCATGAAATCACGGGCAAGCCCGGGTATCTCAAGGCCTTGCCGCGTTTTGACGCCCTGGTGGATGATTTTGCCGGCGGCCGGTTCCCGCCCGGATTCAACCAGGCTGCGCTGGTGATCGAGGGGATGCACCTGGCGCTGCGCGCTGGCCGGCGCGACCCGCGCTATATCCGGGCGATCGGCGAATTATGGCGGGCCAACCTCGACTGGATTGACCGCGACGGGCTGGGCTTCCTGAACGCCGAGCGCACCCGCAAGTCATCCGAGGTGCTGCGCCTGGCCGGATTGGCGCCGGTGGTGCATGGGTATTTCCCCGGTTGGCATCCCTGCCGCGTCGGCTTGTTCCTGCTGAACAAAAACAAACATCCGCGGAAAATGCTGTATGTCAATTGGGAGGCCCGGCCGCAGAATTATCACGGTCCGCTGGCCGCCAGTTTGTGCGAACTGGCCATGGCCAGTTGGCTCCTGGGATACTGGCGGATGGTCAACGCCTTGCGGGAGAAAAAGCACCCATGAAAACCTTGGCTCAATATGGGCGCATCTACCGGCGCAACCTGGAGCGGGACGTGCTGCCGTTCTGGCTGAAATTTTCCCCGGACCGGAAGCATGGCGGTTTTTATTCCTGCCTGACGCGCACGGGCGAAGTTTACGACACCAAAAAATACCTCTGGTTCCAGGGGCGGATGATCTGGCTGCTGTCGCGACTCTACAACGAGTGGAATAAAAATCCCGAGTATCTCAAGCTGGCGGCCGCCGGCGTGAAGTTCATGCGCCGGTACGGCCGGGACTCGGCCGGCCGGGTGTATTTTTCCGTAACCCGGGAAGGCCGGCCGGTGTTTTTCCAGCGCAAGCCGTTTGCGGGCGTGTTTTACATGCTGGGCTTGTGGGAATTCGCCCGCGCGACGGGCGACCGTACCTGCCGGGCCGAGGCGCTGGAAATGTTCGACAACGTGGCCCGCTGGATCGCCCAGCCGGAATTGCTGGGGCGCGCGCCGCTGGCGGGCCAGCCGCCGTTCAGCAATCTGGCCAACTGCATGGTGCTGGCCAACATGGCGCTGGAATTGCTGCGCGACAGGCAGGATCCCGCATATTTGCGCATCATCCGCGATGCCATCGAAGGGGTGCTGCGGCATTATGACCCGCGGCTGAGACTGTTGCGCGAAAATGTCGCGCTGGACCGGCGCCGCCGCCGGGACGCTTCGCCCGAAGGCCGCTTTTTCAACCCGGGCCATTCCATTGAAACCGCCTGGTTTCTCCTGCGCATGCTGGAACATTGCCCCAATGCGCGCCGGCGCCGGATTGCGCTGGATGCGATCGAAGGCTCGCTGGAGTTCGGCTGGGACAAAAAATACGGCGGCCTGTTTTACTTCATGGATGTGGCCGGGAAACCCACCATCCCGTTGGAAGCGGACATGAAACTCTGGTGGCCGCATGTCGAGGCGATTTACGCCGTGTTGCTGGCGTATAAACTGACGGGCGACGGCCGCTGGCTGCAATGGCTGGCGAAAATCCATGATTACACCTTCGCGCATTTTCCGGACCGCCGCTATGGCGGCTGGTTCGGCTACCTCGACCGGCGCGGGAACATAACCAATGATTGCAAGGGCAATAATTACCTGGGATGTTATCATGTGGTCCGGAGCCTGATGCTGAGCGCGCAATTGATTGAACCTGGATAACGTCAATATTCGCGCAAAATGCAGGTTGCAGGATATGCGGGA
>CAYXEK010000196.1:0-5561 GCA_964463985.1 uncultured Verrucomicrobiota bacterium
CGGGAAAACGGCAGATTAATTTTGGTTGACGCCTGGCGGTTATAGACCGCATACTTATTGAGCTGCTTGTACAATTCATTACCAGTCAGATCAGATTCCCGGAAACAAACACGATGAAAAACCACACGCGCAATCTCTTCTTGTCTGCCGCCATTCTGGGTCTGCAGCTTGCGTCAGCCAGGGCGTATGACCGGCCGCAAATCCAGGTTCCCCGAACTGACACCCCGCCGGTGATTGACGGCATCCCGGATGATCCCTGCTGGGAAACCGCCTGGGTCAGCCGGGCATTTTACGATTTTGAATTCAAAAAAACCAATTGCGCTCCCAATGCCGATACGGCGGCGCGCATGCTGACCGACGGCCATTGGCTCTATATCGCATTTGACTGCCGGCATCCCGACCCCGCGGACATGCAGGCCAAGGTGGCCGAAAATTTCGGCGGCAACGTTTACGGCGATGAATGCATAAAAATCTTTTTGAATCCCGGCCTGGACGACGACCGCCAGGTGTTCCGCTATGTTCTGAACTTCCGAAACGCGCATGAACTCAAACGCATGCTGTCCGCCGCAGCGGGCCAACCCGCCATCTCCTGGCCGTCGGCCACGCACGTCAACCCCAAAGGCTGGACGGCCGAACTGGCCATCCCGTTGTTCGATCTGGCCGGTTATGGCGACCTGCAACAGGCATGGCTGAACATATTCCGCAAAAAACTGGTGAAAAAATACGATCAATTCGCGGTGGAAATCGGCTTTGATGAGCATGTCAGCACGCTCGCGCCGACCTCGGAATGGACCAGGCGTTCAGAAATGGCCCTGATAACCGGGTTGGATGGCGCGCTGAAGCCGGATTTCCCGCTGGTAGTAAATGCGGGCAATGTGTCCGTCGGCGAACTTTACGAATCTGACGGGCAGATGTGTTACGACGTCAATCTCACGCTGCAAGCCATGACCGCCGCCACCGGCGCGGTCGCAGTGGCGGTGATCGAGAAAACCGGCGGCGCCGAACGGCGCATTACCGCACAGTTTCCCGTGAATTCCCGCCAGGTTTTCCCGGCCGTCATTGAAGTGCCGGTGGCGGGCATCGGCCAGCGCGATATAGACGTGATGCTGCTCGATCCGGACACGCGGATGCCATTCCAGACCTGGCAGATCAGGAATGCGTCCGGCTTCGAAGTCCTGCACGCCATGGCGCGCCTGAATTATTACACCGGCGAAACAAACGCTGAGGCGCTCTATGAAATCGGCATGCCGGAAAAGATGCTGGCGGACAAATTCCTCGTCGTCCGCGACCGGGCCGGCCGGCAGCTTGCGCGCCAGCCGGCTACGGCTGCGAAGGGACGGGTAAGTTTTCCGACGGCAGACATTCCGGTCGCCCGCCAAATCCTGAACCTCGCTTTGGAAGACCAGGGCGGCCGCAAAATCTTCAATGTGGATTTCGATTTCGTCAAATGCGCGTCGGCGCCGGGGCGGGAATGGAAAATTGACCGGGCGCGCGGCGGCGCGCTGCTGCATGATGGACAGCCTTTCTTCCCGCTCGGTTTCTGCATGGATGTGGACGACGCCCAGTACCGCGAAATCGCCGCGGCCGGATTCAACACTGTCCTGTGGTGGACCGATCTCGGTTTGGGCAAATACCCGGCGCCGATGACTCCGGGCGATTTCATCAAGGTGGCGGAGTTGGCCGGGAAACACGGCTTGATGCTGATGGTCCGCCCGGAAAAAACCGCCAATCGCGCGGCGGAAATGGCCAGCCTGAAAAAATATTTCCCGGGGGATGAATATTCGCAGGCCCTGGCCAAGTTGGAGCGCGGTTTTCTGCACTGGAAATACCTGGCCATTGCCGGCGCAACACCCTGGAACCGACTCGCCCGCGCGCAGCGCAATGAAATCGCCGCGGACTGGATGGAACTGCACCTGCCGCTGATGCTGGACAATGTCAAGGCGGTATGTGACATGCCGAATCTGATGGCGTACAACACGCTGGATGAGCCGCCCGAATTCCGGGAAGCCGACCTGGATGTTGAATTGAACCGCATGACCGACGCCATCCGCGAGGTTGATCCTTACCGCCCGGTCTTCGTGATTTATTCCTCCAAGATTCCGGGTGGAGCGAAATACACCGACTTTGCCGACGCGCTGGGCACCGATCCGTACTGGATTCCCGGCGGCAATCCGCCGCGGGGCAGCATCAACTGGGTGTCATGCGTTACGGCGCGCACCGCCCAACGCGCCCGGGAAAAAGGATTGCTTCCCTGGACCGTGCCCATGTCGTCGCTGTGGAGCGCGTCCCAGAAACGGATGATTTCCGGCCCGGAACAAGTCTGCCAGTCCTACCTGGCTTTGATCCACGGCACGCGCGGCATTATCTATTTCACGCACGGGTTGATCAATACCGCAGGGCAATGGCAGGGCTTGCAGACGGTCGCGCAGCGCATCAACGCCATGACCCCGGCCCTGGCCGGGCCCGACCCGGAACAGGAGATTGCCTATACCCCCGGCAATTGGGCGCCGCTGCGCGATGAAGTCCCGGATGTGCAATGCCGCCTGATGCGGTTTCCCGACGGGCGGTACGTCCTGCTCGCCGCCAATGTCCGGCGCTCGCCGGTTGAAATCTCCGTTGCGGTCAAGGGCCTGGCGGATAAAACGTTGAACGATCTTTTTGACGGCAAGCTGGGCGCGATCAAGGATGGCGCGTTTCATGACGCGCTCCCCGCGCGCGGCGTGCGGTCGTATGTCTTCAACGATATCGCCGGCAGCGAACCGGTGCGAATTTCCGTTGCCATTGCGCCGCAAGGCGGGGAAGGACCGGTGGAATCCGGGTATGACAGCGAAGGCCGGATCGGCTTCAAGAATATTCTGCCGAATCCGAGCTTTGAACTGGAAAGCGTCGCCGGCTGGCCGGATTATTACACGCCGCACGGACCGCCCCAGGGAGGCGGCATCCGCATCGGCGCCACCGGCGCTGCCGTCGGGCTGACCACCAACCAGCCGTTTCATGGCGATAAATGCCTGTATATCGCCGGTTCCTACGGCAATATTTACTGGAAAACCGGCCCGCAACTCCCGGCAGCCCAAACCTATGTGTTTTCGTTTTACGCGCGTACGGAATCGCCCGGGCCGGTCAAGTTGTGGTTCCAATCCGGCATGTTCGAAGGCGGGCATCGGCAATTCGTCGAAATCTCCGGCAATGCCTGGCGGCGTTACCATCTGCGGGTTATTATACCGGCGCGCTACCGGACCCATAACGCGGTCGCCATGCTGCTGCTGGCCGGCGGCGACCGTATCCAGGCAACCGGCCCGGTATTTCTGGACGCCCTGCAACTCGAACCCGGACTGGAACCGACGGAATTCGAACCATGAACAGCATCTGCCGGATACTGGCGTTATTAGCCCTGGTCGTTTTCGGCCGGCCGGCCTGGCCGGCCGTGGAATATTGTCCCGCCACGGACACCATCCGCGTGGCGGATTACCCGGCGGATTTCCCCTGCACGCCCCGGATGCTGGCGCGCATTGACCGGACTTTCGGCTGGGGGCGCGTTCATGCGGATGCCGACGGCAAGACCTTCACGGTGGCCGCCAACCTGGTCATCGGATGGAATGACGGCAGCAGCACCTTTTTCCAGATCGGCGATGCCGATTGTCCCGACGAAATTCTGGTCGTGCAGGGCGAGGTGCGGGTTTACCCCAACTGGCTGGCGGGCGAAAATTGCGAAATGTTCCCGGGAAAACCCACCCAGTCGTGGATGCTGCGCCGGACCGGCCTGATCAACCGGCTGCAACTGGGCTCGGCCGATAACCCGGCCATCCATGGCGCGCTGCTGCTGGAAAAACATGCCCGCGGCCCATGCCGCCTGGTAATCGGCGGTTTTCATGGCGTCTCCTCCAAAAACGCCGGCGGGCAGTTGCTGGTCTATAACAGCCTGATATCCTCCCGGGGCGATGATCCGATTGAAGCGGCCTACATGGGCGGAATTGACCGGCTGGAATTGATCGGCGCCACGGTGCGGGGATTCCAGGGCGTCTTTGGCAGAATGCTGGGCAGCGGCACATATTTGAACAGCCGTTTTGAAAAATGCGGCGCCGCCGTTACCGGGACTTACCAGGCGGAAGTCCGGGATTGTACCTTTCAGGATTGCGGCACGGCCGTGTCCGTCACCCGCGACGGCGTTTTGTATGATTGCCGGTTTTCCGGCAACCGCCTGAATTGGGCGTTGAATCATCGCGGCCGCCTGGTGGCGGTGGACTGCGTCGTGGATGATTGGGGCAGGGGAACCTATTCCACTAACCAGACCGCTTTTGTCGTTTCCAAGCGGCATGTTATCGTCAAGATTGCCGGGCGGGACGGATCTCCGGTCCCCGGGGCTTTAGTGGAGGCGGTGCCGGAAGGCACTTCCCCGGTTCCGGCGCCCGAATTCGACATCCTGCATGCGGTTGCCGGGGATGACGGCCGTACGCCCGGTTCCGGCGCAAATGGGGCGCTGTTGTTAAGCGAACGATTGATCCGGGCCGGCGCTCAGGACGGCAACCTTCCCGGGCATCTCAAGTATTACTACACAATCAAGGCATCCGCCGGCAACCGCGCGGGAGCGTTGAAAAACTTTGCCCCGCGAGCGACCTGGGAAGAGCTTGAATTGATTATCGAAAATCGAAATCATTAGCCGATTTCAAAACTCGCGTTTGGAAGAATCCGGTTTCCAGCAGTCGGAATTGCAGATTAATTGACCGGCGCGCATTCGGCCGGAACTGGCGGTTGGTTTGGCCAATGGCTAATTTCCATGCATGGGGCGGAGATGGACGGTCACCGAATCGCAAAGATTGTGCCGCTGTTTAAAATAAACTCATAGCAGCCGATGTCCGTCAGATGCCAGGCGGGATCCAGCCGCGGATTGCCGGCCAAATCCGTGGCGTCATCCATCCAGGATTGGTATGCGCCCTGGTTGACGCAGGGCGAAGATTTCGGCAGACGGTAATCCGCAAGCAGTTGCGGATTGTTGGTAATGATGCCGTCGCCCCAGGCCGCATGCGTGCTTTCCGGCGTGGTGCAGGTGTAGGTAATCGTGGAATTGTCGAAATTCCCCCCGCTCCAGTTGGATGTTTCGCCTTCCGAGTTCAGGTTGCCGTAAATGATCGTATTTATCACCGTCCGCACAGGGTGTCCGCTGTAGGTATAAAACCAGATGCCGCCGGTGCCGCCCGCAAAGGTGGCGACGTTGTTTGCGATCGTGCAAGATTCCATAGTTCCTGCATTGAACTCTATCACGCCCAGACTTGAACTGTTGTTGGTGTTCCCCGCAATCAAACAGTTCCTTAAACTTGAATCGGTCCCGAAATAAATCGCGGCGCCGCGTCCGCCAAGATTGCCTTCAATCCGGCAATTGATGGCGGAAGAATCCGCCAGACCCAACGTCGAGCCGGTGCTGGAGTTGCCAATTAAATCAGAATGCGTGATGGTGCCCCGGGAACTATATACGGCGCTGCCAGTAAAGCCTGCATTGGCGCGGAATACGCATCCGGAGACAATCCGGCCGCGATCTATGAAATTGACGGATATTCCGGCGCCGG
>CAYXEK010000197.1:0-5379 GCA_964463985.1 uncultured Verrucomicrobiota bacterium
CGCAGCGGACAGACGCCCCAAAATTGCCGCCGTGCTTTTCGAACGGAATTCGCGATGTATCCCAGGCACGGCACGACATCAACAAATTTGTCTTACACCCATCACAAGCCTGGAAGGCGCAGCCGGCAACCGCGGCGGTCACCTGGGCGCCGGCTGCAGCACCCCGCTGCCCACACGGCCGCGCAGGTCGCTGACCAGCGCGGCATCGCCGAATCCCGCGCCGTTGCTGTCCGGCCGGCGGGGATTGGTATGCCACAGGAAGATTTCTTCGTAATCGGAAAGCCCGTCGGCGTCGGCATCCGACGCCGGCATCAGCGTCACCTTGAGCCGCCCGCGGGCGCCCGGGGAAAGCGCGGCGTTGCCGCGCAGGAAAACATGCCCGGAACGCTCAACCCGGATATTGGCTTGCTCGCCGACAAGATAAACCCGGTTGGTCTGGCCGCTGATCCGCAGCAGCAGGCTGTTGGCGGGCGCGTTGACGCCGAAATTGTCCTGCATGCGCTCCGGGTCGCCCCCGGGCCCGTACTCGCCGAAATCGTCGGTCCATGCGCCTTCCGCCAGGCAATGCAGCACCTCGCCCTGCCGCGCCGCGATGCCGCTGTTCTGCCATGGCCGGTCGGCGCGGACAAAGACGACATATTCCACCGGACGGGTTTCGCGCACGGCGCGGGGCGAGGCGCAGCCGGAAAGCAGCGCCGCCCCGCAAAACACCAGCGCCGCGCCGGCCACGGCAGAATGTAGGTGTAGGTTCATTTTTATCGTCCGGAACAGGGGTGAGACGGAGGTTTTTGGAGGTTCAGGGTTCAGCGGTAAGCCAATTCAGCAGCATCCCACAGGTAATAAAGCAAAAATACAACGCGGGGGCGGAATCGCTATCGCTATCGGGATCGTTGCCGATTCCGATACCGATTTCGATACCGATTTTGACCCGCATAACCACGGATGGCACGGATAGCACGGATGACCTCCAACCTCAAGCAACCGTTGAACCCGATTCAACCTCTGACAACCTCCGACCTCCAACAACCCTTTATCCCGTCATCCGTTCTTGCGGGCAAAGTCGCGCATGAAGTCCGCCAGCGCCCGCGCGCCTTCCAGCGGCATGGCATTGTAAACCGACGCACGCACGCCGCCCACCGACCGGTGCCCCTTGAGGCCGGCCATGCCCTGCCGGACGGCTTCCTTGACGAACTGCTCTTCCAATTGCTCGGTCGGCAGGCGGAACGTGATGTTCATGTCCGACCGGAATGCCGGCGCGGCGGTCCCGCGGTAAAACTCCGCGGCGTCAATCGCGCCGTAAATCAAGTCCGCCTTTTCCCGGTTGCGGCGGTAAACCGTTTCCAGGCCCTGTTTCAACAGCCAGCGCGAAACCAGCATCATCAGGTAAATACTGAAGGTAGGCGGAGTATTATACAGTGAATTTTCTTCGATATGGGTCCGGTAACTCAGGAATACCGGCAGGTTGGCGGGCGCGCGCTCGGCCAGTTCCCTGCGGATGACCACCAGGGCAATGCCGGAGGGGCCCAGGTTTTTCTGGGCGCCGGCGTAAATCATGTCGAACTGCCGGATATCGAACGGCCGGGAAAGGATATCGGACGACATATCCGCCACCAGGGGCGCCTCCGTCCGCGGGAAGGTTTTCCACTGGGCGCCGGCGATGGTTTCGTTGGAAGTCAGGTGCGCGTAAGCCGCGCCGGGCGTCAGTTTCAACTCGCCCTCCGCCGGCATGCAGGCCGGGCGCGCCTTGGAAGTATCGGCGGCCACGTTGACCTGGCCGACCCGCTGTGCTTCCTTGATGGCCTTCGCGGCCCAGGCGCCGGAATTGATGTAATCGGCGGTCCGGCCGGCAGCCAGCAGATTCAGGGGGAGCATGGCGAACTGCATGCTGGCGCCGCCGGGCAGAAACAGCACGGCGTAATCATCCGGGCAATTCAGCAGCTTGCGATAGTTGTCCACGGCCTCGGCATGGACGGCGTCGTAGGCCTTGCCGCGGTGGCTGCTTTCAATCAAAGACATGCCGGTGCCCTGAAAATCCAGCATCTCGCGTGCAGCTTCCGCCAGCACTTCCTCGGGCAGGGCGGCCGGCCCGGCGTTGAAATTAAAAATACGCGCCATAATTGATTCCTCCCTGAATTGGTTCGAACGTCCCGGTTGGCGGAAATGCTATTGCATTCCGCGCGAAAAGACAAGATGAAACTCCGCGCTGAAATTTCTGGACAATTGACGGGGTCAATGCCATGATATTGATTGTTGCGTTTGATGTGTTCGCCTGCTGAGGCTTGTTGCGCAGCCATGGCCTTCAAAGTTACAATCAATAAAATTTATTGCAAGGGTTGCGGCCTCTGCATCGAAGTCTGTCCCCGCAAGCTTTTAAGCCTGACCCGGGATTACAACCAGCAAGGCCAGCCGGTGGCGCAGTTCGTCAAGGACGGCGTCTGCATCGGCTGCCGGCAATGCGCCATCATCTGTCCGGATGCCGCTATCGAAATCGAGCAAATTGAAAAAACCACATCCCATCAGAAAAAGCGCCGCGGCGGGAAAAGAGCTGCGGCTGATGACCGGCAATGAAGCCGTGGGTGAAGGCGCCATCCGCGCCGGGTGCCAGTGTTACTTCGGCTACCCCATCACCCCGCAGAATGAATTGACGGCCTACATGTCGGCGCAGATGCCGGCCCGCGGCCGCGTCTTCATCCAGTCCGAGAGTGAACTGGCGGCCATCAGCATGGTTTTCGGCGCATCGGCGGCAGGCGCGCGGGCCATGACCACTTCCTCCTCTCCGGGCGTCAGCCTGATGCAGGAAGGCTTGTCTTACATGGCGGGCGCGCGCCTGCCGGCGGTGGTGGTGAACGTGGAACGGGGCGGCCCGGGACTGGGCAGCATTGATCCATCCCAGGGCGATTATTTCCAGTCCGTCAAGGGCGGCGGCCACGGCGATTACCGGTTGATCGTGCTGGCCCCCGCCTCGGTGCAGGAAATGCATGATTTTACCATCAAGGCGTTTCAACTGGCCGACCGTTACCGCCTGCCGGTGCTCGTGCTGGCCGATGGGCGCATCGGCCAGATGATGGAACCCATCCGCCTGCATGCCGGCCCGCCGCCCAAAACGCCGGACAAGCACTGGGCGCTGACCGGCGCGCGCAACCGGGCGCCGAACTGCATCCGCTCGCTGTTTGTGAATGAAGGCGAATTGGAAAACCACAATTACCTGCTGCAAGGCAACTACGCCAAAATCCAGCAGCGCGAATGCCTGGCGGAGGAAACCGCCACGGCGGATTGCCAGACCCTGCTGGTAGCCTGGGGCACCTGCGCCCGCCTGGCGCGCGGCGTAGCGGCCCGCGCCCGCGCCGCCGGCGGCAAAATCGGCGTGTTCCGGCCGATCACCTTGTGGCCCTTCCCGGAAAAGAAACTGCTCGCCCTGGCCGGCCGCGTCAAAAAAATCCTGGTGGTAGAGATGAATTGCGGCCAGATGCTGGAAGACGTGCAACGCATTGTCGGCCAGCGCGCGACGGTGCATTTCAAAGGTTATCCCGGCGGAAAAGTGCCTACGGAGACGGAAATTTTCGACGCGGCTATGGCGGTACATACCGGCAAATGAACCCATATCCGGCATTTGAAATTCAGGAAACGGGATAAAATGTTAAGAATAAGAACATCAGGCTTGAATAACCCTGCGCCTATCGGGGGCAAAGAAACTTTCCTGAATTTCAAACCCGGAAGGGGTTGGCGATTTTACTGCATCCGCTTTGTTGCGAAGGATTCGCGGTATGCTTATACAGCTTCATCCTTCGCGCCGCACATCTGCAGCAAACTTGCCAACTGCCGGATATAGGATGAAAACTGTTAAATCAACGCATTCCCAACTCAAGATGATCTACCGGCGGCCGGACGCCCTGACCGCCAAACCGATGCATTACTGCGCCGGTTGCGGCCATAGTTTCGTGCACAAGGCTCTGGCGCAGGTGCTGGAAGACCTGGGCATCCGGGAACGCACTGTCGGCATCGCGCCCGTCGGTTGCGCCGTCTTCGCTTATTTTTACCTGCGCTGCGACATTTCCGAGGCGGCGCACGGCCGCGCCGCGGCCGTCGCCACCGGCATCAAGCGCGCCCTGCCGGACCGCATTGTGTTTTCCTACCAGGGCGACGGCGACCTGGCCGCCATCGGACTGGCGGAAACCGTGCATGCCGCCAACCGCGGTGAAAACATCACCGTCATCTTCGTCAACAACACCGTTTACGGGATGACCGGCGGGCAGATGGCGCCCACCACCCTGCCCGGGCAAACCACCGCCACCAGTCCCTGCGGCCGCCAGACGGACTCCATGGGCTACAACCTGCGCATGTGCGAATTGTTGAATACGCTGGACGCCCCGTATTACATCGAACGCGTGGCGCTGGACGGCGTCCGCGGAGTCCAGCGGATGCAGCAGGCCCTGTCCACCGCGTTTACCGCTCAAGTCCAGGGCAAGGGCTACAGTTTTGTGGAAATCCTTTCGCCCTGCCCCACTTATTTCCGGCGGTCCGCCGCCGATTCGCTGCGTTTCGTCGGAGAACAAATGAGCGCCGCCTTTCCCGTGCGCGTATTTCGCAAAGAGGGGATCGTGCAACATGCTTGAACGCATCATCATCGCCGGCGCCGGGGGCCAGGGGGTTATCCTGCTGGGCAAGCTGGTGGCGCGCATGGCCGTGGGCAAAGTGCCGCACGCGACCTTTTTCCCGGCCTACGGGGCCGAAGTCCGCGGCGGCGTGGCGCATTGCGAAGTCATTCTCTCATCCCGCGAAATCGCTTCGCCTTGCGCCGAGCAGGCGGATGTTATCGTCCTGATGAACCAGCACGGCGCCCAGGAGATGCTCCAACGGCTGGCGCCGGACGGCCTGGCCCTGGTAAACAGTTCCCTCTGCCGCGTTAGCGCCCGCCCGGGCCAGACGCTGGTCAATCTGCCCGCCAGCACACTGGCCGACCAGACCGGCAGCCCGCGTTCCGCCAACATGATAATGCTGGGCGCGCTGCTGCGCCGCAAACCCCTGTTCCCCGTCAAGGATGTTGAACAAGCTGTCCGCGCTAATTTCTCCGGCGCCGGCCAGGCAGGGCTGCTGGCCATCAACCTGCGGGCGCTCCAGGCGGGACTGACGTACGCATGAACAAGCGCGCGGCCGGCTCCTCCCCAACGGCACCCGCATCAGGAAACTGCACACGGGCATCGCTTTCAAAAAAACAGGGTTAGGTGTTCAGGGTTGCCAGAGGTTGCATCTGGTTCAACGGTTGTTTGCGGTTGGAGGTCATCCGTGCTATCCGTGCCATCCGTGGTTATGCGGGTCAAAATCGGTATCGGCATCGATCACGTGTGCGATCCCGATCCCGATAGCGATCCCGATAGCGAT
>CAYXEK010000198.1:0-5322 GCA_964463985.1 uncultured Verrucomicrobiota bacterium
ACGGCGATGTCGTCCGGCACCCGCAGGCCCACCTCGCGGATCAACGCCAGCACCTGGGGGACCACATTGCCCATCAGTAAAAACAACGCCGTGATTTTCCGCTCCGCCAGCAACCGCCGCAGCCGGGACAGGTTTTCCGGTTGTTCATCGAGAAAAACAGCATGTTCCTCCAACTGACCCTCCCCGGGCGCCCGCGCCGCCCTCGCCCCGGACAGCCGGTGTTGGATGAATCCCGGCCGGCTGGTGGTTGCCACCAGGGCGATCCGGCGATGTCCCAGCCCCAGCAAATACTCCATGGCCCGGCGCGCCCAGACGGCATGATCAATGGTCACGCAGTGAAAAGGATGTTCCGACGGCAGGCGATTGATCAAGACTACGGGGATTTTCGGCTGCAGTTTCCGCAAACTGTCAATCCGCCGATAGTCAAAAGAAATGCCGATGTAACCGAGCAAATCCGGAGAGCGTTCCAGCAGGGCGTTGTCACTGAGAAATTCCAGCCGGAATTTGTTTTCCTCCGCCGCCTGCTGGATGCCGTAAAAAATCGGGCCAAAAAATATCCCGGAAGGCCGGTGGGCGGTAAAATTGAAACTGATGCCGGCAATCCGCCGCCCCGGCGGCGGCAAGCCGGCGTGCCTGTCCGCCACAAAGGTACCCTTCCCCGGCCGGCGATAGATCAAGCCGCGCGTTTCCAACTCCCGCAAAGCCTGCCGTACGGAAACTCGGCTGATACCGTATTCGCCGCCCAGGACTTTTTCAGATGGCAAGCATTGACCCGCAAGCCATTTACCTTTGCGGATGGCATTGCCGATATCATCAATCAACGGTTGAAAAATTTTCCCGGTTGTATTTGCCCGCCTGCGCATAGCATACTTCCTTAGCAAACATACATGTATTTATATCATGTATTCTATAAATGTCAAAAAAATATTAATTGTCATCCTACGGTTCTGATATGCGATCTGAAAACACAGGTGTTTTCTAATAAATGCGGTTGTTCCGTTCTCGGCAAAAGCGGGGTTAAGTTCCGGCTTAATACGGTGTCGGGATCGGAATCGGTATCGATCCCGATAGCGATAGCGACCCCGATCGCGATTTCGATAGCAATAGCGATTTCGAACCCGACGTTGTATTTTTGCTTTATTACCTGTGGGATGCTACTGAAATCATGTCAACTATTTGTCGCGCGGCAACCAAACGAAATATTGCCTTGCCGTCATCCCTTTTGTATAGTTGTTTGATGACTCTATCATTCACAACACTCCGGAAGTTCGGCGAACGCCTGCTGACCGCGCGCGGTTTTCGCGCCGCCGACGCCAGTTACATCGCCGCAACGGCCGTGATGACCCAGGCCGGCGGCTTGCCTTCGCACGGCGTGATACAGTTTCATCGGCTGATGCGTCAACCGGGAGTGCTTGACCCGAAACGCCGGCCAGTTTTAGAGCGGAATCGCGGCGCGATAGCCGTCCTGGATTGCGAAGGGTGCTACAGCCAGGTTGCCATCCGCCAGGCATTGACGCTGGGCGAGCGCCAGGCGCGCAAATTCGGCCTGGGCATGGTGGCGGTGCGCAATGGATCATGGCTGGGAGGACTGGGCGTCCACGTTTTGCCGCTGGTTCAACGCGGCTTGATCGTGCAGTTCTGGGCTCAATATTCATCCTGCCGCGACAGCGCACCGCATGGCGGGATTGACGCGCGACTCTCAACCAACCCTGTCTGCCTGGGATTCCCCGCCGGCGCGGCCGGCCGGCTGGTGCTGGCTGATTTTTCCACCGCCGCCATGTCCATGGGCCGGGCTGTCCGCATGGCCCGGGCCAATCAGCGGGCGGACGCGCCATGTTTCTTTGATAAAAACGGCCGGTTGACCGATGATCCGCGCGTCGTGCCCGCCGGCGGCACCATTGCCCTGATGGGCGGGACGGCCAACGGATTCAAGGGTTTTGCCTTCGCCCTGTGGGCCGAGGCTTTGGCGGCCATGGCCGGCGGACGCACCAACCATCCCAGGGCACCGCAGCGCCAGAATTTCAATCTGCTGGTGCTGGATCCGGCGGCGTTCGGCGATCCGGAACATTACCGCCGCGAGATGCGCCGGCTGGCGCGCTGGGTCAAAACCAGCCGCCCGCAACCGGGGTCGGACGGAGTCCGCCTGCCCGGCGAGCGTTTTCTTGCCGCAATCACCCGCGCCCGGCGCCGGGGCGTGCCGGTGGACGACGGACTGCTGGAACTGCTGAACCGGCAGGCCGACAAATGGGGTGTGCCGCGCCTGAACGCATGATATATCCCCGACTCCGGGGTTTCCCGCGGAGCCGCAAATCGCGCAAAGATTTTATTGAAAATTGCGATTCCCGGGTGATTGCGCTTTGAATGAGGGTTCGCCTATTATCTACAACTTCGTGGGTTCGACGATCTGCTATGCGTTCATGCAGGCGGTTGACATGGTAAATGACCACATCGTTGGCTGTTTCCGCTATGCGGAAGTGAAGCAGATGGCCCAACAAGGCAAAGCCAGCATATGCGGCAAACCGCGCGCTGATTTGTGTCCGTGACCCTTGACAACGTCAATACAATCATTGTATATTACCCCTGAATCCGTGACGAGATTTTATTTTTATTACATAATGATGTGTGAAGCAACCATTGACAATTTATTAAACAGTCGCCAGAAGTACAACCCGTTTTATTGAAGAAAAGAGCGCCCTCCGGGTGAGGCCGGGATGTCGCATCTGCTTTGTTGCGAAGGATTCGCGGTATATGAATACAGCGTCATCCTTCGCGCCGCGCATCTGCGGCATCCGGGCCTCATCACGGATTCAGGTTACCGCTATTGAATGGAGGTATCACTATGAGCACGAGCACCGTCAATATTGCCTTTCAAAAGGATCTATTGCGTGAGATTGACCAAGTGGCCGGGAAAGAATCGCGCAGCCGGTCCGAGTTCCTGCGCGAGGCCGCTCGCGCGTATATTGAGCGCAAACGGCGATGGTCCAATATCTTTGCGATGGGGCGTGGAATCGCCGCGGCTAAAAGCCTGACGCCAGGGGATGTATACAAAGAGATCCGATCGTATCGCCGGGGCAAGGCAACGCACTGATGATCTCCCGTGTTGTTCTTGATTCAAACGTCATCATCTCCGGGTTTCTGTTTGGCGGCCCGCCAGCCCGCATTCTTGAGTGCGCGTTGAGGGGGCAAATCGCATGCTTCACGTCTCTGCCGATTCTGGACGAAGTGCGCGATGTCCTGCAGCGCCCGAAGTTCGGGCTATCGCCCGATCAGGCCCTCACGCTGATCGAAGAGCTTCACGACCTCTTTATCGTAGTTACACCGACCCAACGCATCCAGGCTGTCGCTACTGACCCAGACGATAATGCGATTCTGGAGTGTGCCATGGCGGCGGACGCAGAATTGGTTATTTCGGGTGACGCGCACCTTCTCAACTTGGGGCAATGGAAACATATGCGCATTCTGTCCCCATCGGATGCGTTGAAAACAATTGAGAGCCAAGGCGCTGCACTGCTACCTCGTGACCCGCGTGCGGGCCACCCGAAGGGTGAGTGCTGACGTTCGGATGCGGAAAATTGGAATGAGTATCACGAGGTGCAAGCGCGCATGGCGGTCAGTTGCCCGGCGGCAGGCTGCTACCGCCCGGACTGCACTTCGCGCTCGTAGCGCTTGATTTCGTCCAGCCAGGCGGCCCCTGCCGGGACATCCGCGCGCAGGCAGCAGTAATCCCAAACCGCGCCGAACGGCATGGTTTTCAATTCTTCCAGCATTGCCAGGCGCGCGGTGAAGTCGCCGCGCAACTCCAGTTTGCGCAGCATGGCGGCCGGCTCGAGCAGGGCCAGCAGCAGCCCCTTGAGCACCGCGCGTGCGCCGATGACCCAGGCGGCCACGCGGTTGATGCTGGCGTCGAAGAAATCCAAGCCGATATGCGCGCGTTCCAGGTAATCCCCGCGGACGAGTTCCTCGGTCAGCGAGCGCAATTCGTCGGTCAGGGTCGTCACGTGGTCGCTGTCCCACCGCACGCCGCGGCTGACGTGCAGCATGACCTCGTCCAAACTGGTTAAAATCGCCGAAAGCTTGTCCGCCACCGATTCCGTGGGATGGAAATGGCCGGTGTCCAGGCATAGCAATTTATGGTGCGCCACGGCGTACGCCAGGTAAAAATCATGGGAGCCGACAACGTAGGATTCCGACCCCAGGCCGAACAGTTTGCCTTCCAGGGCATCCCGCGCTTGTTTCGGTGAAACCGGCGCGGCGAAAATTTCGTCCAACGACTCGCGCAGCCGCTCCCGCGGCGCGCGGCGGTCGGCCGGCGTGTCCTTCATGCCGTCAGGCACCCAGATATTGTTGATGCAAGGCGTCCCCAGCCGCCGGCCGATGGCGGCGCTGATGCGGCGGCTGGCCAGGGCATGGCCGATCCAATAACGGCGGATCGCGCGGTCGGCATGGGCCAGGGTCATGCCGCTGGCCGCCAGGGGATGCGAGAAGAACGACCCGTTGAAATCCAGTCCCAGTTTA
This sequence comes from uncultured Verrucomicrobiota bacterium, assembly GCA_964463985.1. Classification (GTDB taxonomy): domain Bacteria; phylum Verrucomicrobiota; class Kiritimatiellia; order JAAZAB01; family JAAZAB01; genus JAXGPF01. Next base: position 4,516 of record CAYXEK010000198.1, read on the forward strand.
TGGCGCGCGGCCCAATCCATCCAGCCGGCAAAATGCCGCGGCTCCAAGGCATTGCGTTCGACGCGCCGGCCGCCGGTTTCAGCATAGATGGCATGCAGGTTGACGCGATGGCGCCCGGGGATCAGGGCCAGGGCCTGTTCCAAGTCGGCACGCAACTCATCGGCATTGCGCGCCCGGCCGGGATAATTGCCGGTGGGCATCACGCCGCCGAGATTTCCGCCGGCATTTTCAAACCCCGCGACATCGTCGCCCTGCCAGCAATGCATGGAAACGCTGATGCGCGCCAGGCGCTTCAAGGCGCGGTCGGTGTTGACGCCCAGCGCCGCGTAACTCCCGCGCGCGGCGGCATAAGCCTGCTCGATTTTTCCGGATGCGGTCTGCTTTAACATATTAGATAGCCAATTTCAAAACTAACGTTTTGAAAGAATTCAGTATTCAGGAGTCAGAATTCAGAATGATTGCAACCAGCACAAGATCCATGCGTTACGTTGCCGTTAAATTCTGACTGCTGAACACCGAACACTGAACACTTTTGAAAGATACTCTAGACAAACCTATTTCCGCTTCCGGGCGGACAGAGCCGCCTGCGCCGCCGCCAAGCGGGCGATCGGCACGCGGTAGGGACTGCAACTGACATAATTCAGGCCGGTGCGGAAGCAGAATTCAACCGAGCGCGGATCGCCGCCCTGCTCGCCGCAAATGCCGATCTTCAGGTCCTTGCGGGTGCTGCGCCCCTTGCTCACGGCCATTTCGATCAACTGGCCGACGCCATCCTGGTCAATGGTCTGGAACGGATCGTCCGCCAGG
>CAYXEK010000199.1:0-3147 GCA_964463985.1 uncultured Verrucomicrobiota bacterium
CCGATCCAAGCCACTTTTACCGGTGTTTCCGGAAATACCACCATTGTTCCCCGACTGAATGGATGCTGCAGCGCCATCCGTCGCGCTAAGGCGCGCGGTGCGCAAGCCGGGACGGCCGCGTCGGCGATATCGCTGTTCATTAAAACCATTCATTGCCCGGATTCCAAAGGAAGGGGCTGGTACGGTTGGTCGCCCAATTCAGATTGCAGACGCGCCAGTTCGTTTTTCAATTCCGCGGCCACCCCGGCATATTGCGGATTGTCATAAACATTGCTCATTTCGCGCGGATCTTTCCGCAAATCAAACAGTTCCCATTCCGGCGGACGGCGATTACGCGAGGCGCCCGGTTGGCCCAGGCCGTCGGAATAATAATAAATAAGTTTATGCCGCCTGGTCCTGACGCCGTAATGCGCGCAGACCTTGTGGTCGCCGCTGTCATGCATCCAGTAACGGTAATACATTGATTTCCGCCAGTCCGGCGGAGTGTCGCCCCGCAGGTTTGGCCGAAAACTGCGCCCCTGAAAACCAGCGGGCGCCGGCAGACCGGCGAGATCCAGGAACAAGGCCGCAAAATCAACATTTACCACCATGTCATCATTGATTGACCCGGGCTTGACTTCGCGGGGATAACGCAAAATGAACGGCATGCGCAGCGATTCCTCGTACATGAAACGCTTGTCATACCAGCCGTGATCGCCCAGGAAAAAACCCTGGTCGGAGGTGTAAATCACCAGCGTGTCCTCCTCCAGCCCCTCCGCCTGCAGGTAATCCAACACCCGGCCGACATTATCGTCAATACTGGCCACCACCCGCAGATAATCCTTGATATAACGCTGGTAAGCCCACCGGCGGAGTTCCATTTCGGGCAATTCATTGGGAATTTCGCATTTCAGGTCGTTATGCGTCATATGTACCCCAACGCGCATTTTCGCCTCCGCCGCGGCGGAAGCGCGGCCGGCATAATCGTCAAACAACGTGTCCGGCTCCGGCACGTCTTCGTTCAGGAACAGATGGGCGTGTTTTTCATCCGGATACCACGGCCGATGCGGCGCCTTATGATGATAAAGCAGGCAGAACGGACGGCTTCGATCGCGTTTTTTCAACCACGCCAGCGACATATCGGTAATCAGATCGGTCGCGTAACCGCGGACGGTCTGCCGCGAACCGCCGCCCGGACCCTTGAAAATGAATTCGGGATTGTGGTAGCGTCCCTGGCCCGGCAACACCGCCCAGTCGTCGAATCCGGCCGGGCAATGCTCCGGACCTTCCCCCAGATGCCACTTGCCGTAGACCGCCGTCTGGTATCCGTCCGCCTGCAATATTTTTGGAAATGTTGGCAGGCGGTTATCCATGGGCGTGGAAAGCGTGGTTACGCCGTTGACATGGTTGTAGGTGCCTGTAAGAATAACGGCGCGGCTGGGCGTGCAAATGGAATTCGTGCAGAAACAGTTGTCAAAACGCATGCCGCCGGAGGCGATCCGGTCCAGGTTGGGCGTGCGGTTAATCCGGCTGCCGTAACAACTCATGGCATGCGCGGCATGATCGTCCGACATGATAAACAGAATGTTTGGACGCAATTGGCTCATTTACGATTTACTTTACCTCCATCAGTGGCCGGACAGGCGTATTCCGCCGCCATACATGCGGGATTGCCTGGCGTGAACATTCCCGGGTCGGCAATATCGGCATTGACTTTCCTGATTGCCGGCATATATTTGCAAGAATTTCATCATTCAAGCATAATACGAACCGCCGGGAACGTAAAGCGCGTTTTGAGTGATCAGGGATTGCAGGAAATCGGAGTTGTTCAAGAGCCAATTTCAAAAGTCTCGGACGACGTGGAAGTCGTCCCTCCAAAATGGAAAGACAACCAGTTTTTGGAGGGTCGGGTTACACCCCGACCTTTTTGACAGGACTTATGAAATTGGCTCTCAAGTATCTTATTCCGCCAACACCAACGGGCCAGTCCGCCGCCGGCAACGATCATGAATACCAACCATCACCTCAACCGCCCGGTGTTCGAAGATGACTTCTCACGCAATCCGGATAACGCCTATCCCGACGGGTGGGCCTGCGAAAATGACTGCGAATGGCCCTTCCGGCAGGGTGTGGTCAAGGATGGCGCATTTCATATCTGCCCGGCCAGCCATACCAACAAACACCTGCCGTTGACTCCGCCTTTGGCGGATTTCCGCCTGGAATTGGCGGTCGCCGGCAACCCGTTTTTTTCAACCGCCGGGCTGGACATTTATTTCCGTTATGACCGCGAGACGCGCCGGGGGCTGCTTTTGCGCTATGCCTGGGGCATTTGCGGCGGGCAAACCCATTACGCCCAAAAACGGCGCCGGAATATGTCTGTACCTTGTTCGATTATGACGGCGCGCGGCCGGACGGCAAGCGCAAACTGCTGGCGGAACAGCAAACCGGCGGATTTCTGGCGGACTTGAGCCGGACGCAGGCGCTGGTTTTGTCAGTGGAGGGAAACCGCATCGTTTTCCGGCACGACGGGGTGACGGTTTTTGAACACACATTGGCCGCCGCGGCCGCCGCGCCGCCCCAGGGCATGCTGGCGCTGAGCCGTTCCGATAACGGCGGCGACATGGCCGTCCGGAAAATAACCATCATGGCCCCCGCCGCCCCGGACCGCACCGTCATCCGCCCGGAAACGAAAACGGAATTTCCAGCCGAAATAAATGGAATCATTTCCCCTTTTTACTTTCACGTTGCGGCGGAACGCGAGCCGGGACGCATTATCCTGCGTTTGAAATTGACGGGCGGGCCATCCAAAAAACCCGTTTATCCCGACATTGACCGACAGCGTTTCAACGAGAAAATGATCAATCCCTACGTCCGGATCGAAGACGGCAATGGGAATGAAGCGGGCAAATATTTGATTTTCCGCGGCGCAGTCGGCCTGGATGCGTTCCACTGGAATACCGCCTGCTCCGTCTGGGAGCACGCGGACGCCGCCTGCCCGTTGGAGCGGGATGTTTTCCTCGAGGCGCTGCCGGAGCGCGCCGCGATTTTTATCGGTTATGATTATTACATGGCGGAAGACGCGATCTGCAGCCAGGGCGGGCCGGCCGAGGCGCTGATTGACGCCCAAGGGGATGTATTATGGGCCGGCCGCGCTCTGCCGGCAGGCGG
>CAYXEK010000199.1:3247-5313 GCA_964463985.1 uncultured Verrucomicrobiota bacterium
ATTCTTTCCGGCATCAAGAACGGGCATTTTCACCCCTGGGGCGGATTGATTGTGGATACCGCCCATTACAACAGCGGCGGCAATAATTACTTCAAAGTGGCGCGCGACTGGAATGCGCCGGATTTGCTGCACGCCTACGGCCGGAAATTCAATTGCTGGCTCAAACCCTGGTGCAATGTGTTCGAGGCGAAAGGGATCGAGCCCAACCGCGATTTGATTGCAAAAAGCGATGGAGCGCATATAACCATCTCGCGGTTCAGCGATGGCGATTTATGGGGGCGCCCGCGTTACCGCGATCCGCGCCGCTTTGCGCTGTTGATCGAGTTTTTGCGCAGCGGACGGTTCCGCCCCGCGCCGGAAGGCATCCTCCACCCCGATATTCTGGAAAAACGCGGCGCGGCAGGAGGCTTGACTGCCGCCGAGTATGAAGAACTGGCGCTGCACCATTGGAAGGAATGGATTCTTTTCGCCGCCGAAAAGATTGCGCCGGAATACCGCCGCCGGCACGATCAAATTAAAGCCATCAATCCTGATTGCGAGCCGTTTGTCCACGGCGGCACAATCCCCGCGTATGCCTGCGGATACAAGCTTGGTTATTTTGCCCTCAATTCCGCATACGACCTGCGCGGGGATATTCCCGGAACAATCCCCGGACCGAACGCGTTTGAGGATTACCCGCTATCCTCGGGCTACCCCATCGCCCGCGGCATCTGCCACCTGGCGGCCTCCAAGCTTGAGGCGCCGCACCTGCGCCTCCTGCCGGAAGTTTTCGGCATCAACGGCGAAACGCGCGACGGCCGGGTGGTGCTGGCCAATCCGCCTTACGGCCGCTCCGACCCGCCGCCGGGATTTTTCATCAAAATGTTTTACGAATACAGTTTTGCCGCCGTCTGGTTCAATGGTGAAAAATTCCGGTTCTGGAACGACCATGGTTATCATGCCAAGACCTGGGACCGCGAAAATTACGCCGAGATGCTCTATGCCTACGCGTTCATCTCGCGCGTTAAACCCAACCGGCCGCCGCGGACGACGGCCTTCTGTTACAGCCGCGCCGCCTGCCTCGCGCATCCGGAATACTTCGAACAGGACGATGATTATATCTTTCCCGGCGTGGCGCCGGCCAATCCGGCCGAGGAATCAACCGCTTACGCCTACGAGCAGGCGCGCCTGGCCGGCCAGCAGAACGGGTTTTTCATGCGGCTCGAGGATTGCGCCGGGCTGAAACCCGGCGATGCGGACCTGCTGGTGATTCCGCCGTTATGCGGCGTTTCCGCCGAAACCAAGGCGCACATACGCAATCTGCACCGGCAGGGCGTCGCCCTTCTGGGTTTCTGGAACGCCGAAGGATTGGAAGATATTTTCGGCGTGGAACCGGCGCCGGCGGTTAAGGCGTCGCGGATTTTCCCCGTCGGCCGCGCCAGGTCGGCCCTGGGCGAAGGCCCGGAGCGGACGGAGCATGAACTTTGCGTCATCCGGCACCGGGCGGCCGGCGCCGAAACGCTGCTGGCCGACGCTTCGGGCGCGCCGGTGCTGGTCTGGCACGAGACGCCCGTAGGGAAAGCCGCATTTTTCACGCTGCCGCCGATGTTCGTCAAACGTTCGCGCACGCCCATGGTCTACGGCCAACGCAGCAACAGCCGGCTGATCAACCGGGCCGCCGCCTGGATCCAGGAATGTTTGGGCGGTAAGGCGGTTACTGCCACGGCCGGCACGCTGATTGCCTTTTCAGATGCGGCACGCAACCTGCACGCAATTATTTCCGAAGACCGCTGCCCGCTGCCCGGCCGTCCAATCCGGCCGCTGGTCCGGATCAACCTGCCGGGATTATCCGCACGGAGGATCACATCCGACAAGGAGTTCGAAATTGCGGCGATCAGGAAGCAATACGCCCTGCTGCGCTTTACCCTCGCGCCTTACGAATCGGCGCGGATCAAAATCGCCCGGGAATGATGCTTGATGTGTCAAGCGCCGTAAAAACTGGGGGGGGGGACGATTCGAACGTCCGAAGGCCTCGCCAACAGATTTCCGGCCTGAGGCCGGTCAGCCTCCGGCTGAACAGTCTGCCC
>CAYXEK010000200.1:0-5311 GCA_964463985.1 uncultured Verrucomicrobiota bacterium
CAAAAAGTGGTCAACGACAATTATTCTTCCTCTTGACGACAATTAGAATTCCCCACTGATGACAATTACCCGTTAGTCATCTTGGGAGGGGATTTCTGATCCTTTCTCCCCCCGAGGGGGGAGAAAAAAGCGCGTCAATTTGTCTCACCTCCTTTCTGCTTGCGTTCTTTGGCATTTTTAGCGCGATAACTGTCACCATCCAGTTCCAGAATCAGCGCATGATGGACCAGCCGGTCAATGGCCGCGGCGGTGGTCATCGGATCCTTGAATATTTTATCCCATTCGCTGAAGATCAGGTTGCTCGTAATCATTAAACTTTTCCGTTCATACCGTTCCGCCAGGAACGTGAATAGGACTTCCATTTCATCCCGGCTTTGCTGAACGTAACCGATATCGTCAAGGATCATCACGTCAAACCGATCCAGTTTATCGAGCAGAGCCTCGATTTTCAGGTCGCGCTTGGCCTGCAGAAGTTTCTGAACCAGATGGAACGTGGTCGTGAAATAAACCCGGTAATCCCGTTTCAGAATCAACTCCCGGGCAATCGCGCAAACCAGATGCGTTTTTCCTCTTCCCGGCAGCCCGAAGGCCAGAATATTTTCCGCCCGCTCAACCCAGTCGCCTTCCATAATCGTCGGCAACTGCCGCCGAATTTTTACAGGCAGCGCCTCCTGGCGCAAGCTCTCCAACGTCTTGCCCGGCGGCAGATCGGACTGCTTCAAAAACCGCTCGGTTTTACGGCGGGAACGTTCGGCCAGTTCCGTGTCGCATAAATATTCCAGATAACGGATTGGCGTCCAACCCTCCTGGCCGGCACGTTGCGCGAGTTGTTCATATTCCGCTTACATGGCCGTCAGGCAGAGACAGCGTAATTTCATTGCCAAACCGGCCGCTTTACTCATGGCACACCCCGCTTTTTTCCAATAATCCGTCATAAGCGGCCAGATCAACCGTTAACGCATTCTGCGCCAGCGGCATTGCCTCCGGACCGGGGATATATTCCAAAATAGCCGCCAGACGCGGCGCAATCCCGCTGGCGCGCAATGTCTCAAAAGCGTTCTCAATGCTTTTCTGACCATGCCGGGCAGCTGTCTGCAAAATACCAAGATATTCCCGAACGGCCACACGATCGCCGCACGTTTCCTGTAGCCGGTCATAGACCTGACGGAACGCCAAGGTCGGGAACATGGCCTCCTGATAACGGTAGTTCTGAAACGCTCCGGGCTTGCGCACTAGGCAATCGATTACATGACGATAATCAATCTGCGGCCGACCACGACCAGATGACCGCGGAATCGTCAGTTGATGCTCTCCCGCGTAATATACCTCCAGCCGATCCTCGTGACGATGGACACGGACTTTTTCTCCGATTAATCGGCTCGGAACCGAATATGGCGTCCGTTGCACCTGAATCGTGCTCCATGCGCTTACACGCACTTCTTCAACCACATATTCCGGCAACAGATTCACCGCCAACGTTTTCATTGCCCGAAGTTCCTCGTTCAAACGATCCTGCCGCGAGCGGTTGGCCTTATCCAGCACTGTTTCCATAAACTGCCGCCATTGTTTACGATCGGAAAAATCGTGGCTGCCACGCAACAGCAAATGCTGACGCAAACGGTTTTTAAAAGCACCATTCCCAGCCTCGACGTCGCCGTTCTCGTTCGGACTTGCGACTTGGATTAGATGCGGTTCCTGGTCGTAATGTTTCATTAATTGCAGGTAATCCTGATTGTATTCCCACCGCCCAGGCGCCGGAGTTCCGATCCAATGCACCACTACCGGCGTGTGATCCGTCCAGTGCTCCGCCGGCACGTGGCCCAACTTCCAAAACGCCGTCTGCACTCCCTGTCTGAGCGCCGCATAGTTCTCGCTTTGACACAAAATCGCCCATTCCCAGTTTGAATAGGGCAGCACCATATGACAAGCCCAATGGTCAAACGCCTGACCACAGATCGTTATCCCAATCTCGTTCAAACAGGTAAAATCTGTCTGCATCCGCCGACCAGGTTGATGCACCTGCGGAAAATACACCTCCTTGCCGGAACCATTCGTCGCGCGCCATTGCCGGACACGCCGCTGAAAACTTCGCAACTGCCCTTCGCTATAAACCTCAGGATGCTGTTCCTGAAACCATCCGAATAGCGACTTTGCCTGCAATTCCGGCGCATCTTTTAAATGCGCCTCCACTTCAGTCCAATTCGCATCAAATGGATCTACCCGGGTCCGCCAGGAACGCGGCGTCTGCCCGTCTTCCCATGGCTTTTCCTTATTCAGCAGTTTCCTTGCCGTTTTCCGATCCATATCCGCCCGCAGGGCGGCCTGACTCACTTTCCCGGTCTTCTGATACTCACTCATTAGTTTCCTCATCTGTTTTTGGATAATCGCCATATCCTTCTCCCTCCTTGGATATGGCATTTTATTCGCCCCTCACAGATGGGGAATTATAATTGTCGTCGGTGGGGAATTATAGTTGTCGCCGCGCAGCAAGCAGTTCGGCTACTACAGAAGAACGGAATCCAGCTGTAGTAGTAGCGCCACGGCTTGTCCTGCGTAGTCTGACGAAGCAGGATGTGGCGCAATCCTGATGCCGATTCCCACTCGCCTGAATTCGGCGCGGAAAGAAAGAAAGGCGGCCAAGACGCGGGCCGTGCTGGCGGCACTGACCGCCCTACCGGGAAATGTGATGCTCCAAGCTGCCGGCCAACACCACCCGCTCCGCCGGCGAATCCGGACCGGGATGGGGGCTTGTCCTGAGCTTGTCGAATAGGCGAATATTGGTGTTTCCGGACGCTATGCTCGTGTAACCATATGGGTGATAACGAATAACTGTGCAAAATTCAGGCAAGACATTCAAACCCTCTGTTCGCCGTCGTAAGATCCTGATCGGGGTGAAGGGTAGACCACTATTTTGCACAGTCGAAAGTCCACTGGGAGAAAGTGTTTGCCAGGTTTGCGCCCCGCAGACCCACCTGCTCACGTATTCACATGCTCACCCTTTTCTCCTTCCAACAGGTACTGCCAGACGGGCACGATCTCGACAGGGCCTTCAGGCGTATCTAAACGGCGGGGACCGTCGTCCATGGTCACCAGCCGCGCGCGGCTGTCGGGCCGCTCGCGGAGGGCTTCGCGCAGTGCCGCCAGCTCTCGGACCAGAGTGTCACTGCCTTCGGGCGCCTGAAATGCAACCTGGGCCAGGGTCAATCGTCCTTCGCCGTCACGCCAGACAAAGTCAACTTCGCGGCCCGACCGCGTCCGGTAGTAGTACAATTCGCGGCCGCGGCGCCGGCTGTCCACAAACACGATGTTTTCGAGCAGATGCCCGTCGTTGACCAGGATACCGGTGGATGTTGAGCGCACGAGAGCATGGTCCACGGCATAAATCTTCTTGGCGTTGGCGTGCTGCCGGCTGAGCGAGGCATCAAACAGCCGCAACGTGAACAGGGCGTATGCGTCCTCCATCCAGTTAAGGACATCGCCGACAAATGCCTTGCTCACGCGGTGATCGAGCGACTTCAGGAAGCCGGTCAGGGAGTTGATCGTATAAAGTGAGGCCGCCGAGTTGAGCAGACGATAGGCCATATCGCGTACGGCGCGGGGGTGCAGGGCGTCGTGGCGGTCCACTACGTCGCGGAACACCATGGTCTTGAAGTAGTCCTGGTGGATCATAACACGGAGCGGAGTATCGGCGTCCATGACCTCCGGGAAGCCGCCGGACCTCCAGTATCCGTCAAAGACCTTGCGAACACGCAGCCGCGCCTGCTGCCCGCGCAAGTCGGCGGCGACACCTTTGGCATCCAGGTACTCGGCGAACGAGAACGGGAATAATTCCCAGGCGAGGGAGCGGCCGCGCATGGCGGCCCCCACTTCGCGCGCCAGCATCCCGGCAGAGGAGCCCGTCAGATAGACGCTCATGTTCTCGGCCCGCATCAGGCGGTCGGCGAACGCCTCCCAACCTCGGGCCATCTGGATTTCATCGAGGAAGCAATGCAGACCTTCGCGGCCCTTCCGCTCGGGATAGAGGCCGAAGTAGGCCTCCGTGAGGAGGTTCAGGTTGCCCTGCCGGACCTCTTCCAGACGGTCGTCGAACAGGTTGACATAGAGAATGTCCTCGGCGGCGACGCCCCGGGCGAGCAGTCCGGCGATCATCTGGTTCAGGAGCGTGGACTTACCGCTGCGCCGGGCGCCGATGCAGACAAAGGCCTTGCCGGGAACCAGCCGGTAGCCGAGACGGCGCGGTACGCCTGTGAACCGCGTCTGCCGCTGGGCCTCCAGCAGCACATCTTGAATTGTCTGGATTGAATTCACGGCGTCAATATGGACAAATTCTTGCCCGATTACAAGCATAATCGGTCATTATCTTTACCGACTTACACCATTCACAACTTTTGCTGAGGCGTAGAGTTGTGATTTGAACCTCTGAGACTTGCCGGATCCTGCCTGCTGCGCGAGCACGACAGGCAGACAGAAGAGAGAAAGGATAAATATTAAAAATGCCTTTTTGAAAAGGCAAAGCCGGAACCGGATTTCAGATATCTTTCAAAGGCGGATGCCTTTGATTTCTCGGCGAAACCGATGACGACATCCAGTTTCCATGGCCGGAATTGTGCTCGGAAAAACGGCGATGGACGTCTTGGGTCAGGTTAATATAACGTTGATAGACCAAGGTTAGAAACCGGTGGACGGCGGCGGTCCCGCGAAGCGGGATATACAACGAAGTTTATCACGCTTTTAGCATGGCCGCCGCCTTCAAAGGCGCAGGCGCGCCGCTTCCAAAAAATCCGAAAATCATTGCGTTCGTATCAATGACTATTTTCATTCCGCATTTTCCGGATGATGTGCGGTGCGTCTTGCTTTACGGGATGTGACAATATACCGTCAACGTTGCCGCCGCGCATATGCAGTAAACTTGCCAAATGCCAGATATAGGTTTATGCATTACCATAAATGCCTGGCGGAAAATGCGTGGCCGGAACCGGATTTGAGATAACGCTCGAAGGCATTGGCTTTGATTGAGTCCTCAAAACCAATAACCGTTTTTATAACCCATGGCCGGTATTTGGAGGTATGCGGGGATTTGCCGGTATTATGTTCGGTCATACGCCGTTTTATATCATCGGTAACGCCGATATACCGTTGCTCTGAAACCTTGGCGCTTTGGATCAAATATACATATCGCATATGGATAGTCCTCCTTCGCGCGAGGCTACGGAGGACACCCTCCATAGCTCAAGAACATCGGAAACCGATTTTCTTGAGCGACGGAGGGTGGAGCGGAGGAGATTCGAACTCCCGACCCCCACGTTGCGAA
>CAYXEK010000201.1:0-5262 GCA_964463985.1 uncultured Verrucomicrobiota bacterium
CATGTGTGGTAAGGGTTCAGGCCAACGCACACATTGAAATTCGCCGAATAACGGACATCCAATACCTGCATCAACCATACGGAAGGGAACATCATGCAAGGCAACCTGCGGAAATTGTTTTGGCTGGCGGCGGCGCTGGGTGCGGTCAACATGGCGGGCGCGGATGCCTTGAGCGTCTGGCACCAGCGTTTCCCGAACGGCACGGTGAACGAGTTGAATGACGCGATCGCGATCGGCCAGTCATTCCTGGCGGTCGGCCGGAATGGCACGATCATGTCCTCCACCAACGGCGCGGACTGGAACCTGATCCCCATTGACACCACGGCGGATTTGAATTCCGTGATTTATGCGGACGGCCGGTACATCGTGGTCGGCGCGGGCGGACTGGTCTTGCTTTCCAGCGACGGCGCGGTCTGGCGCCAGGTGGAAACCGATCCGGCCGTGGATTGGAACCAGGTGGAGTATGCCGGCGGCCAATTCGCGGCAGTGGGCAATGCCGGCGCGGTGATGGTTTCCGCCGACGGCGAAAACTGGACCTTGCTGGACCCGATCACCAGCGCAGATCTTGAAGATATAGCCTACGGCGCCGGCCGGTTCATCGCCGTGGGCCAGCCCGGCACGGTCATCATGACTTCCACCAACGGCGTGGACTGGGAGGCCGTCAACACGGAAGGCTTGACCGCCGCCGCGCGCCCCATCACCCCCGCGCTCTCCGGCGTGGCCTACGGCGCCGGCCTCTTCGCGGCCTGCGGCGCCAGTGGCACGGTTTTGACTTCGCCCGACGGCCTGGCCTGGACCAACCGTTCGCCGGGCGTGAGTTACACTTTCTCCTGCATGACCTATCAGGACGGCCTGTTTCTGGCCGCCGGCTCCTCCGGCAAGACGCTGCAATCCACGGACGGCGAGACCTGGAACTTGCGTTACACCGGCATTTCCACCTGGTATTACGGCGCGGCCATCAACGATGCCTGCCTGCTGGCCGTCGGCGCCAACGGCATCATCGCCACTTCCACCGATGGGATAACCTGGACCCGGGCGGGCGAAAGTTACGCGGATAATCTTGAGGACATTGACTATGGCGCCGGCCGGTTCGTCGCCGTCGGCTGGCCCAACGGCGTCATCATGTCCTCGACCGACGGCACAACCTGGGAGGAGCAGGAATCCGGCATCACCGCATCGCTTTCCGGCCTGGTCTACGGCGACGGACTGTTTGTCGCCTGCGGATCCGATGCCGCCATTCTGACTTCGCCGGATGGCGTCAACTGGACGCCCAGCGCGATGGGCGTTGCGCGCGTAACCGCATACACCTTCTCCTGCATTACATACGGCAATGGCCTTTACATCGCCGCGGGATCTGCCGGCAAGACGCTGGTATCGTCCAACGGCGTTGATTGGAACCTGGTTTACACGGGCTATGGCGCCTGGTATTACGGCATTGTTCATGCCCTGGAAAAATTCGTGGCGGTGGGATCCGGCGGCTATATTGTAGCCTCAACCAACAACGGCGCAACCTGGTTTGACGTATCGCCGCCGGCGCTGAGCGGCGCCCGCCCGATCCTCCCGGCCTGGCACGACATCGCTTTCGGCAATGACTTGTTCGTGGCGGTCGGCGAGAATGGCCGGGTAGTTACTTCCCCGGACGCGGAAAACTGGACGGACCAGGATTCCGGCACATCCCAACCGCTCAACGGCGTGCGCTACCGGAACGGCTTTTTCGTGGCCATCGGCGATAATGGCACAATCCTGACCTCGCCCGACGGCGCCGCCTGGAGCAACCGCGACTCCGGTGTGGCCGCCACGCTGGAAGGCATCGCTTACGGCAACGGCACGTTCGTGGTAACCGGCAACGGCCGCATCATCCTGCAATCATCCACGGACGTGCCGCCCACCGGCGACTTTGACGGCGATGGCCAGGGCGACATTGCCGAATACCGGGCCGGGCACGGCTGGCGTTTCTGGCTGTCATCCCAAGGCTACCAGAATGCCGTCCCGCTCGACACCGATGTGCGCGACGCCACGCCGGTGGGCGCTGACTTTGACGGCGACGGCAGGGCCGACCTGGGGCTGTTCCGGGCAGCCGCGGGGGAATGGTACGTGCTGTTTTCCAGTCAGGACTATGCCATGGGCGGGCCGTTTGCCTTGAATCTACCGGGCGGCACGCCCCTGGCGGCGGACTTTGACGGCGACGGCAAGGCCGACCCCGCCATCTTCCAGGCGGCCAGCGGCGGCTGGATGGCCGCCATGTCGGCCGATGGGTACCGCATCGCGGGGCCGGTGCCCTTGAACGTCCCGGGCGGCATCCCCCTGGCGGCGGACTTCGACGGCGATGGCCGGGCCGATCCGGCCATGTTCCAGGAGACTACCGGGCAATGGACCGTCTGGCAGTCCGGCTCAAATTACCAGCCGCTGACCACACCGCGTCCGCTGAGCGTAGCCGGCGGCGTGCCCATGGCATCCGATTACGATGGCGACGGCCGGGCTGACCCCGCCATGTATCAACCTGCCACGGGCATGATTTACGCCTGGCTTTCCAGCGCAAGTTACGCGCAGGCCGGCCCCTATGGTCCTTTCGCGGCGCCGTAAACAGAGGATTCATGTCGGGCTCCAGCCGGCCCATCAACCCCCGCGGCGGCGCAGAGCGCCCAGAATTTCTCGCGCTTCCCGGCACCGGCAGACGAGGGCAACCCCCAGGTAAACCAGCGCGCCGCCGGCGATGGCGGCGGCCAGGGCCAGCACGGCGCCCAACTTGTGCGGCCAACCGGCCAGGACACAGGCCGCCAGCAGGCGGTTTTGGATGAACAGTGCCGCCAGGACCATGATGGCGGTTGGCGCCAGCATGCGCAGGGCGGCCAGGGCGATGCCGCGCCAGCCCGGCGAACCGTCGCGCCGATGCACCAGGACTGCCAGCACAACCACATGCGCCGTGGAAGCCGCCACGGTAGCGATGGCAATCCCGGCATGGCGCAGCGGCCACATCAGGATCAGGTTCAAAGCAAGATTGAGCAAGGAGCAGGCAATGCCGACCTTCACGGGGGTGCGCATGTCCTGCCGGGCATAAAATACCGGCACCAGCACCTTCAAGAGACTGAACACCACCAATCCCGGAGCGTAACAGGCCAACGCCAGCGCCGTCATTCGCGCGGTTTGATCGGTGAAATCGCCATGCTGGTACACCACCCTGACGATCGGTCCGGCCAGGAACAGCATGCCGGCCGCCGCCGGCAGCGTAATGAACAAAATCTGCCGCAAGGCGTAATTCAAGGTCGCGCGGACGCGTTCGGGCCGGTCCTGGGCGGCATGGATCGAGAGCGTCGGCAACAGCACCGTGCCCAGGGCCGTCGCGAATATGCCCAGGGGGAAGTAAATCAGGCGTTCGGCGTAATAGAGGTAGGAAGGACTGCCCTGCCCGACCCAGACGGCGATAAAGCGGTCCAGCAAAACGTTGATCTGGGTGACGCCGACGCCGATGGAGGCGGCGGCCATCAGGCGCAATACCCGCCGCACCCGGGCGTCGCGCCAGTCGCAATCCAGGCGCAGGCGGAATCCACGCCGCAGCAGCGCCCATAAAGGAACCGCCGCCTGCAACAGGCCGGCTGCCAGGACGCTCCACGCCACCACCCGCATGCGGCCGCCGCCCGCCGGGTCCAGCCGCGGGCAAATCAGGATCAGCACACCCAGCATGACCAGATTCAAAATCACCGGCACCGCCGCCGGCAGGGCAAACCGGCGCAAGGCATTCAGCATGGCCGAGAAGAAGGCAGCCAGGCAGATGAACAGCAGATAGGGCAGCATGATCAGCAGCAATTCCCCGATCAGCAGCAGCCGGGGGCTCAGCGGCGCAAACCGCATGGCCGCCGCCACCGCCAGCAAGCCGGCGAGGGTCAGCGCGGTCAGGACCATCGCCAGCAGCGAGAACATGCGCAGCGCGAATTCCCATACCTGCCGCCGATCCTGCTTCTCCAGCGTTTCGGTAAATACCGGTACAAACGCCGCCGAAAGCGCGCCTTCGCCGAACAGCCCCCGGAAAAGGTTGGGAATGGTGAAGGCCACCACAAAGGCATCCATCGCCATGGAGCTGCCGAACATGGCGGCCATCTTCATGTCGCGCAAAAGGCCGAACAGACGGCTGATCATGATCCAGGCGCCGACCGTGCCCGCCGATCGTATGATCTTGCGTGATTCCAAACCGGCCCCCATTATTCCGAATGCTTTTGCGACTCGCCGGCCGGCGCCGGGGACGGAGGGATGGAATTATCCGGCAGCGGCTGCGCAGCGCCGCCGCCGACATGCGACAATTCCCATAACTTGGCGTATTTCAAGAACACGCCGGTGGCCGTCAGGGTCGAGATGATCAAGCCGCGGATGCCGGCGCAAAAGCCGCGTTTCAAGAAATAGCCCTTGAAAAACCGGAACAGCGGCCGGAAGATCAAGTCCAGGATGCTGAACCGCCGGCCATGCTGGTGCATGCTGGCGGCGGAGATGGTGGAAAACCGGTTAAGCGTCGCCATCTGATCGGAAAGGTCGTCATAAGTGTAATGGAACAGGCAGCCGTTGAGTTTCTTCACCGGGCCCTGGACCTCCACGTAATCGTGCGGCTCGCGGCCGGTGCAGATGCCCCGTTCCTTTAAAAACAGGCGGGTCTTGATATCCGGCCACCATTCCCCGTGTGTGATCCACTTGCCCAGGAAAAACACCTTGCGGGGGAATTTGTATCCGGCGTAATGCCGGTTGCGCCCGCTGTTGAATTCCGCCAGGATTTCGTCGCGCAATTCCGGCGAGACTTCCTCGTCGGCATCCACGAAGAACACCCAGGGATGGCTGGCCATCTGCTTGATCAATTCCTTTTGGCCAACGTAGCCCAGCCATGCATGCTGGTACACCCGCTCGGTGTAATCCCGGCAGATTTCCACCGTCCGGTCGCGGCTGAAACTGTCCACCACCACAATTTCATCCACCCAGCGCAAACTCTCCAGGCACCGGCGGATGTTGGACTCCTCGTTGCCGACGGTCAAACAGGCTGAAATTTTATCGCGCATACATGTGCCAATTTCAAAACTAACGTTTTGAAAGAATTCAGAATTCAGGAGTCAGAATTCAGAATAAATACAAGAGGTTGGTTATAAACATTTTATATCTTTTGCGCTTCTGACTACTGACTTCTGGATACTGAATACTGCTTTCAAAATCTGACTTTTGGAAGCAACTCATATGAGCCAATTTCAAAAGTCTCGGACGACGTGGAAGTCGTCCCTCCAAAATGGA
>CAYXEK010000202.1:0-5258 GCA_964463985.1 uncultured Verrucomicrobiota bacterium
GTGCCTTTGTGTCTTTGTGTGAGTATTTCTGAATCTGTTGATTTACGCCAAACTCAAATTTTCTTAAGGATATTGCCGTTTTCAGGTGATAAATCATATTTATGGGATGATAGTGGATTTGCATAACCAGACAAAGAGGCATAATTGAGCCAATTTCAAGACTCTGTATCTGGCTGACAAAAGGCACGTTGATCCAGCCTAACTGGATAAAAAAGTGCATGTGACAGGCGCAAGTTTGCCTGTCGGCGGACTGCGTCTGCCATAGCTTTTGCGGCGGCACATTACGGCCGCAGGCCGTCTTATTGGCTTTGCGAGATATTTTTCTCTGCGTCTGGCCTTGCATCTTCCGCCAGCACGGCAATGCGCGCCATCACCAAGTCGGCAACATCCTGGTAACGGGTTTCCCGCGTCAGCAAGGGAGCCAATTCCTCCGGCATGATCGGCAGCCCGTAAACCACCGATACCGGATGCCGCCGGATGGATCGTTCGCCCTTGGGCAAGGCATGGAAAGTGCCGGAAACATACGCCGGCACCACCGGCACCCCGCCCTTGGCGATCAGGAAGCCGATGCCGCCCTTGCCGGGCTGCAGTCGTCCGTCGCGCGACCGGGTTCCCTCGGGAAACAGCGAAAGCGCGCCGCCGGCCTTCAAAATGCCCAAAGCCGCGCGCATGGCGGCAATGTCGCCCTTGGTGCGATCCAACGGCACCACGCCGACTGCCCGGCACCACCAGCGCGTCAGGAAATTGCCGAACAGGGTCTCGCGCGCCATGAAGCGCACATGGCGATGCCAAACGCCGCATCCCACGGCCGGCGGATCCAATAAACTGGCATGATTGGAAGCCACTATGCAACCTCCGGTAGCCGGCACGTTTTCAGCGCCATGCGCCTGGAAACGGCAGCAGCCGCGCAGGACTATGTAACAAATCCACCGGAAGAACCAGAACCAGAAAGGGATTTTTTCCCTGTTTGTCGAATTTTTTAAGGGCGTCATGACATCAGAGCAAGTTTCATTGCCATTCCATTGATATAATCATTCACCTGTAAACGACACTTAAAACACAGCGAGTTTAGCCGCCAAGATGCACGAGATTTTGAGATCACGAACGATTACCGCGCCGGCCTGCATCTTCCGATCTGACGGATCGGATTCACCACGGAGACACGGAGGCACAGAGAAGTCCGGCCTTCCCCATACTCCTCTCATCCTCCAGCGGAGTCGTTGCGCGAATTTGGCACAGGGCGATCATTATGTCTAACCCATGCAGGCCAGGCCGGCCTGCTCGCCCTGTGTCAAATTCGCGCAACACTCGTTCTGGGAGAGCAAAAGAGCCGAGCGTACAACGCGCCTGCTTTTCCGCTCCGTGCCTCCGTGGTGAAATTCTCATCTGTCCCACATATTCTGGAGGGGAAGCATCTTTTCTTGTGCCTTTCCTTCTTGTGCCTCTTGGTTAATCCCTCCCTCCGCTCATCCGGCTCCGTGGTAAATAATCCGTATCTTCTTTGTGGCTTAGTGGCTTTGTGAGATATTTCAAGGCGGCGGCAACTCCTGATACGCCGCCAACACGCTGGCTACCACCTCCTCCAGGTTCATGGAAGTGGTGTCCAACACCCGCGCATCCCGGGCCGCCTGCAAGGGATGCACGGCCCGATTGCGGTCGAGCGCATCCCGCTGCTGCAATGACGCGCCTACAGCATGCACGCCGTCCGGCGCCATCTGTTCCGCCAGTTCCAGATGGCGGCGGCGGGCGCGGGTCTCCAAGTCGGCATCCAGATAGATTTTCAAGATCGCGCCTGGAAAAACCACCGTGCCAATGTCGCGGCCTTCCATGACCAGGTTGCCGAAACGCGTCATGTCCCGCAGCCATGCCACCACCTTGGCGCGCACAGCCGGCACGGCGGCGACATGACTCACGTGCCGGCAGACTTCGTCCGAGCGCAATTCCGCGTTCAATACCGCCTCGCCGATGCGGAATCGCACAGCGCGGGCGGCATCCAGAAAAAACTCCAGGCGTACATCCGGCAGGGCGCACTCTACCGCCGCCGCGTCCCGTGTATCCATCCCGCGGCGGAGGAACTCCAGGGTCAGCCCGCGGTAAACCGCCCCCGAATCCACGTACACCCACCCCAACCGCCGGGCCACTTCCCGGCTGACGGATGATTTGCCGGACGCCGATGGTCCATCAATGGCTATGATCCTGTTCATTTTTTGGTTCATCCGCATAATCTCTGAGCGACAAATCCATTCTGCATGCTTTTTGGTTTTCCCGGCTTACTCTGCCGCCCCGAGTTCCACCCGGCCGCCCAGTTCCCGCAAATGGCGCCAGAATTCCGGGTAGGAAGTGTCCACGCAGGCTACATCTTCTATGACCATCGGCGCGCGTGCGAACAGCGCCAGCACCGCCATGGCCATGGCCACACGATGATCGCCGTAACTTTTGACCCGCACGCCGCCGCGGATCGGCCGGCCGCCGCGGATGCGCATGCCGTCCGGCAATTCTTCCACTTCCGCACCCGCCAGCCGCAGGTTGGCCGCCATGCAGGCAATGCGGTCGGATTCCTTGACGCGCAATTCTTCGGCATCGCGGATAAACGTTTCGCCGGTCGCCAGCGCGCCGGCGACTGCCACCAGCGGCAATTCATCAATCACGGCCGGAATTTCCGCGCCGCCCACGGTTGTTCCGCTTAATGCGCCGCCGCTCACCTGGATCACGCCCGCCGGTTCCGGCGAGGCATCACTCCCGCGTTTAACCTGAATATCCGCGCCCATGCGCCGCAGTATGTCCAGCAGCACCGACCGCCGGCCATTCAAGCCTACATCTGATAACGACACCGACGACGACGGCAATGCCGCCGACGCCGTCAGCCAGAAAGCGGCCGACGAAAAATCTCCCGGCACCAGCCAGTCGCCCGGCGGCAGATTCGGGCCGCGCGGGCCGTATCCCTTGACCCGCACGCGCAAGCCATCCACTTCCAGGTCAACGCCTAAAGCCTGCAAAACGATCTCCGTGTGGTTGCGCGTCGGCAGCGGCTCCCAGACCGTGGTGTCGCCCTCTGCAAACAAGCCGGCCAGCAACACGCAGGATTTTACCTGGGCCGACGCCACCGGCAGGCGGTACTCAATCCCGCGCAGCGACCCGCCACGCACCGTCAGAGGCGCGCAGCCGCGCGGGCCGGATAATTCCAGGCGCGCGCCCATCAATTCCAGTGGCTGGCGGATGCGCTCCATCGGACGCGACCGCAGCGAAGCGTCCCCGGTCATCACCGTCGCCCAGGGACGCCCGGCTAAAAGCCCGGCCAGCAAACGGAGGCCCGTGCCGGAATTGCCTAAATCCAAAGGCCCGTCGGGCGCGCGCCAATCACGCCCGGTAATCAGCAAATCATTTTCGCGCCAGACAACATCCGCGCCCAGCGCGGCAACGGCCCGGAGCGTGTTCAGGCAATCTTCGCTGCGCAAATAGTTTTTGATGGTCGAACGCCCCGGCGCCAGCGAAGCCAGCATGGCCAGCCGGTGCGAGATGCTTTTATCGCCCGGCACCCGGACTTCCCCCCCCAGGGAACAGGCAGGCGCGATCGTGGCGTTTACGCTTTTATTTATCTGTTTGGTCATCTTTACCCTGCGCCAACAGGGCGCGCCGCTTAACGCGGGCATCCGCCAACAGGCATTGCGCCGCTTCAAAATCGCCGCCTTCCAGCGCCGCCGTCAATGCAGTCAGGTTGTTTTGCAGGGCGCGCAATTCTTCCAGTACGGCTGCCCGGTTAGTCTGCAAAATTTCGCGCCACAAGGCCGGATCGCCCTCCGCCACCCGGGTGGTATCATAGAAGCCTGACCCGCAAAATATGCCGGCCTGCTCCGGCGCATGCCGCCCCACGGTGGCAGACACCAGGGCCGCCGCCAGATGCGGCAAGTGGCTGGTAGCCGCCAGCAGACGGTCATGATCGCCGGGCGCTGTCCGCCTCACCCTGGCTCCCAATCCCGCCCAGAATTCCTCCGCCATTCGCAAAGCCGCCGGATCAGTCAAGTCTGACGGCGTAACTACGACCAGCGCCCCGCGGTATAAATCCGCGCTGGCAGATTCCAACCCCTGCCGTTCGGAACCGGCAATCGGATGGGAGCCGACAAAAACAGCCTGGGTGCCGGCAAATATGGCATCCATCCGCCTGACCACCTCCGCCTTGCTGCTGCCGACATCCGTGACCACGCTGCCCGGCTCCAGTCCGGCCAGGCAAGCCTCCGCCATTGCGGGAATCTGCCCGACAGGCGTGCATATCACTGTAAGTTGCGCCCCGCGAACAGCTTCGGATGGATGCAGAAAAACATCATCCACCGCTCCGCATGCCAATGCCAGGCGGCGAGTTTCTTCCCGTCGGGCATAACCGGAGACCCGCATTCCCGGCTGGCACCGCAAAGCCAATCCCAGCGATCCGCCCATTAACCCCAAACCCATAATCGCCACATGATTTATTTTGGACATTTGCGCATAATAAACCAATGGTGTGCGGCAATTCAATTCTTTTTTCAATAGGATGCAGCCGAACGGCGTACCGCGCTGGAACTTGGGGGCGGAAGTGTGTTGGTTTGTGGGTGGGTGAGTAAGCGTGATTCCTGGAGGGCGAACCTGGGGTGAGCCGGCCATAGCACCTCTGCCCTGAGCCTGGCCGCAGGGAGGAATCTTAAGTATTATTGCCTAGGTTGATATCCCTCGACTTCGCTCACGATGACAGAATGTTGCGTTATTAGTGAGCCAGTTTCAAAAGTCCCGGACGACGAGTCGTCCCTCCAAAATGGAAAAACAACCCGTTTTTGGAGGGTTGGGTTACACCCCGACCTTTTTGTCAGAACTTTTGAAATTGGCTCGTAAATAATCTGATTTTGTGCATCTTGTGTTTTGAGTGTCGTTTCCAGGTCAGTGGCATCCCATGGAAAATTGGAATGATGGAACGATGGAATAATGGGGACGGGGTTGCGGCGCACAATCAAGCGAGCAAAATACCGGAACCACGTTTAATAAAAAAACGCGACTATATTTTGCAACTCTTTGATTTTCAACATTCCATTATTCCACTATTCCAGCATTACCGTCCCTGTGGGACGGTAATGAAAATGGCTCAATAATATGGATATTTTTGAAGGCAATCTCATATCGGTAGGGCGCCCAATGCCGCCAGCGCGGCCCGCGCCTTGGGCGCCAAGGCGGTCAGGGACTGACCGCCCTTCTATGAGTTTTGTCAATCTACTGCTTCATTTTCGCTCAAGTAT
>CAYXEK010000203.1:0-5251 GCA_964463985.1 uncultured Verrucomicrobiota bacterium
TTTTGTTTTGCCTTTGCGTCCGCCATAGCATATGCTAAAAATCAAAATGGGTGACGGACAACGGCAGCCAATTCAGCCAAAATCACATTTATGCGGAGGCGCGACCAATGAAGTCCATCCGGTGGGTTCAAACAAGTGTGGCGGCATTGTTGATTGCAGCGGCCGGCATCAGCCGGGCGCAGGATTATCCGGAAGTCATGTTCATCATGGATTCATCCGGCAGCATGCAGGCCGCCATGCAGGGGAGCACGAAATTGGAGATAGCCAAGGAAGTCATGCGCATTGTGGTGCCGGAATTACCGCCGGAAGTGCGCCTGGGGCTGGCGGCATACGGACATCGCAATCCCCGGGACTGCCAGGACGTTGAAATCCTGATTCCAGCCGGCAGTGACGATCGGACGGCGCTGGTCGAACGGGTGGCAGCCCTGGCGCCGGTGGGCATGACGCCGATTACCCTGGCGTTGTTGACGGTTGCCGACGCCCTGCAATCCCGCAGCGTGGAAACCACGATGGTTTTATTGACAGACGGCCTGGAAACCTGCGGCGGCGACCCCTGCGCCCTCGTTAAAAAGCTGAAAGCGGGCAAATTGCGATTTGTCTTGTACGTCGTTGGATACGACATCAAGGAAAATGAAAAACAGGCGTTGCTGGACCTGGCGGAAGCGGGGGGCGGCCGATATTTTTCCGCCACCGACCACGCCTCGCTGTTGGCGGCTCTGGAAACGGTCTGCAAGGATATCGAAGAGAAGGTGGAAAAGGCCAAAACCGAAAAAGTGCAACGTAAAACCGGCCTGGGAAAACTGCATCTGGTGATGCCGCCCGCAGCCTTGACCAGCCTGGCCGGCATGCAAATCCGCCGCCGGGGCGAGGACAAGGTTGTTAAAAAAGCGGAATTGTCCGGGGCGGACTCCACCCACCCCCTGATGTCTGGTGAATATGAGTTATGGTTGGATTTCGCCAATCCTAATTACCAACCGCCCAGTTCCATCAAGCTGGGCTATTTTGAAGTCAATGGCGGAACCACAACGGAATTGGCGCTGGGGTCCCTGGCCTTCAATCTGGCGGACGGCCTGGCGGACAACAATATTGATTTTCTGCAGATCATCGCGCGCGTCACCGGCGAAGTGTTGATTAAGACCGAGGTCCACGACAATGATTACTACCTGTTCAAGCCCAAGCCGCTGCCGGCTGGAGCTTATGACCTTGCGATCGGATATTCCCGCAGTCCCGCGACGATGCTATTGGCGACCAACATCACCGTCACCGCCGGCAAGCAGGCCACGGTGACACTGGATACCGGGTTTGCGTTAAAACCACCGGCCTCCACCAGCGTGACCGGCTGGGACCTGCTGCGTTCCGGTTCCGAGGAAAAATTCCTGCAAGTGCGCCGCCGTTCGGACAACCAGGAACCCCTGTGGCGGCGGTTCATGATCCCCCCCGGAACTTACAACCTGCTGGTGCATGTCAAGGGCATGGACGAAGCGTTGCCGGCCGGCAGCGAGATTGAAGTGCCCCGTGGCCAGACGGTGGAATTCGACGCGGGGCTGTAAAAATCGCAAATTGCCGCCCCAAGGCGCCAGCCCGCAATCATGGCCCTTGACCATCGTGGCCGGGACGCCGGCGGCAATTCGGCGCGGGCGCATAAATTGTCTGGCGGCGATCTTTTATTTTTGTAGAACGAGCCGCGGTAAAATTACACGGCTTGAATCAATCGGAAGCGGGTGCGATCATGTTTAAAAAAACAACTGTCTGGGCGGGACTGGCGGCGCTGGGCGGGTTGAGCCTGGTATTCATTGCGCAAAATTTTACCGCCGCCTGGCCGGTGGTAAATCTCCGCGTGACCATGAGCCGCGCGCAGGCTCTGGAACAAGCCGCAGCCCTGGCCGGCGCGCGCGGCTGGGGTCCGGCGGATTATCGGACGGCGGCGGTTTTTGACAGCGACCGCCGGGTGCAGAACTTTGTCGAACTGGAAGCCGGCGGCAAGCCGGCCTTTGCGGCCTTGATCAAGAACGGCCTGTATTCCCCGTATTACTGGCAGGTCCGGCATTTCCGGGAAGGCGAGATCAACGAAACCATGATCTGGCTGACGCCCGGCGGCGCGCCTTGCGGCTTCCGGGAAAAAATTGCGGAAGATGCGCCCGGGCCGGCGCTGGCGGAACCCGCGGCCCGTCAAATTGCCGAAGCCGCCATGCGCGATGACTGGGGCATCCCCCTGGAAGAATTCCAGGCGGTGGAGACTTCCAAGGAAGTCCGCGCCAACCGGCGCGTGGACCATGCTTTTATATATGAGCGCATCCGGGAACGCCTGGGCGACGGGCGCTACCGCGTGCGGGCGGAAGTCGGCGGCGATAAATTGACGGCCTTGCAGCATTACATCAAGGTGCCGGAGGCCTTTGACCGGCGGTATGAGCAGATGCGTTCGGCCAATCATACGCTGGCCATGGCCAGCGTTGTGATCATCGGCGTTTTTTATTTCGGCGCCGGATGCCTGGCGGGGCTGTTTTATCTCCTGCGCCGACGCTGGCTGATCTGGCGTCCGGCGGTCCTGGCCGGGGCGGGAATCGCCCTGCTGGGCGCGCTGAGCATGCTGAATTACCTGGCGCAGGCATGGATGCAGTACGATACGGCGCTGCCGGCTTCGCGGTTTTTAAATGAATTTTTCCTTCAGGCTGCCGGGCAATTCCTGTTCATGCTTTTGCCGCTGAGCCTGACTTTCATGGTGGCGGAAGGGTTTACCCGCCGGGCGTGGCCGCACCAGGTTCAATTCTGGCAAATCTGGCGGCCGCGCGTGGCCGGCACGCCGGAAATCGCCGGGCAGGTGGCGGGCGGGTATGTGCTGGCGGCGTTGCTGGTGGCGTACGACATTGGCGTTTACCTGGCCTGCAACCGGCTGTTCGGCTGGTGGTCGCCTTCCGATACGCTGCTGGATCCGAACATTGTTTCGATGTACCTGCCCTGGCTCTCGCCATTTGCCATGTCCCTGCAGGCGGGTTGCTGGGAGGAGTGCCTTTTCCGCGCCGTGCCGCTGGCCGGGGCGGCGCTGCTGGGTCGGCGCTGGGGCCGGCCCAGGACGGCGGTGGCCCTGGCGCTGGTGTTGCAGGCCTTGGTGTTCGGCGCCGCGCATGCCAATTACCCGCAGCAGCCGGCATACGTCCGGATTGTGGAAATTGCTCCGGCATTCCTGGTTTTCGGCCTGTTATACCTGCGGTTTGGATTGGTGCCCGTGATCGTGGCGCATTACGCCGTAGACATGTCGCTGATGTCCATCCCCCTGTTTTTCACCAGTATCCCCGGGATCTGGCTCAGCCGCGCGGTTGCGGCGATCCTGCTGGCCGCTCCGGGTCTGGCAGTGGCGGCCGTGGCGCTGCGGCAACGGTGGCGGCCGGCGCCCCGGGAAGCCTTCAATGCCGCCTGGACCCCCCCGCCGCCTGCTGCAGCCGTGCCGGCGGCAGCGCCGGAGCAGCCCGGTTCGGGCTTAACGGTCCGCCAGTTCCTGTCGGCGCTGGCGCTGGGCGCGGTTGGGACGGTTTTGTGGCTGGGCGCTTCCGACTTCACGGCGCATTTTGAACGCTTGCGCATGGACTGCCACACCGCGCGCCGGCAGGCGCAGGATGTTTTACAGGCAGCCGGCATGATGCCGGCCGGCGCATGGCAAATCTTGACCAGTGTGGACGATGCGCCGGGATTTGGGGAGCGTTATGTCTGGCGCGAATTCGGGCCGGGAAGATACCGCGAGTTGCAGACTAACGGTTATCTCGGACAGGCAGCCTGGCGGGTGAAATGGCAGCGGTTTGACCAGGCCGTTGACGTCGCCGAGCGCGCGGAGGCATTCGGCGTGGAATTGGCCGCAACCGGCCGGGTGGTTCGGATTTACCACCGGCTTCCGGAAGCGCGGCCGGGCGCCGCCATGGCGGAAGACGAGGCCCGCCGGTTGGCCCGGGAATTTCTGGCAGAAACGCTGCCCTGGCCGGCCGGAGTCATGCGGGAGATTGCTTCCGAGCCTGCGCAGCGTCCGCACCGCACGGATTGGGCCTTTACTTTCGCGGACAGCCGTTTTGCATACCTGACCAATGATGAAGCCCGGGTGTCCGTCGGGTTGGCTGATGGAAGAATTGTCGGATATAACCGGTCCATCCGCGTGCCGGAGCCGTGGCAGCGCGCGGAAACCGGCCGCGCCTCCCAGATGAAGATCGTCTCCATGATCTGCACGGTGGCGATCATCATCATTTTCCAGGCCGGCCTGCTGGCCGCCATCCTGCGCTGGAGCCGCCGGCAGTTGGCCCGCCCCCTGGCGGTAAGGGTGTATCTGATTGGCCTGGCCGCCGCGGTTCTGGGTTTTGCCAACCGGTGGCCGGCGATAGTGGCCGGGTTTTCCACGGGCGAGCCCTTCGCCAACCAGGTGCTGCAGACGCTGGCGCAAGCAGCTCTGGCGTGGATTCTGGCGCCGGGCATTGCCGCGCTCTGCATCGGCATGGCCGCGGCGCGCCCGGGCGCCGCGCCGGCGGGCGGGCCCCGGGAATGGCTGGCCGCCTTGGCATGGGGCGTGTTTTTCCAGGGCGCGACCGTGGCGGCCGCCTGGTTTTTCCCGGTCGTAACTCCCTATTGGCCGCAGGATGGGTGGATGGCGAATACCTTTGCGCCATGGTTGAGCGGGGCGATGGGCGGTCTGGTGGATATCTTCCTGTTGCGGACGGCCTTCATGCTGACGGTTTTGCTGGCCGTCAACGGCCTGATGCGCCGCGGCGGTTCAGCCGCCTGGGGCGCCCGGCTGCTGCTGGTGGGGTTGGGATTTTTGCTCATCGGGCGCAGCGAGGTGTTCAGCATACCGGCCTGGCTGGTCCAGGGGCTGCTGGCCGGGATTATGCTGGCGGCCATTCATGAGCGGCTGCTGCGCGGCCGCCTGTACCTGCTGCCCATGACGCTGGCAGGCTGGATGGCGCCGGAACTGATCCGCCGGGCCGTCATCCATTCCCATCCCGCCGTCCTGCCGGCTTACCTGCTGGCGGTGATTGTGCTGTTGGGATTCGGCTGGCTGCTGGGGCGTTGGCTGCGGGAGCCCAAACACATCTGAGCGCCGCCTGGCCCTTGCCGCAGGCGTGGCGCACTGCGCCGTCTTCTGCGGGAACGACTCCGCCCCGCCTGCGGGCGCATCTGCGATTCGTTGCAGGCTTCGGAAATGAGGTCAGCCCAAACTGGGCTGCGGCTCACCCGGAGGGTTCGCCCCACCTTGCATGCCGGGTGTTCGGCCGGT
>CAYXEK010000204.1:0-5242 GCA_964463985.1 uncultured Verrucomicrobiota bacterium
ATCCTCCGCCCGAAATCGTTCATCGGCCCCGAACGCCTGGGCGTGTTCGCCATTTTTTACGAATGGGCGAGCGATGGCCGGAATTTTCCCATGATCGGCAACGGCCGCAACCGCTACCAGTTGCTGGATGTCGAAGATTTGTGCGATGCCATCTACCTGTGCCTGACGCTTGACACCGCCGCGGTCAACGACACCTTCAACATTGGCGCGGCGGAATTTGACACCATGCGCGAGGATTACCAGGCCGTGCTGGACGAGGCCGGGTTCGGCAGGCGCATCATCGGGTTCCCCGCCGCCCCCGCCATCTGGGGCCTGCGCCTGCTGGAATTGCTGCATCTATCGCCGCTGTACAAATGGGTGTACGAAACCGCCGGCAAGGATTCGTTTGTCAGCATTGAGAAGGCGCGCCAAAAACTGGGATTCCAGCCGCGCTATTCCAATCGCGAGGCGCTGGTACGCAATTACCGCTGGTATCTCGAGCACTACGAAAGCTTCCGCAACCAGACCGGCGTATCGCACCGCGTGCCCTGGAAGCAAAGCGCGTTGAAATTAATCAAGCATTTTTTCTGAACAAATGAAAGGAACATATCATGGCCGGTAAATTCCGCTTTTCGTTCGGACCCTGGAACATTCACGAAGGCGCCGATCCGTTCGGCCCAACCGTGCGCAAAACCCTGCCTTTCGCAAAAAAACTGGCGCTTTACAGGAAACTCGGTTTCGAAAGCGTGCAGTTTCACGACGACGACGCCGTGCCGGAAATGAACGACCTGACGCCGGCCCAGATCGTCAAGCGCGCCGGACAGGTGCATCAACTTCTGCGCCGGGCGGGCCTGCAGGCAGAATTCGTCGCGCCGCGCCTGTGGGAAGACCCGCGCACGATTGACGGCGGCTATACTTCCAACGACCCCAAGTGCCGCAAATACGCCCTGGAACGCAGCCGCCGCGCCATAGACATCGCCAGGGCGCTGGATACCAGGCTGATCGTGCTCTGGCTGGCGCGCGAAGGCACATACATCCGCGAGGCCAAGGACAGCCGGACATCCGTCGCCCGCCTGGTGGAAGCCGTAAATTACATGCTGGAATACGACCCGGACATCCGCATCGCCATCGAGCCCAAGCCGAATGAGCCGATGGATCACGCTTACATCCCCACCACCGGGCATGCCATCGCCCTGGCCTCAATGTGCAGCGATCCCGCGCGCGTTGGGGTAAACATTGAAAGCGCGCATGCCATTCTGGCCGGCCTGGATCCCTCGGATGAAATGGGATTTGCCCTGGCCGCCGGCAAACTCTGGACTGTCCACCTGAACGATCAGAACGGATTGAAATTCGACCAGGACAAATCCTTCGGTTCCGCGGACCTGCGCCGCGCGTTCAACCAGGTGCGCATCCTGGATCGGTACGATTACGGACGCCGTGGCGAATACGTCGGTCTGGACGTCAAGGCCATGCGCACCCAGAAATTCCCGGCCGTCGAACATCTGGTCAACAGCCGGAAAATCTTCCTGAGGCTGCTGGAAATCAGCCGCAGCCTGAATGAAAAGCGCATCCAGGACCTGATCGCCCAACGCGATTACGAATCTTTGGATTTTTACATCCTGAGCAAACTTACCGGCGGGTGAATCAACCACCTCCGACTGTAGCAGCCGCACGGTGTGCGGCCTTCCGGTTCCGGCTGTAGCGGCCGCACGGTGTGCGGCATGCCGATTCCGGCTGTAGCGGCCGCACTATGTGCGGCCTCCTGAGCGCAACGCAGTTGCGCCGCTACAGAAAAATTCAGCAAAGCAAATCCTTTACAACATCCCGTTGACATGCCGTCAAAATTGCCTTGTATTGCCCTATTCCTGGCCACACTGACGGCCTGCCCCGCCCGCGCGGAGACGCCGGCTCTCAGCCTGGAACCCAACCCGGCGGGGGCAGCACGGCATTGGCGGCCGGGCCCCGCCACCCCATCCGCCGCCGCGGCTCGTGATGGCGCCGGTTTGTTGCTGCCCTGCCCGCTGCGCCAGGGAATGGATCGTGTTTTCTGGGACCGCGACGCTGATTTCAACCTGGCGCATTACCCGGCGCTGGAACTGGAAATAAGCTGCCACAATCACGCGGCGGTGCGCCGCGTCGGTTTGTATTTGAAAAGCGGCAAGGGATGGTACGTATGGCTGAAGCCGCTGCCGGGACCCGGCCGTCAGAAATTATTCCTGGCGCAGCGGGACGCCGGCACGGAAGGCCGGCCGTCCGGCTGGCATCGGATTGACGGCATCCGCCTCAGCGTCATGCCGGCTGCCGCCGCAGATACCGCCCTGACCCTGCATGCGCTGAATGCCCGGCGGCCGGCGCTGGCCTTGGTACGCGGCACAATTTCCGCCCCCAACCAGGCCGAACGCAACGCGGCCAGCAGCACCGCCCGCCGGATCGGCCGGTGGCTGGAAGAATTGAATTTACCCTTTGCCAGCCTGGACGATGAAGATGTCATGGCCGGGCGTCTGTCCGGCGTGCGCCTGGCCATTCTGCCATACAATCCGCATCCGCCGCGCCGGCAAATCCAGGCTTTGCAGAATTTTGTCCGGCGCGGCGGGAAATTGATGGTATTTTACAGCGCCGATCCGCAATTGGCGGAAATGCTCGGCTTGCGCCTCGGCGAATACCGGCGCGCTCAACGTCCCGGCCAGTGGAGCGCTTTCGCCTTCAACCGGGAGGCGCCGCCCAATGTGCCCGCGCTGGTTTTCCAGGATTCCAGTAATATCCGCCCGGTTTATCCGGCGGCAGACCATGCCGGAATTATCGCCCATTGGCGGAATGCCGCCGGCCAATCAAGCTCGGATCCCGCCTGGGCGCTTACCGGCCGGGGTTGCTGGATGTCGCACATTTTGCTGAACGGCGATGATGAAAACAAGAAACTGCTGCTGCTGGCGCTGGCCGGCCATTTCGACCAATCCCTCTGGAGAGATTCCGCCCTGAGCGCCTTCGCGAATGCCGGCCGCATCGGCGTCTTCTCCGGCATGTCCGCGGCCCTGGCCGGCATCGCCAGCCTGGCGGGCGCCAACGCCCGGAATGAGTTTGCCCGGCCGGCGCTTGATCAGGCCAATAACCATTACCGGATGTTAAGGAGCCGGATGGCGGACCGCGATTATCCGGGGGCATTCCGTGAAAGCCGGCGTGTGCAGCGCGCGCTGCTGCAGGCCTATGCCGCCGCCCAGCCCCCCCGAGCGCGTGAATTCCGGGGGGTATGGAACCATTCCGGTCTGGGGCTGTATCCCGGCAACTGGCCGCGCACGATGCGCCTCTTAAAGAATTCCGGCATGACCGCCGTTTTCCCAAACCTGTTATGGGCCGGCACGGCCCATTATCCCAGCCGGATCGTTTCGCCCTCCGATATCAGCCGCGCGCTTGGCGATCAGCTCCGCCAGGCGGGGAGCGCCGCCCGCGAAGCGGGAATGGATATGCATCTCTGGAAAGTATGCTGGAACCTCGGCGCAGCGCCGGCGGAACAGATCGCGCAATGGCGGCGCGCCGGGCGGCTGCAGCGCGCCGCTGATGGAGAAGTCCTGCCCTGGCTGTGCCCCAGCCATCCGCAGAACGTCGCCCAGGAAATCAACGCCATCCGGGAAGCGGCGGGCACCGGCCTGCTGGACGGCGTTCACCTGGACTACCTGCGTTACCCTGGGGCCCATGCCTGCTTCTGCGACGGCTGCCGCCGGCGTTTCGAGGAAGACCTGGGCCGGCGCGCCGACGGCTGGCCGGCCGCCGCGCGCGACGGCGCCCTCGCCGGCCGATTCCAGGACTGGCGCTGCGAACAAATGACGGCATTTGTGCGCCGCGTCCGCCAGGCATTGCGCGAAGTTGATCCGCGCATAAAGCTTTCCGCCGCGGTATACCAGAATTACCCCGATTGCCGCCGCAACGTGGGCCAGGACTGGGGAAACTGGTTGAAAAAAGGATGGCTGGACTTCGTCGTCCCCATGAATTACACGGAATACACCGGCGAATTCGCCGCGGCGGTCCGGCGTCAATGCGCCCTGCCTGGCGCCTCCGGCCGGATTTATCCCGGGATAGGCGTTACCGCCGCCGAAAGCCGGTTAACCCCCGACCGGGTCATCGAGCAGATCATGCAAGCCCGCGCCTTGGACTGCGCCGGATTCGTGTTGTTCGACTTGAACGCCACGCTGGCGGAGGAAACCCTGCCGATTTTGCGCCTTGGCCCCGCCGCCCGCCAATAATTGGAACCAAGACGCTGCCGGTCGCGCATAAAAATATGGCCAAAATTCCAAAATGCGCTATAATAAACAGCCATGAAAATTTTAGTCACAGGCGGAGCGGGTTATATCGGCGGCGTGGCGGCGGAAATGCTCCTGAACGAAAGCCACGAAGTGGCGGTTTTCGACAACCTGGAACGCGGCCATCGCGCGGCGGTGGACCAGCGGGCGATTTTCATCCAGGGCGACCTGCGCCATCCGGACCAGATCGAACAGGCCATGGCCGCGGAAAAACCGGATGCCGTGATGCATTTTGCGGCCTACGCGCTGGTGGGCGAATCCATGGCCCAGCCGGAAAGTTATTTCGTCAACAATGTCGGCGGCGCCATAAACCTGGCCGAAGCCATGCGCAAGGCGGGCGTGCGGCGCCTGGTGTTTTCCTCCACCTGCGCGACTTACGGGGAACCATCCGAAATGCCGATCACGGAAAACACGCCGCAGGCGCCCACCAACCCCTACGGCGCCTCCAAGCTGATGTGCGAGCAGATGTTCCGGTGGTACGCCGCCGCGCACCAGTGGCAGACCGTGTTCCTGCGCTACTTCAACGCCTGCGGCGCGACGCCGCGGCACGGCGAAGACCACACGCCTGAAACCCACCTGATTCCCAACATCCTGCGGGTGGCCCTGGGACAAGTTCCGCGTTTGAAAATTTACGGAAACGATTACCCCACGCCGGACGGCACCTGCATCCGCGACTACATTCACATCGGCGACCTGGGCATGGCGCATGTTTTAGCACTGCATAAACTCCCGGACAATGCCGGCGCAGCTTTCAACCTGGGCACCGGCGCGGGCTGTTCGGTGCAGGAAGTGCTGGAAGCCGCCCGCCGGATTACCGGCCACCCCATCCCGGCGCAATACCTGCCGCGCCGGCCCGGCGATCCGCCGCGCCTGGTGGCCGATTACGCCCGGGCCCGGACGGAACTGGGCTGGCAGCCGGCGCAAAGCCAGATCACAAATATCGTCAAAACCGCCTGGCAATGGCACCAGGC
>CAYXEK010000205.1:0-5093 GCA_964463985.1 uncultured Verrucomicrobiota bacterium
CTATTATCTTGCCTTGCATAATGCGCCTCCGTTTTTTGGTCCAGGGATATCGCTTACTATTTTAGCGTTGTTTCCACTATCTGCCAACTCTGGGTCGGAAAATATTTTTCGCTTATGCAAACCGGTGTTTTTTTGCGGGGCGTGACGGTAAGCCTGTAAGAAAACTCCCGGCGCACCGGCTGGTTGGCCGACTCCCCGGCGGTTTCCTCCCATTCATCCAGCAGCAATGCCCCCGGTTCGCCGCGCCCGGGCGTCATCCCGCCGGCGCCGGTCATGGCCGTGCGGACGATCCGGTCATCCTGTTCGCACCGCGCCTCAACCCTGGCATTTCCCAGCGGTTTGCCGTGCAGGTCAACCACTTTCAGCATTACGTGCCGGCTGGACACCGCGCGAATGCTTTCGGGGACATCGCCGGCATGGACCGTAGTGCGCTGCGCGCCGACGCGCGCATGGTGCACCGTGAAGACCGCATTCGTCCGCGCCGCGTACCGGTTGCCCCGGCGCGGGGGGCCGACTTCGCAGTCAACCAGGTAGATGTTGCCGGCCTGCAGGTCCCAGTTGGCATCATTTTCTTCGAACCGGCATTCGGTTAAAGCAGCATTCAACGGATAGCGCGACGAATCGCCGAAGACGGTTTTCAACCCCCGGAAAGTCGTCCCGCGCATGGCCTGGCTGCCCCATCCGAAGGCCATGCGGCTGTCGGAAAAAACACAGTCTTCGATCAAACTGTTGCCGGCATTCACGCCGTAACCGATCGTCCCGTTCACCCCGGCAATGGCGGCCGAGTTCAGGACTATCCGGTCCAGGTAAAGATAGAGATGGCTGCCTATGGGGCGCCCCGGATCGGCGGAGGTAATGGTTCCGTGATACACAAGCAACTCTCCGCCGGTAATCCGCCCCGGGGTCATCCTGTTGCCGCGGTAATACGCGCCGGCGCGCAGGGTGCAAGGCTTGCCGGGTCCGTTGTCAAACAGCACCCGGGCATGGATTTCCGGGTTGTCCGGGCAGCCAACAGTCAGGCGGTTGATGCTTTGATTACCGGACGGGTAAATCACCAGGTCGCCCTGCAAAATCAGGGTGGCGCGGGGATGGCCGGGACCGCCCAGTTGAAAATAGGTATCAGTCCCATTGTCGCGCCCGATCCAGAGATTGGCCTTGACGGTGCAGGTGTCGTTCGACCGGTCATAAGACACCAGCCCCCATTGGTTCAATTGCTCGGCAAACATCAACTGGCGCGGGCCAGCCGGCAGGTCGGCCGTATAATCGTAAATCCAGACGGCGTTGTCTTCCTGGTTATAGATGCAGACAGCGCCAGCCGGCTTCGCACCGGCCAGCAGCAAGCTGCCCATGAGCACAAAAATCAAAAGTTTCACGGATTTTTGCACGGGTCTTTACACCTTAGCCGACTTGGCAGTTCTTTATTTATCCGATTACAATCCGACTGTAGTAGCGCCCGCCTACGCCTAGCTTCGGCGGGCGCAGCCACGGCAGCGCCCTGCGTAGTCCGACGAGCATGGGTGTGGCGCATTCCAGAATGCCGAACGCCGTTCGGCTACTACAGCAAACAGCG
The DNA here is from genome assembly GCA_964463985.1 of uncultured Verrucomicrobiota bacterium. GTDB lineage: Bacteria > Verrucomicrobiota > Kiritimatiellia > JAAZAB01 > JAAZAB01 > JAXGPF01. Next base: position 1,571 of record CAYXEK010000205.1, read on the forward strand.
GAAGACGGCAGGGGACGAATTTGGAATCCTTGCCCCTTTGCCCCTTTGTCCCTTTCTTTGCCCCTTTGCCCCTTTGCCCCTTTTGGCATTACGGTTCAAACTCCGTCGGCTCGGCGCCCAGTTCGAATTGCATGGCGTCCACCCAGACGCAGGCGCCCGGATCCGCCGTTGCCACCGATAACGCATAACTGTTATGCCGGCGCGCATGGCGCGGCATGGTCAGGGGCACATGATACCGCTGCCATTCCGTTGTCGGGGTAAAAGTCGCCGCTTGCTTCGAAATCCCGTCACCGCCAAAACGCACCGTCACACATGGCCGGTCGGCGCGCATCCAGGCCGACCAGACATACGGCGTCGGCCGGTCATGCTGGGGACAGAGTTTGAAATACGTATAACCGCCGCGAATGCGGTATGAATATTTGCCATGGTAAGCCTGTCCGGCATCCAACTCGAAGATGGCGTTTTCGCGCCCGGCGCGTTGGTTGGGATATGTCGGCGCGCTATGCGCGCCCAAAAACCAGTAGTCCGGGAACCCCGGCAGGGTGTTTTCTTCGAATGACGGGTTGGGCATGATGTTTTTCACGCCGGTCTCCGGAATCCGCAATTCCGCCTGTTCTGGCACATAATCCGCATTTAATGGCGTTTGAGCAACCGTCACGGTCAAATCCGGCCCGGCATCCGTGGTTGCATCCACCAGGTAAACCCGGCGTCCGAACGGCTCGATGGTGTCGCTGAATGCGCCATCCTTGACAGCAAAAGTTTCCGGCCCGAATTGGCTGCGGATCCGGCCGGACGGCCGGACAAACGGCAGGGAGAACGACGCCTGGACCGGCCAGGGCCGGCCATTGACGGCCAGCAGGGCGTAACCGCCCGCCGGATTGCGGCGCAACGCCGCATGCACATCGGGCATTTTCATGCCGATCACATCCACATCCAACCCCGCGTATGCCACCTTGTGCTCCGGCACGGGCGTGGTAATCAAAGGATAAATCGCGCGGATTTCCCGGCCGAGTTCTTTCATCATATCCCAGGTCGCCTGGTGCATCGCGGGATAAACGAAATAAAAAACTCCGCTGCATTCATACAAGATCGCCAGGTAAGTCTGCGCGCGCTGCTCCGCGGGCAGGTGATGCCGCTTGTAATGCCCGGAATACATTTCCAGCACCGGGGTCTGCCAGACCGGTTTGCGGTCAATCCGGCCGCGCGCGGTCAGTTCGGCCGTCTCGCGCGCCACCCAGTTGGGCGAGTCGCGGCCGGCGCCGACCGGCGGCGCCCAGTAGGGATCGCGGGCATGGATATCGCTCCAGTCGGTGTATTTTTCTTCATAGGGCGGCATGCCGGAATTCCACAACACGCGCATGGGATGATACCCGTCGGTTTCGCGGGCCAGGCGGTATAATTTCCGTCCTTCGGCGTATTGGTCGAAGTAACTGTCCAGCAACGGCTCGTCGAACGATTCGTAGGCCATCAGGGCCGGGTGGTCCTTAACCGCCTCAATGCCGGCGCGGATGACCGGCGCGGCCTGATCGAAGATGTCGGCATGAATCCGGTTGCGTTCCGGGCGCGACCACTTGGATTTCATCAGCGCGCCTTTCAACCCCGTGAATCCCGACCAGGAGCTGATGCCTTCGGGCAGTTTGGGCTGAAAACCGGCTTTGTTGCCGGCGAAGGCCAGGGGGATCGCCACCATGTGCATATTGTATTTGCCGATTTTATCCAACGCCTCCAGGGTTGCCTCCACCGTCCCCGGCGCCGACCAATACATCACAGAATTGAACCCCGCCTCGGCGATTTCCCGGTAATTTTCATCGTTGAAAACATTGCGATTCCAGCCGCCCATCAGGATGCCGTAGGCGAAATAGGGCTGACCGTTGTCCAGCAGCATCCGGATTTTCCGGTCTATTTTCCATTCCCGCCCCGGCTTGGGCGGACGCTTGACTAGCTCCAAGGCCTGATCCGCGATTAGAGCGCCGGACGCCTGTCGGAATTCCACCTTGATCTGGTGGCTGCCATCGGCCATGTCGGCCAGCGAAAACGCGCATTCCGTGTGCGGTTTGACCGTTTTGGTTTCACCCAGGATTTTGCCATCCGCCGTGCTGACAGCCAGGCTGGTGTTCTTCAACCCCGCCTCCGGCAGGCCGATCCGGCAGACGACTTCCGCCTGCTCTTCCGTCGTGTAATAATTCCGGTCCAGGTAGGCGCTGAACAAATCCAGCGCCGGCGGATTTTCAACCAGGATCCGGTCCAGAATCTCGCCCTCCTCCCCCGCGATTTCCACTTCAATATTCCGGCGGACCACCGAACGCACGGGCACGGCCAGGTCGAATTCCGCATCCGCGCCGCCGGCCAGGTCCAACTCCAGCGCCGTCATGGCCGGCTCTCCCGCCACGGGCGCATCTTTCACCCGCAATGCCACCTTCCCGGCGCGGCTGCTGTAGTTGCGCGCCAGACCCATCACCCGGTATTGATTCTTGCCGTCCGCAAATTCGTAGCCGCCGATCTCGGCCTTTTCCAGCCTCGGCAGAAACGGCGCTTCAAAAGCGGCGTCCGCCAGACCAGCCACGGCAATAAACCGGCCGGGCGTGGTCCACCAGGAAGCCGGCGTGGCCGCCCAGGCGGCCACTTCGCGTTCCTTACCGATTTCCACGCCGTACGGATCGAGAATCGGCGTAAAAATATGCGCCAGCAGATTGATTCGGGCTTTTTCCGGCTCGCCCAGTTCCATCAGCAGAGCAAACGGCAGCGCAATTTCAGCCTGCCAGCCGGTGTCGGTAATCCGGACGGCCGACCGCCACGGGATATTCCAGGCTGTCTGCATTCCGCCTTGCGCCGAATTCCGCTGTTCGGAGCGGACGTTGCCGCAACTCAGGCGGAAGTGATACCATAATTTGCCGTCCGTCCCGGGATCGAATCCGACTTTGACGCAATTCTCGCGCTGGACCGGATCGTCACGGTGCTTGTACACCGGCACAACCGTCAGCGGGAGCGGGTGCGCAATGTCGAACCCAACGTACAGCCATGCATCATCCCGCATCAGCCGGGCCGTGACGTTGGTCATGGGGGGGTGTTCGCCGCCCGCATCTATGCGGACGAAATCGGCGATGGCCAGCGCCGCCCCCCAGGCCGGGTCGTCCAGGCTGCCATCCATCCGCGGCGGCTGGCCGCATACCGGAATCGCCGGCGGCGCCGGCTCAGCGTTGGCCGCCGCCCAGCCCAGCGCCAAAGTCATCGTTAAAGTTGCCATGCCCAGTCTTTTAGTCCATGCCTGCACTTCAAAACCTCCAGCATCCAAATTGACCGAATTGCAGTATTCCAGCATTTATGACATTAAACATGTTAAAGGGCAAGTATGTCAATTGCATTATTTGCCAAGGTTATGAATCGGGCGCATCTGCGATTCGTTGCAGGCTTCGGAAATGAGGTCGGCCCAAACTGTGCTGCAGCTCACCCGGAGGGTTCGCCCCACCTTGCATGCCGGGTGTTCGGCCGGTGGGGCGAACCCTCCGGGTGAGCCGGGCTGTTT
>CAYXEK010000206.1:0-5090 GCA_964463985.1 uncultured Verrucomicrobiota bacterium
GCTCTGACTCCGCCATGTATCTGGAGGATTGCATCGTCAGCAATAATATTTCCGATACCACGGGCGGAGGCATTTACGCTTATAGCGCCAGGCTGAAGGCATCAAATTGCGACATAGTGGATAATGTATCATCCACCGGCGGCGGGGGCTTATATGGGCTTTCCGCGGTAGATGAACCGGGCATGATTTTTGAAATGCATGGCTGCCGGATTGAGCGTAATATCGTAAGCGCAGACTCCGGGGGCGGCTTTTATGTTTACGCCCGCGACGGCAGCACCGGCATGATTGCCAACTGCGAGATTTCATACAATCAGGCTGCCAGCGGCGGCGGGGGAATCTTGCATCGTTATTATGCGACTGCTGGTGATCTGATAATATCCAACAGCATCATTCGCGGAAACACATCGGCATATAATTCCAGCTATGCCGGCGGGGGGATCCGCATCAATAGCCCCGGGATCATCACGGGTTGTTTGATTGTCGGCAACCGGGCAACGGCGGCAAGCGGCGGAGCCGGCGGCCTGGCGCTGGAACAACCTGTGCGTTTCCGGGTTGAAAACACCACGATAGCCTCCAACAGCGCTCCTTTAAATGGCGGCGGGCTGGTGGTCAATGCCAATGTCACAACCAACATGGTGGTGCGCAACACGATTGTTTACGGGAATAGCGCGCCTGTTGATGGCCGCAGCAACATGTACCTTGTTGCCGGCACGGGTGTGATTTTGACCAATTGCTGTGTTGCGCCTTTGCAAAATGGCACCGACCAGCCGGTGACGCCGGATGCCGGCAACCGGACCGACGACCCGCTGTTTGCCGGTATGGAAGCGGGCAATTTCCGCTTGCTGCGCAATTCGCCCTACATCAACGCGGGCGCCAACATGCCGTGGATGGACGGCGCCGTGGACCTGGACGGACGCCGCCGGGTTGACCGGTTCAGCGGCCTGGTGGACCTTGGCTGCTATGAATATGTTCCCGACGGCGCGATGTTTTCGCTGAAATAGGCGGGTACTGCCGGGAGCCATGCGGTGTGGCGCCCGTGAATCACAACCGCCCCAGCAGCCAGAGCAGGCCGTCCAGGATCGTGAGCGGATGCGGCGGGCAGCCGGGGATGTAAAGGTCCACCGGCAGCAGGGCCTCCGCGCCGTTGCAGACTTCCGGATGTCCGGCGTACGGGCCGCCGGCAATGGCGCAGGCGCCTACGGCGATGACGATTTTCGGGTCGGGCACGGCGTCGTAAGTTTTGCGTAGCGCCAGCGCCATGTTTTGCGTTACCGGCCCGGTAATCAGCAGGCCGTCCGCATGGCGGGGCGCGGCGACGAATTGGATGCCGAACCGGCCCAAATCCCAGGCCAGGGTATTGAGCACGTTGGTGTCGGCCTCGCAGGCATTGCAGCCTCCCGCGCAGACCTGGCGCAACTTGAGCGAACGCCCGAAAATTTTCCGGATTTCGCCGGTGTAATCATCCCGGGATAAAGGTGCGCCGCCGGCGACCAGCAGGTCCGACCGCCGGCGCGCCGCCAGGCGGTGTTCCGCCGTGAATGTGATGGCGCGCGCCGGGCAGGCGTCCCGGCACCTGGCGCAGAAGATGCATCGGCCCATGTCAATTTGTACCGCGCCTCCCTCGCGTTTAATGGCGCCGACGGGGCAGGCCTCCTCGCATATCCGGCAATCCGCCGGGCAGGCGCCGGCATTGATTGCGGGCCGGCCTGTGAAGCGTTCCGGCAATGCGGGCGTCGGCCCAGCCGGGTAGGGCATGGTGCGGAATCCCTGGCGCAGGCGTGTGATCAACAGGCTGCTCATGTTTCCGGTCCTTACAAATCTTGTCCGCAATAGGACAGGTTAAAACTCTTGTTGCACAGCGGGAAATCGGAAATCTGCTGCCCACGCATGGCTTGCGCCAGGCCGAGCCAGTTATGGAAAGAAGGATCCACTATCTTGTAACTGGCGAACCGGCCGTCGGCGCCGGTGATGGCCGCGTGGCAGATTTCGCCGCGCCACCCTTCCGTCAGCGCCACGGCCAGATGTTCCGGCGGCATTTCCGCCGCGCAGGGGACGCGGACGGGTTCATCGGGCAGATTTTGCAACTGATCATGGATGAACGCGGCGGAACGCTGGACTTCCAGCCAGCGCACAAAGGCGCGCGCAAACACATCGCCCGTGTGCCAGACGGCGACGGGAATCTGCGCCCATTGGTAAATGCCGGAGGGAAAATCGCGGCGGACGTCCCGGTCCAACCCGCAGGCGCGCGCCGCCACGCCTACCAGCCCGATTTCCGCGGCCGCGGCGCGGGACAGTCCGCCGGTATTTTCGAAGCGGGCGAGCACTGATGGCGTTTCCCAAAGCAGGCCGACGGCCGAAGCGGCGTCCGTCATGGCTTCTTGCAGACGGGTGAGCAGCAGCGCGGCCTGTTGGCCGTCCAGATCGTAAGCCGTTCCGCCTGGCACGACCAGCCGGCGCCCGAAGCGGTTGCCGCACAGGATCGCCGTCAGGTTCAGGATGTCGCCGCGGATGCGGCCGCAGTAGGACATGGTTGGCAGGAACCCGATATCGCCCGCCAGGGCGCCGAGATCGCCGATGTGATTGGCGATGCGCTCCAATTCCAGGGCGATGCCGCGGATGGCCTGGGCGCGGGCCGGGACGCGGCATTGTGTCAGGGCTTCCTGCACATGGCAGTAAGCCATGGCATGGCCGATGGTGGTGTCGCCGGCCAGGGTTTCCATGTAATGCAGCGTCCGCCGGTCGGGTCCGCCGATCAGGGCCGGTTCAATCCCGCGGTGCTGGTAGCCCAGTGAAATCTCCAGGTGGCACACCGTTTCGCCGTGGCATTGAAACCGGAAATGGCCCGGCTCAATGATCCCGGCATGCACGGGGCCGACCGCCACTTCGTGGATTTCCTCGCCGGCGATTTGGAAGAAATCCATTACTCCGCATTGCCCGGGCGGATTTTGCGCGCGTCCCCCTGGCAGTGGCGTTACTGTTTGACGCATCTGCCCTGTGGCGGCGTCATGGCGTGACGCATCCGACGGCGCGCGCGCCGGGAAACGCACTGGCTTGAGCCACGGATGCCCCGCGGGTTGGATGCCGGTTTGCTCGGCAATGTCGCGTTCGAAAAGATGGGCCTGGGCGCATGCCGGTGTGATGGCGGGATAGCTCGTTTCCACGGGCGCGCTGAAGACGGACAGCCGGGCGCGTTCCGGGCAGGCCAGAATCGCGAATAGCCGGTGCCCGCCTTCGGCCGGGGCGGCGAATAATGCCGCAATACGATCGCCCTGCCGGATGCCATCCAGAATCCGGGCTTGGAATTCCTCCATTTGCAACACCGGCACCTGGACAAGCGGAATAGCCGAGTTATTCGGCAGATGGAGCAAATCTTTCATGGCGCTCCTTCCAGAATGGCGGCGGCGGCGGCCAGGATGCGCGCCAGCGGCGGCGGCCAATATATGCCCAGCGCCAGCAGGACCGCCAGGCTGCCGGAGATCACCAGGATTTCCGTCCAATGCGCGCGCTGCCGCGGAGGCAGATCCGACCCGGTATCCCAGGCCATGGAGATCATGCGCCGGAGCAGGGCGATAAACACAACCGCCAGGCCTGCCAGCAGGATGGCCGCCGCCGCCAGGCGGCCATGGTTCACGGCGGCTTTCAATACCAGGAACTCGCTGACAAAAAGCGCCAGCGGCGCCGCGCCGATCAATGCCAGCATGGCCGCCAGGAGGCCCGCGCCCAGCCAGGGGGCGGCGGCCGTCAGCCGCGCCATACGCTGCATGTCGTGCGTGCCGTAAATCTGGCCCAGGCGTCCGGCGCAGCAGAAGGCGAGGGTTTTGGCCGCCGAGTGGCAGCACATGTGAAACAAGGCGGCAATGGCGCCCGCGCCGCCCAGTCCGAAACCCAGGGCCATGACTCCGATGTGTTCGACGCTGGAATAAGCCAGCAGGCGCTTGATGTCCTGCTGGGAGACGATCAAGGCTGCCGCGACGGCGATGGATAGCAGCCCGAACACGACCAGGATGCCGCCGCCCCAGCCGGTATTGCCGGTGGCCGCTTCTGCCAGGGGCAGGCAGCGAAGGATGCCGTAAAGGGCGGCGTTCAACAGGAATCCCGAAAATACCGCCGATACCGGCCCCGGCGCCTGGCTGTGGGCGTCCGGCAGCCAGTTATGCATCGGCGCCAGGCCGGCTTTGACGCCGTACCCGGCCGCCAGGAAAATAAAGCCGGCTTTGATCAAAGGCGGGTGCAACTGGGCGGCCGCGCCGCGCAGGTTGGTCCAGAGCATTACTTCCGCGCCGTGCAGGCCGGCCGGCGCCGCGGAAGCTGCGATCAGCAGGGTGCCCGTGAAAGCAAGGGCAACGCCGACGGAGCACATCAGCAGGTATTTCCACATTGCCTCCAGGGCGGCCGGCGCGGCGTGAATGCAAATCAGGAATGCTGTCAGCAGTGTGGAAGCTTCAATGCCGACCCACAGCAGCCCGAGATTGTTGGAAATCAAGACCAGCAGCATGGCTGCAAAGGATCCGAACCAGAGGCTGCCGTAACGCCGGGCCAGTTTCAGCGTAAGATGGCCGTCGGCGATTTCATGACGTAAATAAGCGAATCCGCCAATGCCGGCCGCGGCAAACACCATGGCCATCACGAGCATGTGCAGGGCCGAGAGCGCATCCAGGCGGAACCAGCCGGCGCCGCCGGATAGCGCGCCCTGGCGCAGCGTCAACCCGGCAGCCGCGGCGGCCAGCAAAGCTGCGGCCGGAGTGCCGGCAGCGCATGCCAGCGACACGGCCCGCGGCGAGCGGAGCGCGAGGCAGACTCCGGCCAGCAACACCGGCGGCAGCATCAAGCCGGGCAAGAACCATTCAGCTTGCATAGGTTAACCTGAATCCGTGACGGAATTTTATGTTGTCAAGATAATGTGCGTACAAGCAACAATTTAAGGCGTTTTAAAATATCACCAAAAACACACGGCGCTGTTTGGCGGAAAAGACCGCCCTGCGGGTGAGGCCATTATGCCGCATCTGCTTGGTTGCGAAGAATTCGCGGTATATGAATACAGCTTCATCCTTCGCGCCTCGCATCTGCGGCATACTGACCTCATCACGGAT
>CAYXEK010000207.1:0-5085 GCA_964463985.1 uncultured Verrucomicrobiota bacterium
GGTCGCGGATTTCCTCGACCGGCCGGTAACGCCCGATATCGCCGGCGATCTGCACCCCCATTTCCGGGGTAATGTCCACGCCGGCCGCGCCCGCCATTAAAGCATTATTTTTCATTCGTCGGCGCCATCCTGAAACAAGCGGCCTTGTTTGTCTTTCCATTGAGTTGCCGCCCGCCAATAAAATGTCGCGCCGGCGCCTTGCGGCGCGGGATCCACTCTGAGCGTAAATTGCCTGTCGGTAATGTTTTCAACCACCCACTTCATGCCTTTGCTGGCGCTGTCCGCGGGCCTGACATGCACCAGCGCCGGCGCAACTGCCAGCCCATGATCAACCGCAACCATGTTTGTTCCACCGGCTATCACGGCCATGCCGGCCGCTGGGTGCTTGGTGAATTGGTTCGCGCCGATAATGACATTCCCCGCCGTATTAGTGATGGGGGATGCGCAAAACCAGTTGCCGGCGATTTGAATGGGCAATTGTTCCCCGGGCGCGACCGGGTTTATGATATTTTCATGCACGCAAGCCTTGATTTCAAGCGGGCTGTCAACCAATATGTTATTTCCAAACATCGCGCCTTCCCCCTGGATTTCCACCGGAACGCCGCGGAAGACGTTGTTGCAAACCATATCCATAACCCCCTGAATCCTGACGGACCGGGACCGGCCGTGGTTGATTACAATGTTCCCATTAATAATCCCGTTGTAGCAGCGCCGCCAGTTGTTGATTGCATGCGATTCGATGCGCCCGCCGGCGGCGACCAGAACCTTGTTGTTGACTATTTGATAATTGTTGCAGGCGTCGGTCGAAAAGCCAAAACCAACGCTGTCGCCATCCTTGACATTCAAGGTGCACCCTTCGATGCGTCCGTTAAAACCGAGCAGTTCGACGACATGCGAGCCGAAATAACCCGAGAAATAACAATTAAGAACTTCAACTCCGTCGCCATAAAGCATGACTGCCATGAGCCGGCAGTTTTCAATGCGGCAATTTTCCACCTTGATATTTTGCGGATAATTATTCTTTGGCATTGCCTTGACGCCATTACAACCCGCCCAGCCGGTTTCACGGGTGCGGGTGAGGTTTTTGCCGTTGCCGTTGATATACAGGTCGCGGATGGTGACGTCGTTGAGATTATCGCCGGATATCCAGATCGCATTGATATTGGTCAAGCCATCCTGCATAATCAGCCGGGTGGCGCTGCCGGCGCCCGCCAGCATCACATTGCTTCGAAAAATATTGATTCCACCGTGCGTTCCCGCCACGCCGCCGATCCGGTATGTGCCCGGGGACAGGAACACATTGCCGCCGAGCGCCGGCAGCGCTTCAATCGCAGCGTTGATCACCAGATGGTCATCCTGTCCAGGGCAGACATAATCGGCTTGCCCCTTGAGATGAAGGGGTGAATCGTCAGCCGCCACCATAAACGTCGCGGCGCCCGATTCCGCGGCAACCAACTGCCCCGCGGCCGCGGCCAATGCCGCGCACAACAACGCCGCCGGCAGGAAGCGCCGCCTAGACGGGGTTTGCTGTTGAACGGCGAAGATTCTCGTCAACTTCATAATCCTCCACCTTGCATGCTATTTCCCTCCTGCATCCTTGCGCGCTACCAGATAATTCAGCGCGAAATACGGCCGGCCGGAGTTCGCGGTGGCTTCCAGATTATCAATCGCCAGCACATTGCTACGCTGCAATGCCGGGAGCGGCACAGCGAATGTCCGCACATCCCAGGCATCGCCGCGGAAGGGATTGGGTCCGCGGAAAATGCTGGTTCCGTTCAGCTTGATTTCGATGGCGCAATTCGTTCCGGCGCCGCCGTCCCGCCCGCAGATCAGCAAGACATATCCGGCTTCCGGGGGGTACGGCTCGATTTCGAATGATAACGCCATGTGCGGCGCGCGCGATTGCGCGCCGTAAATCCAGGTTGCCAGCCGCTGGAAAATCTGTTGGGGTTTGCGGCCGCCGGCAAAATCGTATGCGGTGAAAATCCGGTCCGTCCGCGGGTTGAAATCCGCCTCCTCCCGCGCCAGTTTTTCGATCATGGCGCCCTGGCCGGCAAACAAGGCCAGGCTTGGATTTTTCTTGAGGCTGTCGCGGAAAATCCGGACAGTCCGCAACTGCCAGGCGAACGACGACCATTGCCGCGCCGCGGCGGGATGGGGCGAATCGTTTTCGAATTCCGCGCACAGTTTTTCCAGCTCCGCCAGCCGGGCTTCAATATCCGCTAATGCGCGGGCGGCTGCCGGCGTCTGCTTGAAATCGAATTGATCGAACCATGCCAACGCCTCCACGATCCGGCGCACCAGGGCGTAGTTTTCCGGGCCAACCAGTTTGCCCGCGGCGTCCCGGGCGCAAGCCGCCGAATCGTATCCATCCGGATTCCAGAGCATGGCGCTCCAGAGCATGTCCGGATACAAGCCGAGCGAATTGAAAACCGCGGCGTTGACTTCGAGGTAAACGTCCTTATCGCGGCCGGCGCCCAGCCACCAGCGCAATTCATCCGTGGGATAAATCCAGCGGTAGGCGTGGAAAAAATCCGAGGAATTCTGAAAGAAATAAGGCTTGCGCTTGATCAATGCCGCGAACTTGGCGACATCCGCGCTGGTAAACGCGGCAGTCTTGACGCTCGGCCCGGTCCAGGCAAGGTTGATCTCGGGCGGCAATCCCGCGCCCAGCGTCTTCAAATACTCCAGCGGCGATTCCGCCGACCAGGGATTGGTATCCGTCGGCCCCCAGTAAAACGGCTGGACCATGGACAACTCGGCGCCGGGATATTCCGTCTTGATCCTGGCATAAAGGCGGTTCATGAAGAAGACATCGGCATCCCGCGCCGTCCCGAAATTTTTTTCATCGCCGGGACTGAGCGGGAAGCGGTAGTCATCCGGCGTATACATGATGCCGCCGCCCGCCTGGAGGATCGGCTCGCACATTTTCCAGATGATCTCAAAATGTTCGTCGCTTTTGCTGTCCACCTGGATCAGGCCGTAATTGGCCTCGATGCCGTTGCCGATGGTGTAGGGCATGATGCCGGCTTGCCAGACGATGCCCAGCCCGCGCAGGTTGGCGCCGATGGCCGCCACCTTGTCCGTCAACTCCTTTGGCCGCGGCGGCCGCCAGTCAATCCACTCGATCGGCGCGGCGCGGCGGGGCACCAGCAGCGACTTGCTGAATTGCAGCAGGTCCAGCTTCGTCATCAAGGGATAAACCCGGGAAGCGTCCACGAAGTCCTTCGTGCCAGGGCCGACGGTTCCACGGCGCTCCATGAACGGGTAATCGCTGACATCCATGGCGTGCAGGACGCAGGCGCCGTCTTGCCAGGTGATCAGTTGGATCAGGGAATTCACCGCCCAGGTCAGACCCAGGTCATCGCGCCCGCTGAAAGCCACGAAATTGCGCCCATTCCGCCGCGCGCACTGGATCGCGTAACCCTGCGGCCGGTCCGGCGGCGCCGGCATGGCCAGGCCGGCCGGCGCGCCGCCCGCGGCTAAAATCGTCGCGCAATCGGCATCCAGCGCATCCACGAATTTATACGCGCCGCCGTATTGCACAATCCGGTTCAGGAGCAGCCGCAGCCGCGGATCATCGGCGGCCAGACCGCCGCCCAGCAGGATGCCGGTATCAACCAGCGGATAAAACTCCGTGTGATCCACAACCTCGCGGGGAAATGGCAATATCTTGCCGGTATAAAACGGGATCATGTACGGATCGTTGCGCAAGCGGTCCGCCACGGATTCCGCCGCGTCTCCCGCCGCTGCCGCGGCGGCCGCCGCCGCCATGACCGCCAGCCCCGCCAGCCACAAACGCCCGATTTTCATATTGCTCCAATTATTGGCATTGACATTGATTGTGGGCAATCTCACATCGGCTGACCGCCCTACCAAAACCATTTAAATAGTCGAGACAATTACGAGACATTAATAATTCGGCGGGAGCCGGATCCGCCTGGTCAATCAACGGGAATGCCGGCGGGCTGGGCCGGGCCGGGCAGACACGCATGGACCGTAACGCTGCCGTCATGCCCTTGCCGGATCATGTCCTGGCAGCCATTGCCGTCAATATCCGCAAAATACAACCGGATGGTCCTTGGCAGACGCAGGACCTGGTCGAAACCCGCCAGGTCATCCGGGATAGCCCGGCCGGCCTGCGGATGGAAAACACCGGCTTTGCTGGTATCATCCAGAATCACCAGACTGGCAGCGCCGCCGCCGGCCAGTTCGGGCGTGTAAACTGCGCCGCCGCCTTTGACGTTCAGCGAGGGCTGGGCATCCCCGTCGAAGCCTGCCGGCTCATTCTGGTAATAGATGCAGGTCTGGCGGTTCCGGCCATCGGCCACCGCCAGGTCGGCCATGTGGTCGCCATTCAAGTCGGCCACGGCGAAGCCGCCGTAAATGCCGCCGGGCGCCACCTGGAGTTGCAGGAAATCGCTCAAGTCGTCCGGATTGACGGTCAACGACAACAGCGGCCCATAATAAATCCGCAGGGTGTTGTCATTCCGGCCAGAGCCGACGATATCCATGAAGCCGTCGGCGTTGACATCCACCGCCAGCGTGCGCCAGGTGTCGTTGATCTTCGGCCCCAGGATATAACCATTTTGCACCGCAAAGCCGCTCTTTCCCGCGGTAAACTTGCGCCAGACCGGCCCGACGAGAATATCAACATCGCCCAGGGAGTTGATCCGGCAGACCTGGATATCCATCACCGACTGGTTGGTATTAAAAAATTTTTTCGCGGCGGCCGGGTCAAACCCGTCCTTACGCGGCAACACAATCATGTTTTTACCGGCCACCAGGATGATGTCGTTCCCGCCGTCCCCGTCGAAATCATGCACGGCCATGCGAAAACAATGCGGCAACGGGATTTGACGGTCCGGCGCCTCCGGCAGCTTGCCCGCCCGGTTGTAAAGCACGAGTATTTCCGCCGCCGCGCCGGCCTGGTTGGTGCCGAAAGCATTGGCCAGCATGTCCGTCAGGCCATCGCCGTTCAAATCGCCAAAGGCGAGGGAGACCAGCCCGGGGATTTTTTCCGTCCGGCATAGCGGATCGGCATCGAACTGCAACATTCCGGCATGCAAAGGAATGGACAAAACC
>CAYXEK010000208.1:0-5059 GCA_964463985.1 uncultured Verrucomicrobiota bacterium
TTTTCATGGCCTTCGCCGGCAAGCCGGCCGACCGCGAGCATCCTTATGGCCACCAGCAGATGGAAAGCATCGCCGCATTGGTGGTAGGCGCCTTTGTCATGGCCACGGCGGTCGCGATATTCTGGGATTCCGTCAATGCGGCATTTGAAATGGTGCTGGGGGAGACCGATCGCATTTACGCCGCCGGCTATACGCTTTGGGTGGCGTTGGGAACGGTTGCAATAAAAATCGCGCTCACCATTACGACCCGTCTGCTGGCCAGGCAGACCGGGAATGCCGCCGTGCTGGCGCTGGCGGAAGATCACCGGAATGACGTCTTTTCCGCGGCGGGCGCGGCATTGGGAATTCTTGTTGGCCGGATGGGGCACCACTGGGCAGACCCCCTGGCAGGCGCCATCGTCTCGCTGATTATTTTCAAAACCGGCATGCAGATACTCCGGGACTCATCGGCTAATTTGATGGATGCCGTACCGGGAGACGCCCTTGACAAACAGGTGCGCGCCCTGCTCGCCGGCCTGCCGGAGGTGATTGAGGTGGAGGAAGTCCAGGCGCATCATTTCGGGCCTTACCTGGTTTTGAATGTCACCATTGGCATCAACGGACTCCAGAGCGTGTTTTCCGGCGATCGAATTGCTTCGAAAGTTGAACGGATTCTTGTGAAAAACGTTGGATTCACGCGGCGCGTTTACGTGCATTACCATCCGGCACAATCGAAAAGCGGATGAATTATTGTTGTGTCAGGATTTCCCGCTTGACAATCACCAATTGAGATTCAGACGGCAGATCACCCGCGCGGAAGATATCCCGCCTGGGCCAGGTTGGCGCGGATGCGTTCGAGCGGCGGGCGGTCGTCAGCCTCAAATTCGCAGCCGGTGATCGTCTCATACGCCTGTATGTAGCGGCGGGCGGCCTCGATCCTGACTTCGTCCGGCATGGCCGGCGGATCGCCTTCGCCGCGGAATCCCTGTGCGGCGAACCACTCGCGCACGTATTCCTTGTCAATCTTGCGCTGGTCCCGGCCGGCCTGGAAGAGCTCGGCATAAGTGTCGGCAAACCAGTAGCGCGAGGAATCCGGCGTGTGAATTTCATCCGAGATCAACAGCCGGCCGCCGCGCCTTCCCAGTTCGTACTTGGTGTCCACCAGGATCAGGCCGCGTTCCCGGGAGCGTTCAACGCCGAAGCGGAACAGTCGCATGCAGATTTCGGACGCGGCGTCGAAGGTGGCGGCGTCTATCAGTTTTTCATCAATCGCCTGGGCGCGGGAGACCGGCCGGTCGTGCTCTTCAAACTTGGTGGTGGGGGTCAGGATGGGCTCCGTCAACTGCTGGTCGCGCCGCAGTCCTTCCGGCAGGACATGGCCGCAATACTTCCGCGCGCCCTGCTGGTAATTATACCAGAGGGACGTCTTGGTGACCCCGGTGATGTACCCGCGCACGACAAACTCCAGCGCCAACTGCTCGCATTCCTCCACGACCATCACGCAGGGGTCGGGCGTGGCCGCCATGTGATTGGGCGCCACCGTCCGTGCTGCGTTGAACCAGTAGGCTGCCATTTGATTCAGCACCTGTCCCTTGAAGGGAATCGTTCCCAGCACCCGGTCGAAAGCTGAAATCCGGTCGGTGGCCACAATGACCAGACGTCCGTTCTGCCGGTAAACGTCGCGCACTTTACCGCGGGTTTTCCGGCCCAGTCCGCTGAAATCCGTGCTTTCAACCGTCCGCTCCAATTCCTGCCGCAAGCGTTTTTCGGAAATCATAATGCAACACCTTCCGTGTCTGCCGCACTCACACTCACACCCTTGCACGCGCTTCCATCGCGCACTTCCACTCCACCAGCAAGCACCGGCGATAAAGCCCCTCGCTCAGGTGCGTATTCGACAAATCCAATCGCAACGCCATGGCGGTTCCCTCGGCGGCGGCGGATATGGCGCCGGTCACATGCTCCGAGTTCCATTGGGCATCCGGGATTTCCGCCCAGTCGAGCAGCCAGGCCAGCAGATAGGCAAAAATTTCCGCGTCCACGCAATCGCGCGGCAACTCGCGGAGGCAAATCTTTTCCGCGGCGTCCCGCAATTCCAACTGCACGCCGCCGGGCAGGCCGAGCAATTCGCACTCGGCGATTACCGCGGCCAGGCTGTCCCGGCATCCCGCAGCGGCGGTGCGCTGCATTTCCCGTTCCAGAGCCAGGGTTGGAAACAAAAGGTCCGGCTGCAGCGGTCCATCCATTAATGCCGTCAGCGTCAAGGCATCGCAGCGGGGATAATCCGCGCGCACTTCCTGGAGGAGCGCCTGCCAGAACCGGGCAGCGGAATTGGCGTAAGGCACGCCGCGCACGAAAAAAGGCTGAACGGGAGCGCGGCCGGTGTTTTGATCGTCCGCCAGTGTGCGTAACATTCCCGGGATTCTCCTGGCCGGGCCGGCACAAATCAATCCGGCCGGTTTAAACCCTGCGGCAAAATGGGGTGGGTAACGGGACTCGAACCCGCGACATTCAGATCCACAATCTGACGCTCTAACCAACTGAGCTATACCCACCGGCAAAAACGGGAAGAAGTATGGCACATACGGTTCCGGATTTCAACCGGAATCTTGGCGGGCAGCGCAGATTATATCGAAACACCCAAAAGTTCCAGGATGCGGTTGAAATCGTCATTGGAATAAAAATCAATTTCCAGCGTGCCCTTGATCTTGCGTCCGCCGGCCAGAGTGCGCGATGGGAGAAGGCGCACCGCCGTGCCGAAATGCTGGTGCAGCGCGTCGGTCAAATGACGCAAATGTTCGGGAGGAATATCAACCTCCAGCGTGCGCCGCGACCGCCGCCCGCCGCGCGCCAGGCGCGCGACAACTTTTTCC
Organism: uncultured Verrucomicrobiota bacterium; assembly: GCA_964463985.1. Classification (GTDB taxonomy): domain Bacteria; phylum Verrucomicrobiota; class Kiritimatiellia; order JAAZAB01; family JAAZAB01; genus JAXGPF01. The sequence goes on from CAYXEK010000208.1 coordinate 2,853, forward strand.
ATGTTGCGCACCGACCAGCCTTCCGTTACCGCCCGACGCGCCAACAGGCAGCGTTCTTCAGGCAAATCAACTCCCAGCAACACCTTGGCATGGCCGGCGGAAAGCCGCCCATCGGTCAACATGGTCTGCACTTCTTCGGGCAAATCCAGCAGGCGCATGGCGTTGGCCACGGTTGCGCGGGCCTTCCCCACCCGGCCGGCAATGTCTTCCTGCGACAATCCGAACTGGTCGGCCAGCCGCCGGTATCCGCGGGCTTCCTCCATTGGATTCAGGTCGGCGCGCTGGAGGTTTTCCACCAGCGCCAATTCCAGCGCCCCCTGGTCGCCGGTTTCCACCAGGCGCACCGGCACGGTAGCCAGGCCGGCCTGGCGGGCCGCGCGCAAACGCCTTTCGCCCGCCACCAGTTCGTATTGTCCGCCCTGCTTGCGCACCAGCAAAGCTTGCAGCACTCCGCAGGATTTGATGGAAGCGGCCAATTCATCCAGCGATTCCGGGGTGAATGCATCCCGCGGCTGGAGCGGATTGACGTGAATCAGGCCGACCGGCAACTCCGTGGGCGGCATTTCGGCCTGCGCCGGCGCTGCGGCCACGGCCTCGGCGGCGGACGCGGCAACGGGACTGTCCTTGATCAATGCAGCCAAACCGCGTCCCAGTCCATGTTTAGCGGCCATAAGCTTATTCTTTCTGCTTTTGGGATGAATTTTGAAATGATTTTGCGCCGGATGAACTTAGAGGATTAATAAAAGCGCAATCAAATGCCATTGTCAATTAAAATTGCCGCCCACCCCGGAAGGCATTCATTGACATGCGCCGGGCATCCCGTTACTATGCGGCCATGCAAAACCCACAACGCGCCGTCCTGCGTTCACCATCCCCTGCCCCGTCCGCCGGCCGGCCGGAGCGGGCGCGATTCCCGGCAATTGACTTCCACAACCACGCCTGGGCCGGGTTCGCGCCGGGCCGGGCGGCGCAAATCATGGACCGGGCCGGGGTCGTTCTGTACGGCAATCTCACCGGCAACATGCAAATAGTCTGGGCCGGCGGCGGATATCAATGGCAGGAGACCCCGTTCAACGCCGTCATGTCCCGGGCAACGCCGCGAATAGCGCGCCGGTTTTTCAGTTTCACCGCCGCCACCTTCACCCGGCCGGCTTCCCTGCCGCTATTCGATGATGCCGCCCAATTTGTGGATCAGACGCTGGCCATGCTGAATAACCATGTCAAACAAGGCGCGCGCGGATTGAAAGTCCTGAAGGAACTCGGCCTGCATTACCGCGACGGCAGCGGCCGTTTGATCTTTTGCGACGACCGCAGGCTGGCGCCGGTCTGGGATGAATGCGCCCGCCTGAATATCCCCGTGCTTACCCACCAGGCCGACCCCCTGGGCTTCTTCCATCCCATCCGGCCGGCCAACCCGCATTATTCATCCCTGAAAAAATACCCCTCGTGGAGTTATGCCGACCGGCGGCGGTTCCCGGGGTTTTCAACGCTGCAGCGGCATTGCCGCAATCTGGTGCAAAATCATCCGCGCACGCAATTCATCCTGCCCCACATGGCCAACTGGCCGGAAAACCTGGATTATGTCGAGGAACTGCTTGAGTCATGCCCGAATCTGATTTTAGATTTTTCGGCGCGGATTGACGACCTGGGGCATCAACCGGACGCCGCACGCGCGTTTTTCGTCCGCCGGCAAGACCGCCTGCTCTTCGGCACGGACATGCCGCCTTCAGTCAGAATGTATCGCAGTTATTTCCGGTTCCTCGAAACGGATGACGACGGCATCATCCCGCCCGATTACGACGGCACCTTCGGCCGTTACCGCTGGCGGATTCGCGGGCTAAAATTGCCAGACACGGTTTTGCGCAAAATTTATCATGACAATGCCGCAAGCCTGCTGGGTTTGAAATCATAAAACCTGAATCCGTGATGAGGCCCGGATGCCGCAGATGCGCGGCGCGAAGGATGACGCTGTATTCATATACCGCGAATCCTTCGCAACAAAGCAGATGCGACATCCCGGCCTCACCCGCAGGGCGCTCTTTGCTTCAATCAAACGGGTTGTACTTTTGGCGACTATTTAATAGATCGTAAACGGTTGCTTTACAAATCATTATGTAATAAAAATGGCTGCTTCGCACAATCTATGGGCGAAAAATCCAACATGAATGCTTTAATATGTTGCAGTAAAGCTTATTACGACAACAGCG
>CAYXEK010000209.1:0-5002 GCA_964463985.1 uncultured Verrucomicrobiota bacterium
GGTGGAATGGGCGCAGCTTTCGCTTACCAGCGCCGCCCTCCTGATGCTGCTGATGTCCGCCGGCCTGGCGCCGGCGTCCGAACGTGGATTTCCGCTGGCGCTCGCAGGCGTCATGGGCATGGCGGTCATCCGCGAATCCGACGCGGTTTTCGGACGGCTGATCCCGTTTTTGGAACTGGAGTGGAAACTGCCCTTCACCTTAATGGTCGGCGCCGTGGCCTGGACGATGTGGCGTTGGCGGCGAACCATCCCGCGCCAATTTACCTCCTTCCTAAACCATGCGGCTTGCGCGCTGTTCTGGGCGGGTTTCTGCGCGGTAATCTACGCTCAAATGACCGGCCATGAGCGTTACTGGCTGCCGCTGCTGAAGGAGTTTTTCATCCGCGATGTTAAACGCGTCAACGAGGAAACCATCGAAATACTGGGACACCTGTTCCTGTTTGCCGGCGGCATGGAATACCTGGTTTCCACCCTGCGACGACAACGGAAAATTTCACCTGGTTCTGCAGCATGATGGCGGCCATCCCGGAGAAGGCGCGGCCGGTTTATTTTTGCAGAACGACTGTCGCGCCGTCCGGGTCGCGCCATGGATCATAACCGGCGATGTCCGCCGGTTGATAACCTTCGGCCTGAATGCGGATATCATATTTGAAATCCGCCGTTTCGGGTAAAGATGAACCTTCCGCCGCCTGCTCCAGGCGCGCCGCCAACAATATCCCGCTCCGTCCGGCATTGACCCCGGCAATGCCGGCGGCATCTGTTTGAAACATCATCCGCTCTCCGTCCATGCCGCCGGAAATCGTCACCGTCGCATTGGTTACCGGCCGGCCGGCCTGGTCTCGCATGGCAATGCGCACGCGCTGCTTGATCAAGACTTGCGGCTGCCAGTTTTTTGCCACGGCATAGGCGGCGCGTCCGTAAAGATTGGCTTCCAGCGGCGGCTGAATTTCACAGCCAACCAGCGTGAACTCACGGCAGTTGTCAACCTTCCAATTCCGCCGGTTGCGTTCAAACCGGCAATCGGAAATGACCAGGAACGAATGCGGGGACTGGATCGCCGTTTCACAATCGCGGAAGACGCACCCGGTAATCAGGTTGTGTTTGTGCGGGGTCTCCTTGTAGCCGCACAGGGCCGATTTGGCGTGCGCCAGGACCGAATTTTCAAGGCGGGTGTCCAGGTGCATGACCAGGCCGGCGGTCAGACATCCCTGGCACCAGGAAATTTCGCTGTTTATGATCCGGATGCTGTCGCCGGCCAGGTACACATTCCCGTAGCCGAACGGCGCGCCCAGGGCGTGTCCGGCATCCTGCGTCAACGCGGTGATCTTGCTGTTGAACATGTGCAACTGGCCGGAATAAAGACCCCGGGCGCGGGGCGCGTCCGGTCGAACGCCGATGTAAACGCTGTGCGCGTTGTTCGTCGCGCAATCCAGCCGGATCGCGGCGCTGATATTGGTGTCCGCGGCGCTGCCCAGCGTCAGGCGGTTGACGCCCACCCGGCCGGTGGCGGAATTCGTGCCGCACGGGCAGACGAACAAGTTGCCGTCGAGAATCAAGGCCGCGCGCGGCTCGTCGGGCGACCCGATTTGAAAATACGTTTCGGTACCGTCGCCGGCGCCGATGCATAAATCCGCATTGATCGCGTAAGAGCCGGCATCAGGGTCGAACCGGACTTTGCCCCAGCCGCCCTGACGGTCAATCCGCGCCAGGGTTGCCAGGTCGCATGGCGCCGCCGCCGGATAATCCGTGACCCATATCCGGTTGTGGAGCGCGTCGTAATGCGCTCCGGCTTGAATCATCCCGGCGCAAACCAGCGTCATGATTGCCGGCGTCAATCTTTTCATGGGTGAAATCCGGTTCAATCCATTGTAAATTCCGTCGGCTCAGTCCCGACTTCCAGTTGCATTGCATCCAGCCAGATTGACGATCCGGTACGGCTCGGGGCGATCAGGACGCTGCGGTCACGATACCGATCGGGCTGGAAGACGCCGCTGACGGCATAGCGCCGCCAATCGGCCGTCAGCTTTAACGTGGTATCCTGGTCCAACACCCGCAAAAAGGCCTGATCGCCATCTTTTTCGCCGCGCATGTAAATTGAAAACACGTATGGCGCAGGCTGATCGAGTTCCGGGGGATACCCTATGCCGAACATTCCCCAGCACATGTCCGCGCTGGCGACGGCCCGTGTCATGCGCAGGGAGTGCCGGCCATGGAACGGCTGCGCCGGGTCAAGTCCCCAAAGCGCCCCGGGGTCTCCCACCGGGGGAAAGCCGAATACCCGGTACGGAACCACATGCTTCGGCCAGAGCGGCAGGGATTGGTCCTCGAACGACGGGTTGGCCATGACATTTCGGCAGCCGCGCCGCATGGTCTGGGCATTGACGCGCTCTTCCGGCACAAACCCGTCCTTTTGCGGTTCGGCTTTGATAGTGATCGCGACGGCAGCAGGGCCGTTGTCCGGCCGAACCAATTCACCCTGGAAGGTATAGGCCCGCACGCCGAATCCTTCCAGGCGATCCTGCCATACGCCGTCTTTCACCGAATACACGTCCTCCGTAAACAATCGGCCGGCTTGGGCTATTCCCGCCAGCGCGGGAATGGAATACTCCACCGCCGCCGGGTATTCCCGACTGTTGGCAGCCAGCAGCACGTAGCCGCCTGCAGGGTTCCGGCGCAGGGCGGCCTGCACGTCCGGGAACCGCATGTTTTCCGGTTCGAACACGCCCGGATCGTACTTGATGTCCTGTCCGATGTCCGGCGCCAGGGCGATCGGCCCCAGTTGCTTCATCCGCCGGCCCAACTCGCGGAAAGCGGCGTAAGTTTCCCCGTGCGAAAACGAGGTGGAGACGAAATAACAAAATCCCTTCGCGCCATGAATGATGGCCAGGTAAGTCTGGCAAATCTGCTCCGCCGGCAGCAGCGGCCGCGGGGTCCGCCGCGGATCCAGAAATTCGGCCAGCGGCACAATCCAGGTCGGCTGATACACGCTGTCGGCCCGTCGTTTCAACAGGGCGGTCTCCCGGGAAACGTAGTTGGGCGAGGCATAGACCGCCTGATTATGCCCGGCCATCAGGTAAACGTCATACCCCAGAATATCGCTGCAAGCCGTGGCGCGAGGGTCGTTGGGGATGGACCGGGCATACAGCAGCGTCACCGGATGGTAGCCGTCCCGGCGGTGCGCCTGCTCGTAGATCATCCGCGCGCCCTCGATCTTCAGATCGAAATCGCCCAGGTTGGGCTCATCCACGCTGTAATAAGTCAGCAGACTGGGATGATCCATGCCGGCGGCAATGGCGCCCTCGATCTCCTGCATCTGCTCGCGCATGTGCGACTGGTATTCGCGCATGGCCTCCGCCGGCGATTTGCCGGGAATTGCATGCGGCGCCCGCTTGCCGTAGCCCGGCAGGTTCTCGATCACCATCAGGTTGTGCTTTTGCGCCAGGTCCAGGTAGGGCTTGGTAACCGAAGGCTTCATGCCGACATTCCAATGCCCCAGCGTATTGAAGCCCAACTCCGCCATGCGCTTGAACATTTCATCCTCGTAAGGCTGGATGTCTTCCACTCCGCCGCCGCACAGGTAAATGCCGAACGGGAAAAACGGTTCGCCGTTTTTCAGGACAATCCGGTTGAATCGGTCAATTTTGATTTCACATCCGGGCTTGGGCGGTTTTTTATCGAGCCGCACCGGCCGGCTCATCAGGTGCCGCCCGTCCGCCCCCAGCAGTTCCACCGCCAAATTCCGGCTGCCCAACGGCAAGTCCGCGATCTTCAGCCGGTAATCCGCCGTGCCGGCCCGCAAGGCATGCCTCCCCAGTTCGCTCCCGCTGCCTTCATCTTTCACGGACAGAATCATGCCCTGGACCATGTCCGGCGGGAATCCCACCCGGCATCGGATTTGCGCTTCGGTTTCCGTGGTGTAATAATTCCGATCCAATACCGGTGCCTCCATCGGCGTCAGCCGGCCGGCGCCCGCCACCGCCATTTCCTGCAGGAGTTCTCCCGTACGGCTGTCCACCAAAGCCGCGCTGACCGCGCGCTGCCCCATGGCCGCCGCCGGTACATGCAGATCTATCTCCGTCTGCTGCATTCCCGCCAGCCCGACGATATTGGTCACGCTGCAGCCCGCGCCTTCCAGCGGCAGGTCGCGGACGACCACCGCCACCTGACCGGTCTCCGGCGTGAAGGTATGCGCCGTGATGCGGACAGTATAATAACAGCCCCCGGCGGCGCCCTCATAATCGCCGACAACTGCCTGTTTCAGCGCCGGCAAAAACGGGGATTCGACCGTTATGGCGTCCAATCCGCGCAAATAGCCAAAAGCTTGCGGTTCGTGGAAACTGCGGCTCACCCGCGCCAGCGAACTGTGGACCGTCCGGACCGCCGTCTTCTCGCCCACCCCGTCCAAAGTCATCTGGATCATATTGCGGCATATATTCATCCGCGCTTGTGGGAGGCGGCCATGCGCCGCTACCAGAAACATCGGAATGGCGATTTCCGCGGTCCAGCCGCCTTCCCGCCGCCCCGTGGCCGACCGCCAGGGAGTGTCCCAGCCGGCATCCCGGCCGGTGGGCGTTACCCGGCGTTCGGCGCGCATATTGGCAAAGGAAAGGAGATAATGGTAATAGTCCTGACCATCCGTGCCCGGATCGAGAAATATTTCCAGGCTGTCGTCCTGGTGGATGGCGCCTTCTTTGTCAAATATCTTCTGCTCAAGCTGATCCATCTCCGGGTTGGCGCAATTCAGCCCCAGGTATAGCCAGCGCTCATCGCAGCAGAGTTGGACGGCTGTAGTTTTGGTTTGGCGCCTCTGATCGTCGCCATAGATGTAAAATTGATTCAGAATTCCCGCGTCCTGCCAGCAGGGATCATCCAGCCGCCCATCCATGACCGGCGCCGCTGTGCAGCGCGCCACGTTGATTTCCGGCGGCGCCGGCGTCTGCGCCATTGCCATCCCAGCAGCCAGTAAAAAAATCATCGCCCCTGCCCATCCATTTTTGCGATG
>CAYXEK010000210.1:0-5002 GCA_964463985.1 uncultured Verrucomicrobiota bacterium
AATGGTGGGCCCGGCTGGACTTGAACCAGCGACCAGAGGATTATGAGTCCCCTGCTCTGACCAACTGAGCTACGGGCCCGGCAGATGCGGCGCGGGCCGGAGACGGCCCGCGCTTTTATTTGTAGCCGGAGCCGCCGGCCGAAACAAGCATTTTTTTCCGGCATTTGATTGACATCGCCCGTTTTGCCGCATAGTCTATTTAACGGATTGCCTGCATGGGAGTGTATTTTCAAAATTCAGATGCGGAGTGACAACCAGCATGAAATTTCATCATCGGATTGGAGCGCTTTGCGCCGGGATCGGCCTGGCAGTCGGTTTGAGCGGTTGCGGCAAGGCGGAACGCGCGGGAGAGGTTCGGCCGATCGAGTTGTCGTACAGCATCTTTTTCCCGCCGTCGCACATCCAATGCCAGACGGCGGAAGCCTGGGCGCGCGAGGTGGAAAAACGCGCCGGCGGCCGCGTCAAGATCACCGTGTATCCCGGCGGCACACTGACCCAGGCGCCGCAGTGTTACGAAGGCGTGGTCAACGGCATTTCGGATATCGGCATGAGTTGCCTGGCCTATACCCGCGGACGTTTCCCGTTGATGGAGGGGCTGGACTTGCCGCTGGGGTACCCGGACGGCTTGACCGCCAGCCGCGCCGCCATGGCCATGCTCCAGAAGTACCAGCCGGCGGAATTCAAGGACGTCCACATGCTTTACCTGCACGCGCATGGCCCGGGCATCCTGGCATCCAAGCGCGCGGTGCGTTCCCTGGAAGACATGCAGGGCTTGAAAGTGCGCGCCACCGGCCTTTCCGCGAAAATCGTCGAATGCCTCGGCGGCGTGCCGGTGGCCATGAGCCAGCCGGAGACTTACGAAGCCCTGCAGAAAGGGGTGGTGGACGCCACCCTCTGCCCGATTGAAACGCTCAAGGGATGGAAGCAGGGCGAGGTTATTGCCAGCGTGACCGACTCCCGGAATATCGGCTACACCACGGCGATGTTCGCGGCGATGAACAAGGCGAAATGGAACAGTTTGCCCGCGGACGTGCGGAAGATCATCGAAGACGTCAGTGCGGAGTGGGTGGATCGCCACGGCCGGGCCTGGGACGAGGCCGATGAAGCCGGCCGGCAATTCGTCCTCAACTTGCAGCATGAAATCATTCCCTTAAGCGCCGCGGAAACCGCCCGCTGGCAGTCCGCCGTCCAGCCGATGCTGGACGAATATGCCCGGAAAATGCAGGATCAGAATCTGCCGGGCGCGGAACTGCTGCGGGATTTGCAGGCAATGCTGCGTGCCAAAGGTCCGTGATCCCCGCTGCCGGTTCATTCCTTGCCGCGCATTGATCTTGGAGGCCGGGCCATGTCCATCCGCCGGATTTATATGAAAAGCCTGCGCGGCGCCGTGCGCGTCCTGGCGGCGGCGGCCGGCGCGGCGATCGTCGCCATGATGCTGGTGACCTGCGCGGATGTGCTGCTGCGGGCCGCCGGCCGTCCGATTGCCGGCAGCTATGATATCGTGCGGATTTTAAGCGTGGTGGTCATCGTGTGCGCTTTGCCTTACACCACGGCGGTGAAGGGCCACGTGGCAGTGGAACTTTTGCTGCACAAATTGCCGGGGCGCGGGCGCGCGGCGCTGGATGCCGTTAACCGCGCGCTGGTGCTGGTTTTGTTCGGCCTGCTGGCGGTCTATAATGTCCGATACGGGCTGCAACTCAAGGCCAGCGGCGAATTGACGGCGACTTTGCCCATCCCGGTTTACTGGATTCCCTGGGTGATTGCCGGCGCCAGCGGCGTCGTGGTGCTGGTGATATCCTGCCACATGTTGCACCCCGAAGAGGAATTGATCAAGTCTTGAGTCCAATCGAAATCGGCATCATCGGCTGCGCGGCGCTCATGTTGCTGCTCTTGAGCGGCATGCCGGTGGCGTTTGTCATGCTGGCGGTGGGTACGGTCGGTTTTGCGGCGGTGGTTTCGCCGCAGGCGGCTTTGAACATGGTCTGCGCCGATGTTTACAACACGGTTTCCTCTTACAGCCTGACGGTGATCCCCCTGTTTGTCTTCATGGGTCAGATTGCCTTTCACGCCGGCATCAGCCGGCGTTTGTTCAACGCCGCTTACAACTGGTTTGGCGGTCTGCCCGGCGGACTGGCGATGGCCACGGTGGGAGCCTGCGCGGGATTCGGGGCGATCTGCGGTTCCGGGCCGGCCACGGCGGCGACGATGGCGGCGGTGGCCCTGCCGGAAATGAAACGCTACCGGTACGACATGGAACTGGCTACCGGCACGGTGGCCGCCGGCGGAACCCTGGGCATGCTGATACCTCCGAGCGTGGTGTTCATAGTTTACGGGATCATGACCGAGCAATCCATCGGCAAGCTGTTCATGGCCGGGATTGTGCCGGGCTTGCTGATCGCGTTCATGTTCTGCGCCATGATCTGGTGGCAATGCCGGCGGCGGCCCCACCTGGGGCCGCCGGCGCGCAACATCACCTGGCGGGCCCGCTGGCGGTCGCTGCTGGGCGTTTCGGAAACACTGGGCTTGTTCGCGTTGGTCATCGGCGGCATGTCCGGCGGGTGGTTCACCCCGACCGAGGCGGCGGCCGTCGGCGCCGCGGGCAGCCTGTTGATTGCCGCGGCCGGGCGCGGACTTTCCTGGCCGATCCTGGCGCGCTCGCTCCAGGAGACGGCGCGGACTTCCTGCATGGTCATGATCATTGTGGCGGGCGCCGTGATTTTCGGCCGTTTCCTGGCGGTGACGCGCATCCATTTTGAACTGGCGACATGGCTGACTTCCCTGGCGGTTCCGCCCTGGATGGTGGTCGGGTTGATCCTGCTCTTCTACCTGGTTGGCGGGTGTTTTATTGATGCGCTGGGCCTGGTCTTGCTCACAATCCCGATTTTCTATCCGGTGATCCAGTCTTTGCAGTACGACTTGATCTGGTTCGGTGTGATCATAGTGTTGGCGACACAGATGGGGGTGATCTCGCCGCCGGTCGGGGTAAATGTTTACGTGGTCAGCGGCATGGATCGGGATGCGGCGCTGCCAACCGTTTTCAAGGGCGCGTTGCCGTTCCTGGGATGCCTGGTGGCGGCGGCGGCGCTGCTGGTGGCCTTCCCGAAACTGTCCCTGTGGCTGCCATCGCTGATGTAAGCAACGCGGCGCGTTCAGCGCAATTTGCCGGCGGATGATTACTGGTGCGCGGAAGCGGCGCCGGCCGGAATGGCGCTTGGATCACGCCGGCAGCGGCATGACGCGCTCGGAACGATCGCCCAGGTTTTTGACGCGCAGCGAGCCGCGCGCGCAATCATCGGGTCCCAGGAAAACAGCTTCGCGGTAGCCGCCCCGGCCGACGCGCCCGAAAAACGACTTGGGCTTTTCCGGGCGCAACGCCAGGTCCACCGACTGCCCTGCCTGGCGCAGACTGCGCGCCGTACGGAGCGCCGGCAGGCGCTCCGCGTCGGTCATGTACCCCACGGCACAGGCGATTGCCGGCGGGCCGTCCGGCAGGCGTCCGAGTTCGGCCAGCAGTTCGGCGATCACCACGTCGCCGAATCCCAGGCCGACCGCCGGCATGGGGGCGCCGCCCAGGTCGCTCAGCAGCCGGTCGTAGCGGCCGCCGCCGAAAATGGCGCGAAACTTGCGCGCTCGGTCAAAAGCTTCAAAGACTATTCCCGTGTAATATCCCAGGCCGCGGATCACACCGATGTCGAATTGCGTCATTTCCGCCAGGCCGTAATTTTCCAGCAGATCCAACAGGTTCCGCAGGTCGGCCAGCGCCGGTGAACCGGCGCCGGCCAGGGCTTCGGCTTCCGCCAGGGTGCGGATATGCATCACCTTCCATACGGCGGCGATGGACGAAGGCGCCAGCCCGGCTTCAGTCAGCAATTGAGTGATGGCCTGGTCGTCCAGTTTGCCGCGTTTGTCCAGGGCCAGGAAGGTCGCGGCATGGCAAGTCGGAGGCACGCCAGCGCCGGCCAGCAGTTCCGCCAGCAGCGCCCGGCTGTTGAGATAAATTACCGCATCCTGGGGCCCAAGTCCCATCCGCCGCAGGGCTTCCGCGGCGCACGCGATTACTTCCGCTTCCGCCTGCAGCGAGTCCGCGCCGACGATATCCAGGTTCCACTGGTAATGTTCGCGCTTGCGTCCGCGGCTCATCCTTTCATAGCGGAAACATTGGGCTATGGCAAACCATTTCAGCGGCAGCGGCAGCGCGTTCTGGCGGGCCGCGATCATGCGGGCCAGGGTGGGGGTCATCTCGGGACGCAGCGCCAATTCGCGGTCGCTTTTGTCGCGGAACGCGTAAATCTGGCCGACGATTTCCTCGCCGCCTTTGCGCTTCAGCAGTTCCAGCGATTCCACCGCGCAGGCGTCATAAGGCAGGAAACCGAACAGTTCGGCGGCGGCGCGCCAGGCGCCGAAAATGAATTGGCGCGCCGACATGTCTTCCGGGTAAAAATCCCGCATACCCCGGGGAGCTTCATAGCGCATGGGTGCGGCGCCCATATCAACCCGGCTGGTCCGCCGGCACCGGCTTCATCACCTTGGCCTTCATCACCCGCCCCATTTTGAATTTGACCACTTTGCGAGTGGGGATGGTGACGACATTGGCGGGCTTGTTGGGATTGCGTCCGATGCGCGACTTGCGGATGCGCACTTCAAACACGCCGAAATTGCGGAATTCAACGTTTTCGCCTTTGGCCAGACTTTCAATGATGTAATCCAGGGATTTTTGCAGAACCGCTGCGACATCCTGCTGGATCATCCCGGTTTCCTGCGAGATGCGCATTACCAAATCACGCTTAGTCATATCATAACTCCTGTGCCGATATTTTCATAGGCATTATCAAATTCCGCGCATCGTCCAGGCTGACGCATTGACATGCGCGGCAACAGCATAAAACCTTTGCATAAATTAACTTCGCACAAACATAATTACAAGATACGTTCTAGCCGGTCAAGTTAAAACACAAACATTCTGCGATATTCAACGTCAGCGGTGAGGCGGCGGTATCCCGCC
>CAYXEK010000211.1:0-4988 GCA_964463985.1 uncultured Verrucomicrobiota bacterium
ACTCAGGGCTACGGCGGACACTGCCGGGCTGCTCCACCCCGCAATTAATTGCAACAACTCATTCAAACATACAAAATACCTCAGTTAATGCAAGAAGATTTTTGAAAAAAGAGCAATGCATGCAGAATACGGCACTATCAAGAATGCGACACAGCCATCTTCGTCACACTACGCCGGCGTGCTACAACCGGAACCGGATTTCGCCACATCCTGCTTCGTCGGACTACGCAGGACGCTGCAGTGGGCCGTGCCCGCCGAAGCCGGGCGTAGGCGGGCGCACTACAGTTCGGAAGCGGAGTGCGCCACACCGTGGCTTCAAGTTAGCATATCCAGCACCGGCATGGTAAAGGCCCAGATGCCGGTCTGGGCGCCTGCTTCATCGCGCAAGGACTGGAGGCGTACCATGACGCCGGCAATCACAGCCTCATCCTGCGCCGTCATGATGGCGGCATTGGCCCCGGGCCAGACATGATCATCCAGGCGCGCGCCGCTCTTGGGGCCGCGCCCGGACAGACGGGGCCAGCGGGTGAAACCGACGATTCTGAATTCCTCCAGGATTTTCAGGATCGTTTCGTCCAGCACAATATCATACACAATCCAAAGCGCTTTCATTGCACGGCTCCTTTCAACTTGAGGGCGGCCGCCGCAAAACGTTTGCGTTCCGCCCGGGAATGCGCCAGGCTGTACAACGTGGGCACGAGCACCAGGGTAATCAACATGGAAACCAGCAGCCCCCCGGCAATGGTGGCGCCCATGGGCTTCCACATTGCCGCCCCCTCCCCTCGGCTGAACACCATGGGCATCATGCCGGCCACGCTGGTAAGCGTCGTAATCAGCACCGGGCGCAGGCGCGAGCGGCCAGCGTTTTCGATGGCCGCGGCGATGAGCTGGCCGCGCGCCCGCAACAGGTTGATGTAGTCAATCAGCACGATCGCGTTATTGACCACCACGCCCACCAGCATGATCATGCCAATGAATGACATGATGTTGACCGTCAATTTCAGCAGTGTCAGCGAGACCGCCACGCCGGTGAAGGCGAAGGGGATGGAAAACAGGATCAGGAACGGGTCCAGCAGACTTTCGAATTGCGCCGCCATGACCATGTAAACCAGCACGATGCCGAGGATCAGCATCAAGCGCATATCAGCGAACGTTTCGGCCTGATCCTCCGCGGTACCGCCGAAATTGATGCCCACCCCCGACGGCAGCGGCACCTGGCGGCTGATTTTCCGGCGCAGCTCGGCCACCACATCGCCGCTGCTGCGGCCGAAAACATCGGCTTCCACCGCTATCATGCGCTCCTGGTTCTTACGGTCAATTTTCAACGGACCGGCGCGCTCGACAATTTCGGCCACGCTGTCCAAGCGAATGCGCCGGCCGTCTTCGGCGGTAAGTTCGGCGCGCGCAAGATCGGCCAGCGAAACCCGATGCGGTTCGTCAAGGCGCAACAGAATGTCGTACTCGTCGTCTTCCTCGTGGAACTTGGTGGCCGCCGTGCCGTAAAACAGGGTGCGCAATCCCCGGGCAATCTGCGACACGTTCAAGCCGTGGGCGGCCGCCTTGACACGGTCAATTTCGACATGCAGTTCCGGCCGGCCCATGTCCCGGGCGATGTTCACCTCCACCGCGCCGGGCGTGGCGCGGACGATGGCGGCAACTTCCTCGGCTATCCCCTGCAAAATGTCGAAATCGAAGCCGGTCACCTCGATTATGATGGGCTTGGCGCCCTGCCCCGGCCCCATGCCCCCGCTGGAAGTGGTAACCTTGACCACTTCCGGCCAGCGCGCCACCTGGTCCGCCGTCTCGCGACCGATGGTCTTGGAACTCTTCGCGCGCTCGCGGGTCCCCACCAGGCGCATCCGCACCTGGCCGATGTGAGTGCCGGAACTGGTGTCCATGCCCCGGCTTTCGCCGCACCGTATGGAATATGTTTTGACATTCCCCGGTCCCGCCGCCGCCAGGGCGACCGGTATGACGCGGCGGCAGACTTCCGCCGTCTCTTCCACCCGCGTACCGATATCCAATTCCACCCGGATGGTCAGGCGGTCGGAATCATCTTCCGGTGCATATTCCGACCCGACCGTCAGGAAGACCAGGACGCCTCCGACCAGCAGCGCCATGGCCAACGCCACAACCAGCCACCGGGCGCGCAAGGCCCGGCGCAAAAGCCGGCCATAGGCGGCATCCACGGCCTGAAAGCCCCGGTCGGCGCGAACATGGAAGGCGGCCAGGCGCGCGCCCATCCGCGCCTGCTGGTCCTTGACGGTCCGCAGCAGTTTGCTCCCCAGCATCGGTGTCAGCCACAGGGCGCAAACCATGCTCGCCGCCAGGGTGGCCGTCAACAATCCCCCCAGCTGCTTGAACATCACCCCCGACTCGCCTTCCAGGAAGATCAGCGGCACAAACACGACGATGGTGGTCAGCGTTGAAGCCGCCACCGCCGTGCCGACCTCTTCGCTGCCGAACATCGCCGCTTCGCGCGGCGCGGCGCCGGCCTCCACTTTTTTAGTGATGTTTTCCAGCACCACCACGGCATTATCCACAACCATGCCCATGGCGACAGCCAGGCTGGACATGGAGATGATATTAATGGTCCAACCCATCGTCCACATGAAAATAAACGCCATGATCAATGAAAAGGGAATGGTCAACGCGATGATCAACGCCGAGCGCAGATTGCGCAGGAACAGCAGCGCGACCAGCACCACAAACACGAAGGCCCACTTGACGGCATTGGTAACATTGTTGATCGAATTGACGATATCCGTGCTCGTGTCGGCGACCAGGTGCAGTTCGATGTCACGCGGCAGGTTCGGTTTCAACCTTTCAAGTTCCCTGGTCGTTTCCCGGGCCACTGCAACCGTGTTGGCGCCGGAGCGTTTTTGAACCATCATCATCATGCCGCGGCTGCTGTTGATCTCCGTAATGCGTTTTTCCTCCTCGAACCCGTCCAGCACCTGCGCCACATCCCGCAGGTAAACATAGGCGCCCTTTTCCGCGCGCAGCACCACCGTTTCCAATTCCGCCGGATCGGCGAATTCGCCGGGCACGCGGATCGTGTAATCCATACGGCCCACCTTGAGATTGCCGGCGGGCAGGGTGACATTTTCCGCCGCCAGAATCCGGGCCACGGCGTCCAGGTCAATGCCGTAGGCGGTCAGTTTCGCGGGATCCAGCCGCACCTGGATTTCACGCTGCAGCCCGCCGAAGAGGTTGACGGTGCCGACGCCCGGCAGGCGCTTGAGGGGGTCGGCAACATCGCGGTCAATGATGTCGTACAGGTTTTCCACGCTTTCCCTGGCGGTGATGCCGTAAAACTGGATCGGAATCTGCGAGGTGTTGAACTTCATGAAGCGCGGCTCTTCCGCGTCCTCCGGCAAATCCCGCTTGACGCGGTCTATATTGCTGCGCATGTCGTTGGACGCCTCGTCGAGGTCCGTCCCCCAGATGAATTCGCAGGTAACGGAGGAGATTCCCTCCACCGTGGCGCTGGTCATTTCCTTCAGGTTATTGACTGATCCCAGGGCGCGCTCGATCTGCTTGGTAACTTTTTTTTCCACGTCCTCGGTGCTGGCGCCGCTCCACTCGGTCACGACCGTCACCGTTGGCCGTTCGATTTCCGGCAGGTAATCCACCGAGAGTTCCATGATCATGACGGCGCCGATTATCAGCACTGCCAGGAAAAACATCAAGGTAGTGATGGGCTTGCGCACACCCAGTTCGGGTAATTTCACGGTTGGGTCTCCCTTTTCATGCCGGCGGATTGCCGTTTTTTACTCCCGCCGGCTTTACCCGCTCGATTTCAACACCATCCGTAAGCTTGTTCTGCCCCATGGTGACGTACTCATCGCCGTCCTGCAGTCCTTCCAGGATTTCCACCTGGTCGCCGCTGCGGATGCCGGAAACAACCGTCCGCGCACGGGCGGTATCGCCTTCAATCACAAATATTACCTGGCGGTCCAGCACGCGCAAAATGCTGGCGGCCGGCGCCAGCAGGGCCTGCTCGCGCACTGCCAGGCGGATTTCCGCCGTGGCATACATGCCGGGCCGCAAAAGCCAGGCGTCGCTGCCGTTGCGCTCATTATCCAGCAGGATTTCAACCGGGGCGGTGCGGGTGGCAGTGTCCACTGTGGGGAAAACCCGCCCAATCTTACATTGGAAAACACGGTCGGGATAGGCATCCGTGCTGACTTCAACCGGCGTCTCGCCGGGGTGCAGCAAAGGCAGCATGCGCGCCGGGACGGAAACCATCAGTCGCAGCGGCGTCATCTGCACCAGGCGCACGATCGGCGCGTTCGCCCCGACCATGGCCCCGGGATCAACGTAGCGTTCGGCCACAACGCTGTCCATGGACGCCCGGATGAAGGATTCCTCCAGGTTGACTTGCGCCAGCGCGTGCTGGGCGCGGGACTGAGCCAGGGCCGCTTCGGCGCTTTCGTGCGCCGCCACCGCCGCATCGCGCGCCTGTTCCGTCGCCACTTCCTGGGCAAACAAGGCCTCCAGACGGCGCCGCTCGCGTTCCTTGTCGTGCAACGCCGCCTCGGACTGGCGTACCTGCGCCGCCGCGAGCGCCAATTGCGCTTCCAGGTCGCGGTGTTCAATTTCCGCAATCACCTCGCCCTGCCGCACTTCCACTCCTTCGGTGACCTCCGTGCCATTGGTCAATGCCAGCTTGTCCAGGCGGCCGGACGATTTGGCGGAAACCTGCACGGAAAGCGGCGATTCCAACTCGCCGGTGAACTGAAGCCGCTCGGCAATTTTACCGGGGCGCGCCGTGGCCGTGCGCACGGCCACGGGCAACATTTTTTTAGCGCCGCCACCCGGCCCTTTTCCCGGGGAGGCCGGCGAGCAGCCTGCCAGCCAGAAAGCGGCCGGCAAAGCCGCGGCCATCACGTACAATGCGCGTTGCTGCATAATTTTCCTCATGAAGTTTACCTCGCAGAACTGATGAATGAGCAAAGTCAAAACTTACGAGCCAATTTCAAAAC
>CAYXEK010000212.1:0-4953 GCA_964463985.1 uncultured Verrucomicrobiota bacterium
CCCCGCTGGGGGGTGGGGTTTCTGGGGGGGTCGCGGTCCCCCCCCTGGGGCTGTTTTTGTTTATATCCACCCTCCCCCCCCCCCCCCCCCCCCCCCCCACGCCTCCACTGGAGAACGGGATGAGTATGGGGTAGGCGGGGCTTCTCTATGCCTCCTTGTCTCCGTGGTGAATCTGCTGCCGGTCAGCGGTGTGTAAGTGGACGACTTTTTAAAGGCTCAGGAGTTACCGTAAATTAACCAAATCATGCGAGGTACAATATGAAATCGAAAAGTTCATTGGTGATGGTCGGACTGTTTGCCGCGCTGCTGTGGTCGGCGCCGCGCGCGCCGGGACAGAGTACCTGGCATGTGGCCACCAACGGCGCAGATGTAGGCCATTCCGGGATGGACTGGACGGAACCTTTCCTAACCATCAGCAACGCCATCGCCCAGTCCGCGGCGGGCGATGTCGTCATCGTCTCCAACGGAACTTACCTTGTCGCCGAGCCCATCGCATTCGGCGACCTGACAGTTCATTCGCTCAACGGACCGTTTCTGACTGCGATTGACGGCGGCGAGGCGGTGCGGTGCGTCACCATGACCCACAGCAATGCCCGGCTAAAGGATTTCACCTTGCAAAACGGACTGGCCGGCAATGGCGGAGGCATTTACCTGTCCAATGGCGGGTTGGTTTCCAACTGCCGGATTACCGGCAACGTGTCCACATCCACAGTTGATGTATATTATGATGGTGGCGGCGGAATCAGTGCGGCGGGCGTTTGCCACGTGGAAGATTGCTGGATTTACGGCAACAGCGCTTCCAATGGCGGCGGCGGCATCCGCGTCCGGAACGGCGAATTGGAAGTGCACAACACCACGATTGCCAGCAATTACTCTGCTTCAGCCAACTATGCCGCCGGGGGACTTAGTTGTTATGGAGGTCGCACTGTACACCTTTTTGATTGCTTGATATCAGATAATTATTCCCAGAACAAGGGCGGCGCGTTGACCTGGTATTATGGCCGGGTAGAGCTAGACCGGTGCCGGATTATTGGCAATTATGGGCAAGGGGGCGGCGGAGGGTTTTATCTTTATGAGGTGACAAATGTTTCTTTGCGCAATACCCTGGTTGCCAATAACAGCACCTGGGGCGGAAATAGCGGCGGCGGGTTGTATTGGCGCGGGGTTAGCGCGAGTCAAATTTCAATCGAAAACTGCACTGTGGTTTCCAATTCGGCCGGCAGCGGATCAGGCGGCGGCATCCTGTTTTCAAATCTCGGCACGGGTAGTGTCGTTAATTCCATCATTTATTTCAATAAAGGCGGCGCTAGTATTTCCAATTGGTATAACATTGTTCCATCATGTACGTTCAGCAATAGCTGTACGGCGCCGATTGGCACGCTTTCCGGCGCGGATAACATGGATACCAATCCCGAATTGGTTGACTGGGCGGGCGGCAATTACCGGCTTCTGCCGGACTCGCCCTGCCTGAATGCGGGACTCAATGCCGCCTGGATGGAAGGGGCGCGGGATTTGGACGGTTATACGCGGATTGACCGGTTTTTCCGCCGGGCGGACATCGGCGCCTACGAAGATACCCGCCAGGGCGCGCTGTTCAGCGTCAGATGATGTCCAATGGCGCGGCGGCGGTCTCCGCCGCGGCATAAAGTCGCGATACGTGCCGCGATCAACGTGGCGCGGTTGCCTTCTTGCGATAACATAAGAACATATGCGAGCCAATTTCAAAAGTCTTGATAAAAAGGTCGGGGTGGAACCCGACCCTCCAAAAACGGGGTGATTTGCATTTTGGAGGGACGACTTCCACGTCGTCCGAGACTTTTAAAACTGGCTCATGCGACTGCGTTATTTGTTATACCTTGATTAAGAAAGCGTGATAACGCGTAAATAAATTTGGCGGGAAAGATTTGAGCCGGACTGGATTTGGATCGGCGGGCGCCCCGGATAAAGCGGCAATGCAACGTGTTTTAAAATTCGTTGAAAAAGAACATTTTCGTTATGGCCGTGACTCTAATGCCCGGGCGGCCGATGATGAAATTGACTTGAGCGCAGGCGTTGCCTTGCGCCTGTTGGCGTGCAAGACGCCGCTGACCACTCAAATGCTGCGCGATTTCACCGCTTTCCTGCATCAATGCATGGCCGTTCAGGTCAATGGCAAGGCCCGGACAACCATCATCTTCCGGCTCAAGTCTGCCGCTGGAATCAAGCGCGAGACATTTAAATTGGAGATTCGGAAAGATCGGATATTAATTGACGCCTATCACGAAAGAGGGTTGCTGCATGCGGCGCATTATCTGGAACATCTGATGGCGCGCCGCAGCGGCCCGTTTATTTCCGTGGGCCAATTGGAAAGGGTCAGACGCTTTGATCCATATATTTCCCAGCCGGTATTTCACGGTTCGGACGCCAACCTGTCGCTCATGTCGCATTTTGGAGTCAATGGACTTTGGCGGACGGTAAGCTTGTGGGCCTGTTGTCAGAGCCGTGTTCTACCAGAATTAAACCACCCCAAGTATGCCGAATTCATCAAAAACATCCGCGGCCTTGTCCGGCGCGCGGCCGTTTATGGTATGGATTTGTACCTGGATATTTCTTCATGGAGCGGACTTGACGCCGCCCATCCGGTGTTTCGGAATCATCCGGAGGTTCGGGGCGCTCAGTTTTATTATGCCGCCAAGGATTATCAACTCTGTTCATCCAGCCGCCTTGTGCGGCAGTGTTATCAGGAATCTTTTGCCAATCTTTTCAAAAAAGTCCCGGGATTGGGCGGCATCAATATGATTGTCGGCGGCGAGGGGCTGCTGCATTGTTTCACCCGCCCAAAACCGCCTTTACACGGGGGCACCAACTGCCCGCATTGCGCCGGACATGATCCCTCCCGGGAGGTGGCGCGGCTGGTCAATGTGATTGCCGCGGCAATCCACAAGGTCAATTCCCGAGCCAGGGTTTTTGTCTGGCCTTACAGCGCGCATTTGTGGTCCGGGAAGAAGGACCCGGCCCAAACCGGATTTATCAGGCATTTGCGCAAGGATATTTGTCTGTTATCGAACTTTGAAACGCCTTTGCATCTTCATCGCAACGGCGCTGATGCCTGGATTTGCGATTACAATATCATCAATATCGGGCCCTCCAAACAATATTTGACGCAAAGCCGGGCGTTGGCGGGAAAAGGCATGCCGCATTACGCCAAAACGGAGAGCGCCTCAACCGTGTTTTTCATATTCATGCCCCATCTCCCCGTGCCCTACCGCTGGTGTGCCCGCTTCAACCAGCTCCGCGCCAGCGGCGCGCCGGGCATCCTGGCCAAGTGGAATCATTATGGTTTTACCGGCTCCATTCCGGAAGAATTGCTTTATCACGCAAACTGGACGCCGACACCCCATTGTGACCAAATCCTGGCGGATCTGGCGCGGCGTGATTTCGGCCGCCAGGCCGACATCAAGTTGATTTTAAAAGCTTGGCGTGAATTCTCGGAAATCTGGGGACAAATTCCGAAATCGCATGTCATGTTTGGCGAACGGTCGGGTTATTTCAAGGGGCCTTTCTGGCTGGGGCCGGCCCATCCCCTGATTTTCAACGTGCAAAATCATTATAGCCTGAGCCGTAAGTTCACCGGCGCGAAAATCGGCAACATCTTTGACCAACCGGAATGGGCGGCGCATGAAACACCGCATAAATACAGCTCCGACCTCCTTTTTACATACCCCTTCACTCCCGGCTGGGTTGAATCGGCGCTGCGCAAGGTAATCCGGGGATGGGATTCGGGGTTGGCATTGCTGGAGCACGCCATCGGCGCCGACCCAACTCCACGGGCCATCATGGAAAACGACGTGTGCGCAGCACTATCAATTTATTTTCACAGTGTTTATCACGTGATCAGGTTTTATCGCGCCCGGGATGAATTTTTCACTGGCAAGGGCAATGTTCACGGCCTTTTGCGGAAAAAGCAAGGCTTGCTGGACATCCTCAACGCGGAAATCGCCAATGCGGAATCAATGCTGCCGATCATCAAGCGGAATCCCTTGATCGGGTATTGCTTCGCCGGACGGGTGATTGACGCCGGCATGATCAAGGAAAAGTTGCGTCAATGCATATTTGTCCGTGATCTTGAAATACCCAGTCTGACCCGGCAATTGCTGTTGTTCAATTATGCCGGATTCCTGCTGCCGGAAGACCGGTTGCCTGTGAAACCAGGCCTGCCGGCGCCCGGGAACGGCCGGGGCGCCTGACGTCTATTTCCGCCTGGCCAGCGGCCAGGATGCCCCCCGCTTGCCTGGTCATGCCGGCGGGGTTGGCTTAGTTGCGTGTGCAGAAGTGCGGGACTGTGTGAGGAAAGCGGCCAGTTTCATATCGTCGGTTTGCACCTGGTCGCAGAACCATTCTATCAGCCACCGGCTCATCTGGACGGTGAATTTGTCAATGTCGATCTTGTCGTCCAGGCCGGCGGAAAGCAAATCCGTGCGATCGCGGAAAATGTTATGCTTGGCGCAATGTTCGGCGTAGGCCGGGTATTGCCTTGTGAGCATTATCAGTTCTTCCGCGTCGAAATGCTCCATGGCGTATTTGAGCACGGCATCCATGGCGCCGGACAATTCCCGGCGCGATACCCCGCCGCGCAATGCCATCGCAAACATTTTTTCCACCAAATCGGCGTACTCTGCATGCTGCCGGTCAATCAGGGGGACCCCGGTAACCAGCAACCGCCGGTCGAATTTTATGACTTTCCCGGTCATGTCCATGTCACGCAATTTACGCCACACCGGTTGAATATTGAAAATGCAAGCCTATTAGAATTGTTGCGGACTGTCAAATCATAATCGCGGCAAATGCCGCACCCCGCACGGCTGTGTCATGCTTGCGGCTCACCAGGGACGGTTCGCCCCACCGGCCGAACACCCGGTATGCAAGGTGGGGCGAACCCTCCGGGTGAGCCGCAGCACAGTTTGGGCCGACCTC
>CAYXEK010000213.1:0-4927 GCA_964463985.1 uncultured Verrucomicrobiota bacterium
GCCGCCGCCCGGGCGGATGACCCGTTGCTCCGGCTGTTTACCGTGGCGGACGCGCGCACCAATGTTCCGCAGGGGGATGTGCGCGGCGCATGGCGGGCCTGCACGCCGCAAACCGCCGGGGAGTTTTCCGCCGTGGGCTATTTCTTCGGCCGGGAATTGCGCAAGCACCTGAACGTGCCGGTGGGCTTGATTCTGGCGGCCCGCGGCGGCTCGCCCATGGAAGTGTGGATGAGCGCGACTTTGCTGGAACGCCAATATCCCCTCCGGCAGGAAGCCATGCGCCGGCGCTGGACGCAATATGAGCAGACCCTGGCGGCCGGCCCGTCAAAGCAGCCGGCGCGTCCGTTTCAACCGTCGGAATATTACAACGGCATGATCCACCCGCTGCTCAAATACGCCATCCGGGGCGTGATCTGGTACCAGGGCGAGTCGAACGTGAGCGCCGGCCGAAATTTTTCCGGCATGTTTTCGGATTTAATCGCGCAATGGAGCGCTGCTTGGGGCTTGGGCGACTTTCCGTTTCTCTTTGTGCAGTTGGCGCCCTACGGCGCCGTCAGCGATCAACCCGGTGAGAGCTCCTGGGCCCTGGCTCGCTCTCAGCAGGCGCTGGTCGCGGCAACCGTAACCAACACGGCCATGGCCGCCACGGTGGATTTGGGCGATGATCCGCAGAATCCCCATCCGGTTGACAAGGAATCGGTCGGCCGGCGCCTGAGCCTGGCGGCGCGCAACCTAATTTATGGCGAAAAAGTCGCCTGGCGCGGCCCGGAATATGCCGGGCTGGAAATATCCGGCAGCACGGCCATGGTAAAGTTCAACCACGCGGACGGCGGGTTGACGACGACGCATGACGCCCCGGTTGAGGGGTTTGCCATCGCCGGGCCGGACGGCAAATTTGTCTGGGCGGATGCGGTGATCAAAGGCGATGCAGTGCATGTATCCAGTCCGGCGGTGGCGCAGCCGGCGGCGGTCCGTTACGGGTGGGCGGATTATCCGCGGGCGAATTTGTTTAACCGGGACGGATTTCCCGCCGTGCCGTTCCGGACGGACGAGCAGCCGCGGCAGCCGTAAGCGTTTTGCCGGGCGCAGTTTTAAGACAGTATGTGGGTGTGTGAGTATGTGGGTGTGAGGGTGCGGAAGTGTGTAGGAGCGGCGATATGCGCCGCGATTCTGGGGCGTGAATAAATCTGTAATATAAGGTGCTTTCGTCAGCTTTTGAAAGCAGTGTTCAGCAGTCAGTAGCAAAAAAATATTCTGAATTCTGGCTCCTGACTTCAGAATTCTTGCATGAATGGTTGTATATCCATGAACAATAAAATCAAATTGTCCGGCGCTCATTTCGTTGAACACCGCTCTCCGCCGAAGATCTGGCAGGATGGTTTTCCTATTGGCAACGGCTTCCTGGGCGCCATGATGTGGGGTGACGGCCATCCCCTGAATTTCACCCTGGATTGCGCGGACTTGTGGGATAACCGCCAGACCACCAACGCCTTTGACAGCCCGGATTACAATTACGCCAATTTGTGCCGGCTGATCCGCAATCAGGAGTTTGATCAGGCGCAGCAATTGTTCGGGTCAGGAATCAAGTCCAACAATTTGTATCCGACCAAGATCAGCATCGGGCGGATGGAACTTGATATCGGTCCGGCGCAGGAATATTCCTGCCGGCTGGATTTGGATCGGGCGGCGGTCGCCGGCCGGATTGTCACCCGGTCGGGCAAACATGATGTGTCGGCATTTGTCTCCAAGGACCGCCATTTAATGTGTGTGCGGGTGACCAACCTCCCCAAACGCGCGCGTTTGAAGCTGCGGCCGCTGTCGGCAATCTGTCCGGCCATGGAGGGACTGGGCTACCCGCCGCCGGAATACTCAACCCTGGTTTGTGGTGCAAATCCGCCAGGTAGGGCGACGCCTCCGGCGGAGCCGTTGTGTGTTATGGCGCAGACACTGCCTGGTGGTTTATGTTATGCGGTGGCTTGGAACGACGCGGGTGATGACAGGTTTATTGCGGTGGAAACGGCCGACACCGCCGCGGCTGCAGCCGACAAGGCGGCCGGTGCCCTGGCAGCCGCCTTGCGCGCCGGCTTCGACAAACTGTACCGGGAACATACGCTCGCGTGGCGCGAATTCTGGAGCGCGTCGGCCGTGGTGTTGCCGGAACCGGCGGCGGAATTCTACTGGTATTACGGCGTCTATCTGCTCGCGTCATCGGCCAGGCGCGGGCACATGCCGCCGGGCTTGCAGGGGGTGTGGGCGATGGACGGCGTCCTGCCGCCATGGCGCGGCGATTACCACAACGACCTTAATGTCCAGGAAACCTTCTGGCCGGCGGGCGCCTCGGGCCACCTGGACTTGCTGGATTGCTGGTGCGATTACATGGTGGAGCGCCTGCCGGCGGTCCTGCAATATACCCGGCGCTTTTTTGCAACGGAGGGCGCCTTCTGGCCGTGCGTCATGTTCGGCAAGGCGCCGCCGGGAGGCACCGGCAGCGTCTGGTATGCCTTGAATTTCTCCTGGAGCCACGGGCTCTGGCTGGGCTGGCTGGTATGGTTGCGCTGGCGCTACAGCCTGGATAAGGATTGGCTGCGCCGGACCGGCTATCCCCTGCTGGCGGAAATGTTCAAGTTTGTGCGCGCCAACCTGCAAGCGGAGTCCGACGGGTATCTGCACGTGCCTTTTTCCGCCAGCCCGGAATATTTCGGACATGACGCGGCCAAAGCGTTTTGCAAAGACCCCAACATAGACCTGGCCCTGATCCGCAAGTGCTGCGACTGGATTGTGGAAGTGGAGGCGGCGCTGGGAACTGCCGAACTGACCGGCCATGCCCGCAACATCCGGGAGAAACTGGCGCCTTATGCCTTGAGCGAAAAGCAGGAATTATGCCTCTGGCCGGGTAAATTGCTCGACGAATCGCACCGCCATCCCAGCCAGTTGATGGCCATCCATCCGGCGATGGACCTCACTGTTGAAGGCGACGAGCAAACCCGGGCAATCATTGCCGCCAGCATCAACCAGTTCCTCGGCCTGGGCCAGTATCAATGGGCCGGCCATACCTACGCGCAAATGATCAGTATGGCCGCCGTGCTGGGATGTCCGGGCTGGGCGTATGAAAGTTTGCGGCAGTTCATGGAGCATTGGACCATGCCCAACGGCTTGCATGTCAATTCCGATTGGCGCGCCACCGGCTCGTCTGCATTTGCGCCGCTGCTCGGACAGAACAAAGGGCGCGAACGCGCCCGGGCGCCGTTTACAATGGAATCGAACAACGCTGTCAGCGCCGGGATCGGCGATATGCTGGTGCAGGGGTGGGGCGGCAAGCTGCGCGTTTTCCCTGCCGTTCCGCATCATTGGCGCGATGTGGCTTGTTTCGATTTGCGATCGGAAGGCGGCTGGAAGGTCTCGGCCGTCCGGCGCAGGGGACAAACCGTGTGGGTGCGCGTGGCGGCAGGTGTTGGCGGACGGCTGGCGCTGGCGGATCCGTTTGACGGAGCGCGCCTGGCCGGCCGCAGTCGCGGAATTATGTTCCGCCGCGGTGTTTATTATGTTAATCTGCGAGCCGGAGAATCGGTGGTGTTCCGCCGCCGCGATTACATTTTTGATGCCCGGCGGGCGGTTGCGGATGTCCGCTCGTCCGGCGCGGCGCTGCTGGGATTGCCGGAGCCGGGCCGCCTGGCGGGCCCGGTGATGGTTTCGTTGTCCAAAGCCGCGCAAAATGGTTCCAAAAAGTAAGTTATGGATGAATCCAGGATTCAGAATCCAGAATAAAAAAACGGTTTAAGATCAATGTTGTCCGGTGTCTGGAAATTCTGACTACTGACTACTGTCTACTGAATACTGATTTTAAAAGCTGCCTTTTGCAAGCAACTCATATAAGGAGGAGGTAACCATGAGTACGTTAAAATGTTTTGCCGGAACGCTGATCGCCGCGGCCGCGGTATTCCTGCCGGCGCGCGCGCCGGCCATGACCAATTATTACATCGCCACCAACGGCCCGCACATCCCGCCGTTCGATGATTGGGGCAAGGCCGCAACTAACGTTCAGGATGTCATCGCGCTGGCGCGCGCGACGGACCGGATTAATTTCTCTAACGGCACGTTTGTGATTACCGGGGAAATCACGATCGCCTACGGACTGACCGTGCGCGGCGCCTACGGTCCGGAACAGACCATCCTGACCAGCGCCTTCCCGGACTATTCCAACCGCTGTTTTAATCTCAACAATCATGGCGCGTGGCTGGAAGGATTGACCATCTCCAACTTTCATTACTTTACAACCAATCTCGTTGACGGCGGTGGCGGTGTTAAAATATCAACGGGCAACCTGACCAACTGCGTCATTACGCATAACCACAACATCGGGTGGAATACCTGGGGCGGCGGAATGGTTATCATGAGCGGTTGGACCGGCCTGGTTACCAATTGCAAAATAACGCAAAACGTCAACACCAGCCAGTTTGGCGGCGGGATTGGTATCGTCGGCGGTATTGGAACCATAAGGCAATGCGAGATCCGCGGCAATACCGGACGGAATATCGGCGGGGTGTTTTTCAATGCGGGGATTATTGATGGTTGCGTTATTCATGAGAATGTTTCCAGCGGCAATCCGGGCGGCGGTGTCGGCGGTTCGGCCGGCAGCGGCACCAACACCATCCTCCGCAATTCGCTGATCATGCGCAATGTCGCCGCCAGTTACGGCGGCGGTGTATTTAAGGCCAGCAATTCTTTTTCGGTGGTGAATTGCACGATTGTCAGCAATTATGCGCCAACGGGCGGTGGCGGAATGGGGTTGATAGCGGACACGAATCCCGACCGCCGGTCTGTATATAATTGCATTACTTACAGCAATCGTCCGAACGACTTGATTCTTTACGCGCCCACCCAGCAGACGAACTGGTTTCACAATACCTGCGTGGGAGTTTATGCCGGC
>CAYXEK010000214.1:0-4887 GCA_964463985.1 uncultured Verrucomicrobiota bacterium
CTCACTGTCATCCCATAGTTCTAATTTTCAACTAGAAAACATCAGTATTTACTAATAAATTCAGCTATTGCGTACCCGGCAAAACAGGGTTAAGTTCCGGTTTTATGCGGGGTCGGAACCGGTATCGAAATCGGTATCGATCCCGATAGCGATAGCGATTTCGACCCCGACGATGTATTTTTTCTTTATTACCTGTGGGATGCTGCTGAAAAAGACTAATGCATAAAACTTTAATTTTTATTTTTAGCATGGCGGTGATTTGCGGCCAGGCAAGCGCCGGTAAACCGCCGGCGGCCTTAAAACTGGCAGCGCCGCCGGCGCTGGACGGCCGGCTGGACGAGGCTTGCTGGCGGGAGGCCGTGCCGTTGGGAAATTTCCATGTTTTCAAGGATGCAAACGGCCGGCGCGCGGACGACACGGAAGTCCGGCTGGCGTATGACGATGCCTGGCTGTATCTGGGGATCACGTGCAGGAATCCGCTGCAGAAACACGTCCTGGACCCGAAGACGCGCGAGCATGACGGGCCGGTCTCGGAGGACGAATCGGTGGAACTGTTTTTCTCGTCGGATGGCGCCGGCGCGGCGTATTACCACTTCATGCTGAGCTGCTTCAACATCAAGGCCGAGCAGCGGATCATCAACGGCAGCCGCGAGCGCCAGACCTGGAACCTGCCCTGGCGGTCGGCGGTGGCGGTTGCCGATGAAGGCTGGTCGGCGGAAACGGCGTTGCCGCTGTACCTGTTCCTGGAATACGGCGACCTGGAGTATATCCGGCTGAACATCGTGCGCAACCGGCGGCAGCCGTATGTGGATGCGAGCAATGTGATCACGCACGAGGATATGGAACACAGCCTGTGGCGTCCTGTGACGCGGTCGTTCCACGAGCCGGCGGCTTTTGGGGCGCTGGCGCCATTGGCGCCGGGGAAGTTGCGGCTTCCGTTTCTGGCGTCTTTGGATCGGGTGGATGTCCGGCCGTATTACACGGAAGGCGGGACGAATTATTACCGGGTGGAGATGGAGTTGAAGGGCGGGAACTCCGCGACGGGAGCAGTGGAGGCGGCGGTGATTGACCGGCCGGTGTCGGGCGCGGAAACGGTGGTGCGGGAACGGGTGGAGTTACAGGGGACGCGGCCGGTTAAACTGACGGTGTCCGTGCCGGTGTCGGCGCCGGCGGAGCGCTCGATTACGGTGGAAGCGCGGGATGCCGCCAGCGGGGAAATTTGGCGGCAGGTCATAGTGGAGACACCGGCGGTCTTGAAGGTGATGCAAGGCTGGCTGGACCGGAATTATTATACGACGGAGAAGCAGGCCGTCGCGGCGGCGGCAATCGGGATGCCGGAGTCCGCGTTGAAGGATTTGACGGTGGCGGTGGAAGTGGACGGCAAGACGCTGGCCACCGCGCCTGCCGCGCCGGAGACGGCGGTGGCCTTCGACCTGGGCGGATTGGCCGTCGGGAGTTATCCGGTCAGGATTGCGCTGCGGCGCAACGATGGCGCGCCGTTCGCGGCGGTGGAGTCGGAGTTGATCAAGCGCGCGCCCAAGCCGGGCTGCGAGGTGAAGATAGACCAGGTCAACCGGGTGGTGTTGAAGGATGGCCGGCCGTTTTTCCCGATCGGGCTGATCATGGCGGGGATCAAGCCGGACGACGAGGCGGCGTTTAAAGACATTGCGGATGCCGGCTGCAACACGTTTTTCCAGTGGCACAAGGATTTGCCGGCGGGGGATGCGGTAAGATACTTGGCCCGCGCGCGGCAATACGGGTTGCAGGTGGTGTCATTGCTGGAGACCGGCTGGCTGCCGCCGAAAGAGTCGGGGTTGGTCCTGCCGGAGAAAGTGTTGAACGAGCCGGAACTGAAAGAGATGTTGAACTTGCGCCGGGGCGGGTCGCTGGGGATGCGCGGGTTTTTGATGCGCAGCGCCGCCAGCCGGCATTCTGCGCCGGTCAAGACGGATCTGTTCCGGGAATACGTGAATCGGAATTTGCCCTTGACGGAGCAGGCGGTAGCCAGCGTGAAGGATGCGGAGAACCTGCTGGCGTATTCCACCTTTGACGAGCCGTTTGACAGCCGGCGGTTTGACATGACCCGGTCGCTGGATGCCATTTACCGGCTGACGCATCGGACCGACGGGTACCATCCGGTCAAGGTGCTGTATTCCAGCCATATCCCGGCCGGATCGGAATACGTCACGTGCGGCGATATCCTCTGCACGGATCCGTACTGGATTCCCGCCGGGCCGGCTGGGCGCAATAGCCCTAACTTTGTCTCCAAGATCGTGCATTGGAATGATCGGCGCGCGGAAGAATTCCGCAAGGCGGTTTGGGTGGTGCCGATGGCCGGGTACTGGAGCGGCTGCCGCAAGCGCGGCTTGACGGATGCGGAGCAGGACTGCCAGAATTTTCTGGCGGTGATTCATGGCGCCCGGGGATTGTTCTGGTTCAGTTATCAGACGCTCCAGGCGCCGTCCGCCGCGCGTTTGAAGCCTGCCATTGACAAGGTTAAGGTGATCGGGAATATGGCGGTGCAGCCGGCGGTCCGGCAGGTAGCGCAGTACCGCGCCGCGGCAGTTGCGGGGGGAAGTCGGCAGGAGGCGCACTTCGCTCCCGAGCGTGAAATATACCCGGATGTACAGGCGAAAATATTCCGTGACCTGCAAACCGGGGAGTTAGTCCTGGCGGCGGCCAACAGCCGGTATTATCCCGTGACGGCAGAATTTGCCGTGACCGGACTCACCGGCGCGGTGCGGCGGGTGTTCGCGGACAAGGCGCTGCCGGCGGATGGCGGTGTATTCCGCGAAACGCTGGAACCTTTTGCCGTGCGGGTTTATAGGCTGGGGCCGGGATTGGTTGAGCCGGTGGCATGGACTATAACGTCAGCAGGGCCTGAAAAAATCCCGCCGGCGGAAACCGCATATCCCGACAATGCCCGGATGGACCGGAAAAACAAATTCCCCAACCCGAGCTTTGAGCAAATCTCCGTGCCGGGCAATCCGGATTATTTTTATAACTGCCAGAATTGGACCATGGATGATACCGGGCCGGCGAAGTTCGGGCGGAACTGTGTCAAGATTACCAAGCGGACGGTGGCAGAACCGCCCTGGGCCTGGCTGACCTGGCCTTGCGATCCGCAGCATGAGCAGCCGGCAAGTTATACCTGGTCGTTTTGGGCCAAAGGCGGCAAAGGCAGCGAGAAATTATGGGCGCGGCATATACCCTCCGGCGCCGCGACCAACATCGTTGTCACAGCGGACTGGCAGCGTTATGTTGTTGCGGGGGTCGTGATCCCGGCGCGGCACCGGGGCGGCCAGGGTGATTTTGGCATATTATTGCAGACCGTCGGCGATGTCTGGGTGGACGGATTGCAGTTGGAACAGGGCGGCCAGGCCACGGAATTTGAGGAATGATCGTTTAAGTGCAGTTGTTTAAGGATTAAGGAACCATGCAGACAATAGATATCCGGAATATCAGTTTGGGCGGGGAACCTGGGCGGCGTGTGGATATAACCGCCGCGAATTGCCTGGCGGTGGATACTGACCGGGATTTTCTTAAGCCCTTTCAGGGAAAACGTAAAAATGCGGGTTATGTCGGCATGGGTAAATTCGTGGATGCCGTTGCGCGGCTGGCATATTACCGGCGGGCGGATGCCGCCTTGCAGGGGTTGCGGCAACACATTGTAGCCGCACTCCTGCAATCGCAGGATGCCGACGGCTATATTGGAACGTTTGAACCGGAGGCCCGCTTTGTCAGCCTGTGGGATATTCACGAGACGGCGTACCTGGTGTTCGGCCTGGTGACAAACTATGAACTATGGAAGGAGCCGGCCTCGCTGGAAGCCGCGCGCCGGCTGGCGGATTGCCTGATCCGGCAATGGCAAGCCGGACCCGAACGCGTTCCGAAACAATACGTGATGACCACCCTGGGCGTTGAGACCGCGATGCTGGCGCTGTACCGCCAGACGCGCGACCGGGCGTATCTGGATTTCTGCCTGAAAGACGCGCAAATCCAGGGGTGGGATGCCCCGATAGTCGTGGGACGCTGGGGCCGGATCGAAGGCCATGTGTACAATTATTTCAACCGGTGCCTGGCGCAATTGGACTTAAACCGACTCGCGCCGGATGTGCGGCTTGAGCGCGCCACCCGCCGCGCGCTGGATTTCATGTTCCGGCAGGACGGCATGGTGATTTCCGGGGAAACGGGAGATCATGAGTGCTGGCATGATACCCAGGATGGCACCATCAATCTTGGTGAAACCTGCGCCACGGCTTATATGCTGAAATTACTCGACGTGCTGCTGCGGCGTACGCAAACCGCGTTTTACGGGGATGTCATGGAGCGGGCGGTGCATAACGCGCTGTTTGCCGCGCAATCGCCGGAAGGCCGTCAGATTCGGTATTATACACCCTTCGACGGACCGCGCCGCTATTTCAAAAAAGACACCTTCTGCTGCCCGAATAATTACCGCCGTATCCTGGCGGAGTTGCCCGGCCTGATCTATTACGCGGCGGATGGCGATCTGGCCGTTAATTTATATGCGCCGTCAACCATCCGGACCACGCTGGATGGCGTGGCGGTAACACTGGAGCAGGCGACTGATTACCCGCGGTCGGGGCGAGTGCTGTTGCGCGTGAATCCGGCGCAGCCCGCCCGGTTTGGCCTGCGGCTGCGCATCCCGCTCTGGTGCCAGGGCGCGGCAATAACCGTGAACGGCCAACCGGTTGCCCCCGCGCCGCGGCCGGGCGAGTTTTACAGGATTGAACGCGAATGGCGGCCGGGCGATGAAGCGGCGGTGGAATTTCCCATGCCTTTCCGGCTCGTCAAAGGCCGGCAGGCGCAGGCCGGCCGGGTGGCCATCATGCGCGGGCCCATGCTGTTTTGCCTGAACCGCGCGCG
>CAYXEK010000215.1:0-4830 GCA_964463985.1 uncultured Verrucomicrobiota bacterium
TAGTCTGACGAAGCAGGGCAGCGTCCTGCGTAGTCTGACGAAGCAGGACGGGCGCATCCGTTGCGGTCAGGCCCAGGCCCCCGGCGCGGCATCGGGCCGATAGTAATCCGCATGGCCCTTGCCTTCCGCCACGCCGCCGGTCTCATCCTGATCCGGCGGAGTCAGTTCCCAGTGCTTGCGCGCAAACAACGGCGTCTGGAATTTGCATTGATCGGGATCAATGCACTTGCGCTTTTCCATGTTTTCGCAGCAGGCCTGAATGCAACCCTTGGCGCCGCAGACCGCGAAATAACCGGTCTGGGTTATAATCTGGTTGTAATAGGCGACGGTCGCCCCCCCGGGGAATTCATCCGTTTTGCGCCATTTCGCCTGGGCGAGCGGATAGGTCATTTTATAGGCTGCTTCTTCCGACATGTTGGAGCGCGTCACATCCAGGTCAAAGCCCGGTTCGTCCTTCGCTAAAAACGGCGAAGCCCGCCAGTTCAAGCCGTGGTGGGTTAAAGTGCAGCGCCCCATGTGCACATCGCCCCATTCGTACTCCTGATCGTCAATGGTGATTTTGATCGGCGGGCGTTCGCCGGGCCGGGGGATGGCGTTGCCGGGGCAGAATTTGACGCAGCGCATGCATTTGTTGCACAGTGTCCCCGATTTGACCAGCGGGTCCGGCTCCAGTTCGGCATCGGTCAAGATGGTGCCCAGCCGCACCCGCGGTCCGTATTTCCGGCTGATGAACACCTTGGACCAGCCGATTTCCCCCAGGCCGCAGGCCATGGCGGCAATGCGCACGTTGAGGTTAATGTCCGCCGGCGGCCGGTCCGGCGCCACCGGCAGGCGGGTGCAGGAAGTTTCCGCCACGCCGGGGAAAACCGGCACCGCTTCATACCCATGATCCTCGATGAAACAGGCGGCAGCGTACGTGACTTTCGGCCGGAACAGCGTATTCAGACGGTTATATGAATAAAACGTGTAATTCGCCCAGTGAGTGCCTTCGTTGATGCCGCGGTATGTTCCCCGCGGAATCGGTTGCGCGATCGTGATTACCGAGCGGCAGTCCGGAAAAATATTTTTCGGATGCATCAACCGCGGGGCATTCTTAAACCGTTCGATATTGGCGATGCCGATGTCGCCGGCGCCGGCATCCAAGGCCGCCTGTTTGACCATTTGCGAGGTAAGCGTCATGGTTGGTCCTCCTTCTCAATTGCCGGCATTCGCCGGAACCGGCCGGTTCAGCATATCCACGGCCCAGGGCGTGCGCTGGCGGAATTTATTTTCAAAACGCGACGCCAGTCTGCCGCCGGATTCCAACTGCACCAGGCAGGCGCGGCCGCAGGCTGCAGCCACCCGGTCGGGACGGCTGCCGACGCCGGCCGCGCGCATGGCGCCGTTGGGGCATTTTTCGCAGATGGAATAATCAATATCCGCGACTTCCATGGCATGGCCGGCCAGCCCGGTTTTTCTGCGCCGCGACAAGTCAATGGCATCGAACGGACACGCCTTCGCGCAGGCGCCGCATTCAGTGCAGATGGAACGGCCGCGGATTGGATCGGGCGCCAGCTCGGCGTCCGTCAGGATCAAGGCCAGACGCTGGCGCGTGCCGAATTCAGGGGTGATAAAGAAACCGCCCAAACCGACCTCGCCCAACCCGGCCGCCTGCGCCGCAACCCACGGATCAACGATGACATTCGGCGCCGGCTTGCCCGCCGCCACGGGCTTGCCCTTGGGCATGCCGTCAGGCCAGTAGCCGAACAGGGGAACGGCTTCAAAGCCTTTCGATTCGAGCCAGACGGTAACATCATAAGTCGTCTGCGACAAAAAATTACTTTCCAGCATGCTGTAGCCGAAATGACCGTAAGTGCTGGAAAAATTCGTGCCTTCCTCGATGCCGCGCAGCGAGCCGCGCAGGATGCGGCGGCCGACGACAATCACCGACCGGCACTCGGGAAAAATCGAGGATGGATGTCTTTCCGGCGGTTGGTCCTTGAATCGCTCGATTGCCGCGATCCCGATCAGATCGCCGCCATGTTGCCGGGCATAATCTTTCAGTTCCTGCGCATGCATGCTTTGCTCCTTCCTGTATCCCTGACGGGATGATTAAAAGTTCAATTTTTATCCAGTAGCATCCCATAGAAAAACGCTTTATTTTCTCACCCGCCTTCGTCAAGACTACGGCGGGCAAGCCAATGTCACCAAGCCGCCAAGAAAGCACCAGCAGGGAGTGCCGCGTAGCGGTATGTTTATCTTCAGCATCCGAAATCCAGTTGTCCTTCGTGGCTTAGTGTCTTTGTGAGATCACCTTTTCCGGCTCCGTGGTAAAAATCCGTATTTTCT
This sequence comes from uncultured Verrucomicrobiota bacterium, assembly GCA_964463985.1. Taxonomy (GTDB): domain Bacteria; phylum Verrucomicrobiota; class Kiritimatiellia; order JAAZAB01; family JAAZAB01; genus JAXGPF01. The sequence goes on from CAYXEK010000215.1 coordinate 2,329, forward strand.
TGTGGCTTGGCGCCTTTATGCGATAATCAAGTGGTTTTCTATGAGATGCGACTGATTCAAATCTATGAACGCAACGGAGGTTCACCCCGCCACTTTGCTTCCAGCGCCTTCTCCAAATCGCGGGCGCTGTTTCTTAATTGACGCAGGATGGTTGCGCGCCTTCGCGCCGGGCACCGGAACAGCGGCGCAAAAATTCCAAGGGCGGCTGTGACGCGTCCGTTTTCCGACACCGGCACAGCCATCGCCAGCAAATCGCCTGTCTGCCGCACCGCCGCCTTATCCGCGCGGATAGCGTCAATTTGCCGGCGCAGTTCCGGAAGGGTCGCGGCTTCCGGCCATTCGTGCGGTTGGGGCAAGCCGCAACGCCGGATCACCGACTGCAACTCGTTTTCCGGCAAAAAAGCAAGGCAAAGCCGGCCGGTGGCCGCCAGGTAGGGATTGGGGCGGGTCACCGGCGACTTGCGGACCTGGATATCCTGCTCGGCTTCCACTTCCGCCAGTTGCACCCAGCCGCCGCCATGGACCGCCCCCAGGACGACATGTTCGCGGATGGCATTCGAAAGTTCCTGCATGATCGGCAGGGCCGCCAGGGTTAAATCGCGGCGGTAAGGTCCGCCGGCGCCCAGGGCATAAGCCGCCGGCCCCAGGATGTAGCCCTGCCGGACGCCGGCCTGCTCGGCAAACCCCTCCTCCACCAGGGCCTTGACGATATGGGCGCAAGTGGCATGATTCAGTCCGGCCATATCGGCCAGGTTGCCCAGCCGGACCGGTTTTTCCGGATCCCGGGCAATCAGGTTGAGCACCGCCAGCGCACGCTTGATGGATTGCATAATATATTTCTCTATATGAAATACTGTTTCACATAAAGAAACTTATCACACAGCCCCGTCCTGGTCAAGAATTTATTTCAGGTTTATCACCGGCGAACTTGTTGACTTATATGCAACAATTGTTTACATTGAATACTGAACACCGCTGAATACCGAAAACTCAACATTCAAGACTCAATATTCAACACAACCTCAAACAACCGCTGAACCTTATGCACCCTCTGGCAACCCTGAACACATGAATGCCATCTGGCCTGCGCTGGCCAGCATGCTTTGCGCGGCTTTCAACGATTTCCTGTTTAAACTTTACACCCGGCGCGGCGCTTCCACCGGCGCGTACCTGGCGGTCATCGGGCTGATCTGGGCGATGGTTTTCGCGGCATTGGCCGGATTTGACCCGCGTATAATCCTCGGCGCGGCCACCTGGAAATGGGGATTGCTGTCCGGCGCGTTCAGCATCCTGGCCAACATCCTGCTGCTGGCGGCCATGGCCCGGATGGATGTCGGAGCATCCTCGACGATTTACCGGCTGAACCTTGCGCCAGCCGCCCTGTTGGCGGTATGGCTTCTGGGCGAAAGCATGTCGTCGGTCAAGTTTGCGGCCTTATGCTGCGCTGTCGGGGCAGTCATCCTGGTCTGCCGACCCGGCCGCCATCCCGGCGCGGGGGTGAGTTTGTCGCCGGGCGGAATGTTCCGTATGCTGAATGCAAGCCGTGCCGGGGATGCCGGCGAAACCTGCCCGCCGCCGGCTTACGGCGCATTGCTCCTGGTAATCCTGGCCTGCCTTTTGCGCGCCGGCATGGGCGTTTCCTACAAGGCCGGCCTGCTGCATGGCGCGGACGGCTACGGCATGATGGCCTGGAACGGCATGGCCTGGGTGGGCGGCGGGATTTTTCTGCACCGGCTGGTGGGCCGCCGCCGCGGCGCGGGATGGCCAACCCTGGCTTTCGGATTGCCGTCCGGCGCCCTCGTGTGCGGCATCGTGCTGTTCCTCGTCTGGGCGCTGCAGCGGGGCGAAGCCAGCGTGGTGCTGCCGGTGGCGCAATTGAGTTTTGTGGGCACCAGCCTGCTGGGCGTCGCGATTTTGCGGGAAAAATTCACCATGCGCAAACTGGCCGGGATCGCCCTGGCCGGCCTGTGCGTGGTGTTGCTGGCAACGGGCGGTTAGCCTTATGACCAAAATTGAAGACAAAAAAAGCAGCGCCGGGCGGCGCCCGGCATCCCGGGGCGGCTTGATTGACATCGGGCTGCGCATCCGCGAAGAGCGCAAGCGGCAACGCCTGACCCTGGACGCGCTTGCGGCGCGGTCCAGTTTGTCCAAGGGATTGCTCTCGCGCATTGAAAATTTCCGCGCCGTGCCCTCCCTGCCGGTGCTGGCGGATATCGCCCGCAGCCTGGATGTGGATATGAGCGAGCTGGTGCGCGGGATTGGCGCCTCGGACAACTGCGATCACCTGCTGGTGCGGGCGGGCCGGGGCCGGGTCCTGGAGCGCGAAAAGTCCATCGGCTTCCATTACGCTTCCATTTTCAGCCGCGCCCTGGCCGGATCGCACATGGAAATGTTTGTTTTGCGCCTGGAACCCGGGGCGCGCCGGCGGCTGCTGACCACGAACGGGGAACAGATCGTCTATGCCCTGGCCGGCGCCGTGGATTTCAAACTCGGGGCCAGGAC
>CAYXEK010000216.1:0-4672 GCA_964463985.1 uncultured Verrucomicrobiota bacterium
GGCTACGGCGGATCTCCGCAAAGCTCCGACAGTCCGCTGCTCTACCAACTGAGCTGTCTCGCCATGCGCGCTCCCGGCGACGGATGGCTGCATCGGGATTTCGCGTTTGCAAAAACAGGGGAAATAATATAAGGATGAATCAGCTAAAGCAATTGTTTTTTTAGGAAAATATTATGGACCGCAAATCGTGGGTATTGCTGGCGGGCGTGTCTTTCCTGGTGCTGGGCAACTTGATTGGCGCGGGCATCCTGGCTTTGCCGATTAACACCGGACTGGCCGGTTTGTGGCCGGCGCTGGCCGGGATGGCCCTGCTGGGCGGGGCGATGTTCTGGACGGCGGTTATCCTGGGACGCGAGGCGGTGGCGGCGCGGGCGGATAATTTCAATTATCCCAGTTTGTACCAGCGTTACCTTGGCCAATTCGGCAAGTGGGTGGCTATTCTTGCCAACATCCTGATTTTGTACGGCTTGCTGGTGGCGTATCTGACCGGGGGCGCAAAGATCATCAGCGAGGTTTTCAACCTGTCAGATGCCTGGCAATGGGTGTTGACGCCGGCGTTTTTTGCCGCCGTCACCGGGTTGACCCTGATTAACAGCCGGTTGTTTTTGCGGTATAATGCCCTGATCATGGCGGCCATGCTGGCGGCTTTCGCCTTGATCCTGGTCCTGGCATGGCGGCGGGTGGACCCGGCGCATTTCTCCTGGCAGGATTGGTCATATCTGCCGGCCGCCGCGCCGATCATCGTGACGGCCTTCCACTTCCACAACGTGATACCCAATGTCTGCGGCAGCCTGGAGTGGCGGATGGGGCGGATTTGGAAGGTCATGCTGGCGGGCATGGTTTTGGGTTTCCTGATGAATGCCGCCTGGATCATGGCCGGTCTGGGAGTGCTGTCGTTGGACAACAGCCCCGACGGCATTGTTGCCGCTTTTCATGAAAACCTGCCGGCCACAGTGCCGATGGCGCGCATGCTTGGTTCCCGCTGGTTTACTTCGCTCGGCATGGTTTTTGCACTGCTGGCTATTGTCACGTCTTACCTGGCCAATGGGCTGGGTTTGCTGGGATTCGTGCGCGACATGCTGGAAAATCACTGCCGGGTGCGCAGCCGGCCGGCAAACATAGCGGTAACCTTTGGTCCGCCCCTGGTCATTGCGATGATTTACCCGAATATTTTTCTGAAGGCGCTGAACATTGTGGGGGGCGTGGGGATTGTGGTGCTGTTCGGCATCCTGCCCGCAGTGATTTTCATCAAGAAATCAACCGCGCCGCTGGCAAAAATGGCCGGCTGGCTTTTATTCCTGCTGTTTACCGCCTGCCTGTTATGCGAGATTGGCCAGGAAACCGGGCGGCTGCATTTGCAGCCCCACATGGAATACTGGAATCCGCAGCATTGAGTTTCACCGGCGGTCAACTTCCATTGTCTGCCAGGAATCATCGGCAATGGAATACAGGCCAAGGTCAACCCGGCCGTCGCCGTTGTAATCCGCCGGCGCCGCCGCCTGGCCGGCGCCGCCGAAGGGAATTGCCTGCCGGCGGTAATTATCGGATGAATGGTGGATGATCCACTGGCCGGCGGCGGGCTGAAAAACCGCCGGATCGGTTTTACCGTCGCCATCGTAGTCGCCGGGCACGGCCTGGATGGCGTCCCCCTCGTCAAATGCCGCGCTGACCGGTTGGTAAGCATTTCCCGAAAGCAGCACCTGCCAGGCGGGCGCTTGATGCACTGCCGGGTCGGCGCGGCCGTCGCCGTCGTAATCGGCGGAGACGGGCAGCCAATTCACTCCGGCCGGCTGAGATTGGGCGTCTGCCGGGCGGTAGTCCTCGCTGGAAAGCAACACTTGCCATGATCCGGCAGCGGCCTGGTAGATGGCGGGATCGGTCCGGCCGTCGCCGTCATAGTCGGCGGGAGCCGCCAGCCAGCCCGAACCGCCGAAAGGCGATTGGGTGGTCCGCAGGCTGTGTCCCTCGCTGGAGAGCAAGGCCATCCATTTGCCCGCGGCAGCCTGGTAGATGGCGGGATCGGTTTGGGCGTCGCCGTCATAGTCGCCGGTTACGGCCAGCCAGCCCGGTCCGCCGAAATGGAAGGTAATTGCGGAATAATCCCGGCCGGATTGCCAGACTTTCCAGATGCCGGTTGACTCGTCATACCATGCCGGGTCGGCGCGGCCGTCGCCGTCATAGTCCGCCGGCACGGGCAGGTTGGAAATCCAGCCGGTGAAATCCACGTTCCACAGGTTGCCGCAGGTGATGCTTTCCGTTTGGGATGCGCCGGTGCGGACCGTGCGGGGGGTGAACCGGTAACCGGCCTTGGCGGCGGACAGGTCGGCCTCGCGGTTGGATGGGACGGGGGCGAAGGCGTAAATGCCGCGGCTGCTGGATGTCGCCGTCAGGGTGGGGCCGTCATGGATGGCGATGGTCAGGGCCGCATCGGCCAGCGGGCGGCCGTATGAATCCGTGATCCGGCCGCTGATGATCTCGCCCGTGCCGCTGATGAAAATATTGTAGCCGCAGAATTTGACCACATTGTAATCCAGCGCGGAGGTGTCCACGTCGGGCAGGGCATACCAGGCGTTATCCGCCGCGAGCGACGCGCCCCAGCCCAGGTTGAGGTGGTGGTAAAGCGCGCCGCCGGCGTAGCCGTAGCCGTCGCAGAGCACCGCATGGCCGCTGTCGGAGTAAAAAATTCCCAGCACCGAGGGCCGGCCGGCGTCGAGGCCGGGGTTGAGCATGGCGGGCAGGGCCGCGGAGATGTCGTTGTTTCCGTCAAAGCCCTTAATGGCCTGGCTGTAACGAAAAGTATCGCACAAGGCGTCCATGCCGTCAAAGAGGTCCGCTCCCGTGGCGCCGGCCGTGTAGTGGGAACCGGCGGCTACGCCAATGTCGTGGCAGAGCGCGCCGATTTCCATGCGGTTGGTAACAGGCGTGGCGGCGGTTGGAGCGAGCGTCATCCAATCCCATACGTACGGTCCACCCAGGCCGTCCCCGCCCATCAATGTCCGGGTTTGTTCCTCGCCGTTGACAGCAATAGTGAAGGCCTGCGCGCCGACGCCGATGTAAGGATAACGATGGAAGCGCATCAACTGCGCCATGGCGGTTGCCAGGCAGCCGCAGGGATAATTGTTGGGCGTCCAGTAATTATAGCACAATGCGCCGCCGACCCCCATCTGGTCCCAGGCGCTCTGCGCCAGCGGCGGTACGCGCTCTTCGGACACGGCGGTGCTGCCGGCGCGGCGCTGCGCGATCAAGCTCTCCCATTTCCACCGGTTGGCCTGGCGGCGTCCGGCGTCGGATTGACGGCGCAGCGCGGCCATGCGGCCCGCCAAATCGCCGGCCGCCAGCGCGCCCAGCGGATGCGCGGGCGAAGGATCGAAATGGCCGCGCGCGGCAAATGCGATGACCGGCTCCAACTCATTGTCCGCCGCAACCAGTAGAAAACCGGCCGGCTGCAAGCGCACTTCGTAAAACAGCGGCGCGCCATCCGCCGCGCGGTGCAGGTGCGCGGACTTGACCGTGCGGTTCGGCAAAGCGCGCAACGGGTTGCGGAGCAGCGCCAGCCAGCCGGCGGCCGCGGCATGCGCGGCGTCGGGTGGCACCGGATCGGCCGCCGCGGGCAAGTTGGCGCCAATGAAAACGGCGGCTATCAAAACGGTCAAAGTTCGACGCAGACGTGAGGGTGTTTGCATAAGTGTTATTTCAGGCGAGCATTTTTTTGAAATCCGCCAGACGCCGGTTGAATTCGCGGCGGGTCAACCCGGCCAGCCGGTCAATGCTGAACGATTCCACGGCGAACGAGGCGGAAATTGTGCCGTACAGCATGGCAGCGCGCACTGCGGCGGCATTGATCTGCGGGCAGGCGGCGAGGTAGCCCAGCATGCCGCCGGCGAAAGAATCGCCCGCGCCGGTGGTATCCACGATTTTAGCCAGCGGGAAGGCAGGCAGGAGCAGGAGCGCGCCGCCGGCGTAAAGGAGGCAGCCGTGTTCGCCCTGCTTGATGAGGACATAGCGCGGTCCCATGGCGCTGATTTTGCGGGCCGCATCCGCCAGACCGAATGCGCCGGTCAGGGCGCGGGCTTCGGCGTCGTTGATCAGGAGCATATCCACCCTGGCGATCAGGCGCGCCAGGTTGCGCCGGGCGGTGTTGATCCAGAAATCCATCGTATCCGCCGCCACCAGCGCCGGCCGCTGTACCTGCGACAGCACATGCAATTGGAGTTCGGGGTGGATATTGGCCAGGAAGAGCACGCGGCACCGGCGATAGGCGGCCGGCAGTTGGGGATTGAAATCCGCAAAGACATTCAAGTGAGTGGCGAGCGTGCGGCGGCTGTTCAAGTCCTTCTCGTATTCGCCGCTCCAGCGGAATGTTTTGCCGGCGACTTGCTGCAGCCCGGCCAGGTCAATGCCGCGACGTTGAAGCGCCCGGCGATGGCGCGCGGGGAAATCCGCTCCCGCAACGCCGACCAGTCCGGGCTTGACGAACAGCGCGGCGGCGGCGCAGGCGTAGCTGACGGAGCCGCCCAGGACATCGGCGCGTTTGGCGGCGGGCGTGGACACAGTATCCAGGGCGAGCGAGCCGACGACGGTGAGGTTGATTTTGGATGTGGCTGGCATGTTGATTTCCTGGTGGAGATGTTTTTGAAAAGCTTGCCGAAAATTTATACTCATTATTGTGAAA
>CAYXEK010000217.1:0-4660 GCA_964463985.1 uncultured Verrucomicrobiota bacterium
GCTCTGTGATTGCTTTAAATCATTTCAACGCCAATATTCGTGCAAAATTCAGGTATAAACAACAGCCATAGCCCATAATGAATAAATTAACAAACCAAAACCATCATACCCAAACCTGCGCAATACCGCTGCAACCGACACTCCTGCTGGCCAGTGTTGGCGGGACGCCGGCGCCCGTCATCTTCGCCATCCGGCAACATAATCCCGATAAGATCGTGTTTTTCGCATCAAGCGACTCACGCCGCCTGATCAATGATTCAATCCTGCCGGCTTTGTTCACATCCCTCGGGCGCATACCGGAACATGAATTCATCATCACCCCGGATGAGGAAGATGTCGGCGCCTCCACCTTCGAACTGCTTCAGAGGATGCCGGAAGCATTGCGCAAATTAAATATCCACGGCATGGCATGGCCTAACCTGGTGGACTATACGGGCGGCACCAAGACCATGAGTGCGGCTGTGGTCTGGGCCTCCTCCCGCTTTCCCTGCCGGTTCAGCTATATCGGCAGTCTGACAGCGGAGCATCGGAACAAGTGCGGCTTGGGAATTGTGCTCGATGGCCTGGAAAAATGTTTCTTAATCGAAAATCCCTGGAACAAAGTGGCATTCTTCGAAGCCCGCGCCGCATTGCATTTGTTTAATCGCGGGCAATATGGCAATGCCGCTGCGCTGCTTGTGTCCATTCAGCGACGAATTGACGAACCGCATGTTCAGCGTGTTTTCGCCGTGCTCGGCAAAGCCTTCCAGGGGTATCATGAATGGGATGTCTTTAATCATAAGGGCGCGCAAGCCTGCCTGGGCCAGGTTCAAAATGCTTTGAACGATCTGGCGCAAATGGCCGGTCCGCCGATCGGCGGCCTGCGGCAATTTGCAGAAGCCACTATGGATTTGTTCGAAATCTTGAAAGGCATCAAGCCTCATGAGTTATCACATAATAAAATATGGGACCTGTTGGCCAACGCCCTTCGGCGCGCCGAATTGGAAGGCAAATACGAAGACGCCGCCGCGCGCTGCTACTCCGCCATTGAGCAAGCCGCACGGCATGCCCTTATAAACAAACATGGCATCACTCCCAGCCACGCGGCGCCGGAAAGCATCCCGGACGAACTACGCGCCGAATTCATCCGCCGGCATCTCTTTAAATATCGAGACGACAACGGCAATGTGTCAGACCGTTTGCGGTTCGGTCTGGTTGACGCCTACCGCCTGTTGTCCGTTTTGGGCAATCCCCTGGGAAAGCGGTTTTTTGCAAGGGAAACGGAGATATTGCAACATCTTACTGTCCGGAACACTGGTATTCTGGCCCATGGCGATTGCGTTGCCACCAGGGAAACGTTTGAAGCCCTGTTTGACGATGCCTTGCGCCTGGCGGATTGCCCCCGCGAGCATCTGACCCGGTTCCCTGTGTTTCCGGAAATGGATTAAACCCTGTATAAATTGAAATGCCCAGCCTTGTTCTAACTGGCGACACGCTCAGCGTGCGTCTTGAATCGAAACACCTGGAAGTCATCCGGCGGGAAACGCCCGGCGATGAAATGTCCGGCGCCCAGATGCGCGTACCGCTGCACGATCTCGATCGAGTGGTGGTTGTAGGCCGGCCCAATGTCACACTCCCGGTGCTGCAACGCCTGATGTTTGAAGGCATTCCCTGTTTCTTCGTCACCAGCCATGGCCGCTGGGTTGGGAGCATGTCGCCCGACAATAATAAAAATGCCGCCCGGCGCATCCGACAGTACCAGTTAGCCGGCAACACGAAGTTCGCTTTGAAAATCGCTCGAGAAATTATAAGAGCCAAAATCATCAACGGTCGCCGGGTGTTGCAACGCCTGGCGGCCAATCGCGGAGAATCTGAGCAGACCGCACAAACCGACGCTGCCAACCAGATGCGGCAGATGGCCGAACATGCGGAACGGGCGGAAACCGTGGACGAGGCCCGCGGTTATGAAGGCATGGCTGCCGCGCTTTACTTCGCCCGATTGGGACGGTTTTTCCCGGAAAATGTTCCTTTCACTGAACGGAGCCGGCGGCCGCCGCGGGATCCGGCCAACGCGCTGCTTTCCTGGTGTTATACCATACTGGCCGGCGAGATTGAGGGGGCTGTGCGTGCCCATGGCCTGGATGCCTGTATCGGATTCCTCCACGGGGTGGAACATGGCCGGCCATCGCTGGCATTGGATTTGATGGAGCCGTTCCGAGCCCCGGTCTGCGACCTCCTGGCGCTGAATTTGCTAAACCACCGCGTCTTGACCGAAGACCATTTTCAGTATGATGACGAGGTGGGCGGATTCCGCCTGAAACAAGACGCCCACAAGGATTTTTTCTATGCCTACGAAAACGCCATGGCTCGTAAATTTACCTTGAAGCGCGGTGATCCGCACACCGATTTTCGCCAGGAACTTGACAAGGCCGTGCTGACATTGATCCGGGCATTTGAATCCGGCGGCGAACTGTCGTTCTTCCAAATGCCATAGCATTTAAAACTCAGATGCCTGATGATTTTGAACAGACGATAGATGAATTCAGCCGGTATCGGGTCGGCATTACGACATTCGAATTCGATCCGGCCAGCGAAAAATACAAACACATGCTGTATCTGGTGGCATACGATATAAGAGATTCCAAGCGGCTGCGCCGCGTGGCCAAAACCTGCCAGGACTATGGATTGCGCGTGGAATACAGCGTGTTTGAATGTGATCTGGCCGAAGAAGTTTTCGGACAATTGTGGCGGGAACTGCTGGCCGCCATGGATCCGGAAGAAGATGCAATCCTGGCATACCGCATCTGCGGCGCCTGCGTGTCGAAAATTGAAAGCGCCGGCGCCGTCATTCGCCCTGGTAAGGTTTTGTTATATATGGCCTGAATCCGTGACGGGATTTTTTTTATTACATAATGATGTGTAAATCAACCATTTACGATTTGTTAAATAGTCACCATAAGTACAACCCGTTTGATTGAAGAAAAGAGCGCCCTCCGGGTGAGGCCGGGATGTCGCATCTGCTTTGTTGCGAAGGATTCGCGGTATATTAATACAGCGTCATCCTTCGTGCCGCGCATCTGCGGCATCCGGGCCTCATCACGGATTCAGGTATGGTTTAACTGGCCTGTTTTAACCAATTTGGCATCTTTATGGCATCTTTATGGCGCGTTTATGGCGTGTTTCCGGCGGCTTTCGCCAAGGCCGGCAGGTTTATGGCGTCTTTTGGACGCGTTTATGGCGCGTTTTAGTTTGGGTTGGCTGGCAGCACAAAATGGCTTCCGCGGCCTTCGCCTTTTCGGACGATCAGGCCGGCGTCTGCCATACCTTCCAGAATGCGTGTGGCGGTACGTTCGGAGACTTTAAATTTTTGGATGAAGTCCCGGCGATTGAGCCGGCCGTTTGCCTGTAAATATGCCAGAACAAATTCACGGTGCTCCAAGGCTATCGGCTTAACATCGGGTGTTGCATCTGAATTTTTGTTGATCCGAGACTGGTGGATATATTTGGATGCCTTTGACCCGAAAAATATGCCGATCACCTGGAGCACGATGCCGCCGATTTCCTCCGGCATTTTATAGTTTGTTTTAAAAGTATGGATGGTAAACAGGACCAGGAAGAGCAAAGCCCAGAGATAGACAAAAACCGCGCCTTTACGCGGCGGTTCCGGCCGGCCGGCCCAGCGTCTGATTTCCTTGTCGGCCGCATATGCGCCCAGTAATGCGATATATACCGGCGTAATGGCCGGGTGGACTTCCAGCGCCTCGCGCAGCCAAAAATCTGCGGCCATCAGCGCCAGACATGTGGAAGTGTAGATTGCCAGGAGCGGCGCCAGGATGGACATTTCGTTAAACGAGCGGGCTGGAGGTGTTGCCTGCTCCGGGGGAAGATTTTCATTTAGTGCGATCTTTTTCATTCTGTCAGGAAATTATCATTTCACAAAAACCATGTCCAGATTGGTTTTAGAGCCTAAAAAGATATTTTCGGCGGCAGCCGCTAAAAGTTAAAACCATGCATGTGCCGCCAAATGTCTTAGCCTTTGTCCGATAATTATTTACGAAAAATAAGCAAACATGTTTGTCCTGATTTTTTATCAATTTTCCTTGCTTCCGCCGAAAATGCCTCTAGACATCTTAAACTCCAATGGTTTACAATAATGCGGCCGGAAACCCCGGCAAACCCGAAAGGGAATTGAGACAACTCCGCATGTCCCTTAAAAAACTTAGAAAACGCACCGCCGGAAACCCCGGCAAACCCGAAAGGGAATTGAGACCAGGCCGCCTGCCAATCCATCCCTTCGTCCAGGATATGCTGATGCCGGAAACCCCGGCAAACCCGAAAGGGAATTGAGACGAGGGCGGAGGGTGTGGTGTGTCGGGTGTCGGGGGTCGGGGCCGGAAACCCCGGCAAACCCGAAAGGGAATTGAGACCGCCGGGCCGGACGCGGGCACACTGCCCGCGAACTGATTACTACGCCGGAAACCCCGGCAAACCCGAAAGGGAATTGAGACGAAATGACAATTGCCCCAAGGGATAGCGCCCGCTCCGGCCTGCCGGAAACCCCGGCAAACCCGAAAGGGAATTGAGACGAAATGACAATTGCCCCAAGGGATAGCGCCCGCTCCGGCCTGCCGGAAACCCCGGCAAACCCGAAAGGGAATTGAGACGATGCCACGGCTTCGCT
>CAYXEK010000218.1:0-4432 GCA_964463985.1 uncultured Verrucomicrobiota bacterium
TAGCTTCAGCGCAGCAGGGCGTTCGGCGATTCGGGTTGCTGTCCCGCTCCGCCGGTTGCAGCACTCAGTGCTGCACTACAGGCGGAAAAATTAACCGCAAAAGATCGCAAAGAACGCAAAGAAGGATTCACGGGAGGGCAGCCCTGGCCGCCACGGAACGGCTCGCGGGACTCGCCCTTCATTTTCGCGCCACTGTAGTAGCCGAAAGGTGTTCGGCATCTTATGCGCCACGCCGTGGCGCACTACCACCGGAACGGCGCGCAGGTTACCGGTACAACGAATGGCCGGCGGAATCTATCGCAACCAAGGCCGGGAAATCGCGCACTTCCAGCCGGCGCAGCGCCTCCGGCCCCAGATCGGCAAAATCCACTATTTCCGCCTGGATTACGCAGCGGCCGAGCAATGCGCCCGCGCCGCCGGTAGCTGCAAAGTAAACTGCGCCATATTCCCGCATGGCCGCCACCACGGAAGCGCTGCGCGGGCCTTTACCGATCATGCCGCGCACCCCGGCAGCCAAAAGCCGGGGCGTATACGCATCCATCCGCGAACTGGTTGTAGGTCCGGCGGAGCCCAGCACCTGGCCCGGCGCTCCGGGAGTTGGGCCGACATAATATATGAGCGATCCCGCGGCCGGGAAAGGCAATGGCCTGCCGGCATCCAGTAGCTGCATTAAACGCTTATGGGCTGCATCGCGCGCGGCATAGATCACTCCATTAATACGGACAGCCATGCCGGCGGCCAAGCGGCCGGCCAGAACGGAGTCCAACGGCGGTGTGAGACTCAGCGGCGGTGTTTGGGGGCAATTAATTGTCATGCGCAGCGCTCATTTTACGTATTTGCTTAAGCAACAAGTCCGCAACCAGGCGTTGTCCGGCCGCATTGGGGTGCATGCCGTCCAGCAGCAAGTCGGTCCGGGCATTGCCGGGCGTTTCCAGGCGTTGGTCATACGCCGCCAAAACATCCACCAGCGGCACATCGGCGGCGGCGGCGACGCGCCGGACTATCCCGGCGTAGTCCCGCAAAGTAAAATTGAATCCGTCCGGGTCGGCCGGCCGGTAAGGCGGTTTGCCGTATACCTCGCGCAAGCGGTCAGTCCAACACAAGGCATTGGGCGTCATCAGGATAACCCGCACCGAGCGCGCTTGGAGCGTAGAGATGAAATAACGGAGATTGGCCTCATAATTTTCCCGGCTGACCCGGGGATGCGCGGCGCCGCGGCTGACATCAATCGCCGAATCGTTGATGCCAAATTGGATCAGCACCAGGTCCGGCGCATGCGCCAGCACATCAGCTTCAAAGCGCAGCCTGGCCATGGCGGTGGTGTTGCCCCCCACCCCGGCATTAATCACCTGCGCGCCGTGCAATTCATCCCGCAGGATATCGGCATAAACTTCCAAATTGCCGCGCGGAGCGGTGGTCGAATCGCCGAACGCCACGATTTTGCGGGGCCAGGCTGCAGCCGCCTGCGCCGATGCCGATTGACACATAAAAATTCCCAGGATGATTGACAGAATCGCCGGCGCCGCGGAAATTGCGGTTTTGGCAAAGCGCATGCAAGCGCAGGCTTTCATCGCTCCACCTCGTGCAATGCTTCGGAACGGTCCACGCTCAAATCCACCTGGCCGAACCCGGCATCATCCGCCGGCAGAATCATGGTAAATTGGTGCGAGGCATCCGCCTCAATTGCGCCGGCAGTCATGACGCATTCCAGCACATGCCCGCCGAAGGAGCGGTCATCGGAAATAAAATGCAAATGGTAGCCCGGCACATTGATACCGTCAACGTAAGCCGGCAGACGGAACCCCACCAGCGTTCCGGTGACATTAGAGGCGGTAAACACCGGTTGGCGGCGCGCGACTTCCGCCAGGGTCGGATATGGTTTGCTCTGGGCGGGCACGCTCCGGGTCTTCACCGAAGCGAATATCCCCCGCGCCCGAATGGCATGCATCAGGTTGGAATTCAAGCCGGCGGCATTAATGTGTTCCTGCAGACCGGCAAGGTCCAGGGTGCGGTTCACCGGAATGATTTTATCCGTTTTAAACCATATAACCGAGGCAAAAGGCGTCGTGGTGCTGCGCGGCGGCTCGCAGATCGAACCATCCGCGCGCACCTGCCAGACCCGGCCGTCCAGCACAACCATTTCGCCATCAAGACGGTCGAATGTGCCGATGCCAAAATCACCGTGCTGCAGCAGGTCGTCCAGCGTCATGCTGCCGTCAAACGCTCCGGCCAGGAGCGCGTCAATCGTCGCTACCTGGGTTACGGTGTCGCGGCCGCGGGTAGCGCACCCGGCGGCAAAACCAAAACCAATCGCCATGGCGGCGCAAACCAAACGCAGACTGACTGAGTTTTCAATTTTCATTTCTGTAGCTCCTTGCTGGAAAATATGTGTCAAAAATGGAATTCACCACTGATGGCACAGACAGCACGGATAGTTCCTTCTTTTTTTCATCTCTGTGTTTCCGTTGGTTATGCCGGCAGCATCGTCATCCGTGCCATCCGTGTTATCCGTGGTTACATAAAAGGTTTCTTGCTCCTGCAGGTGCATCCGCAGATGTGTTCAGCGCGCATCCAACCCGCGAATGGCGTTTGCATGTTCTGGAAATTGCCGGCATAACGCAGCGGTATCCGCCAGTTCGAAATCCCGAAAATCAAATCCCGGCGCCACCGTGCAACCTGCAAGCGAAAACCCGGATTCTTCCGCTGGCCGGGCGCCGAACCAATGGCCTGCTGGAATTGTAACCTGGCATTGGTTGTCCGGAACATTCGACCCGGGAATGCCCAGGATATGGCGGGCAAACCCGCCAACGGCCGTCAATTCACAAAGTAAAAGCGGAATACCTGCATAGAAATGCCAGGTCTCATCGGAACGCAGGCGATGCCAACGCGATACCTGTCCGGCCGGCAGCAGGAACAGAATGGCCGTGGAAAACGGTCGTGAACCAGCATACCGCTCGGGCAGCGCACCGGCGGAAATTGATTCCGCGGCGCGGTAGGTTTCGCGGTAATATCCGCCTTCCGGGTGAGGGACCATGTTCAGCCGCTTCACCCATTGTTGAAAGATGATGTGTTCGGTGTTCATGGTTGGCGGCAACGTAAAGCATTGATATTAATGTGTTTGCAATTGATCATTTTTATCCGCAGATTACGCAGATTTGCGCAGATTGATTTACCTGAACACGGAAAACGGATTATTCTCTCACCCTCCTTCGTCAAGACTACGTAAGCATGTTTTCCTTCAGCGCCGCAGCCTACTCTTCCTTCGTGACTTTGTGCCTTTGTGAGATAACCTTATCTGGCTCCCCATTGAGGGTGGATGTCATCCGTGATATCCGTGCCATCCGGGGTTATGCGGCATCGGAATCGGCATCGATCCCGATAGCAATAGCGATTTCGACACCGACCTACTGAAATTTGCTGTATACATCCCGGAAAAATATTGCTAAATTTCAGCGAAATCTATGGCAGAAAAGTATGCCCATCTTTTCATCATCTGGCAATATTTAAATTCCAGGAAACAACCTGCATGCGTGAAGTCAATGTTCGGGACATAGCTGATAAACTGCGAGCATGCATCCGCCGGGCCAGCTATGAGCTGGGCCCGCGCGAAAAAGCCGCTCTGCTTGATGCCCGCGCGCGCGAAACCAGCGCCATCGGCTGCGCCATCCTGGAAGATTTGGAAGCCAATCAAAACATCGCCGCGAGTGAACGCCGGCCGCTGTGCCAGGATACCGGCGTAGCCGTAGTTTTCCTGGAAATCGGCCAGCAGGTGCGACTGACCGGCGGCGACTTGAACGAAGCCCTGCAAAAGGCAGTCGGCGCAGCCTACACGGAAAATTATCTCCGTCCCAGCCTTGTGCGCCACCCGCTGGAACGCGTCAACACCGGCGACAACACCCCGGCGATTGTGCATATACGTCTGACTGCCGGGAATCGGGTGCGCCTGCGTTTTGCGGCCAAGGGCGGCGGCTGCGAAAACATGTCGCGCCTGGCAATGCTGACACCATCCGCGGGCCGCTCCGGCGTGATAGACTTCGTGGTGCAGACCGTCACGTCGGCCGGCGGCAATCCCTGTCCGCCGCTAGTGGTCGGCATCGGATTGGGCGGAAATTTTGAGATGGCGGCGCTGCTGGCCAAGGAAGCATTGCTGAGGCCATTGGGCGAACCGTCGGCCAATCCGGCCGACGCCGAACTGGAAAGGGAGTTGTTGGGCAAACTTAACGACACCGGCGTCGGCCCCATGGGGATGGGCGGCGCAGTGACGGCCCTGGCAGTGCATGTGGCGTCGCATCCCTGCCACATTGCCTCCCTGCCGGTGGCAGTCAACCTGGACTGCCACAGCCACCGGCATGCCGAATGCGATATCTGAGAGCCAATTTCAAAAGGCTCGGACGACGTGGAAGTCGTCCCTCCAAAATGGAAAAACAACCCG
>CAYXEK010000219.1:0-4039 GCA_964463985.1 uncultured Verrucomicrobiota bacterium
CCGCGCGCGGCGGTTTGCATGGCAACCTGATAACGGTCAAGCATCATGGGATTGTTCCTGCTATTTATTTCTTTCGCACCACCAAAGCCAGTGTTTGCCCGGCATGCAGCACCCGGGTCCGGGGCAGGCATGTCGCGCCGAATTTACCCAGCCGCAGAGTGCGCAGCGGCAATGCGCCGCCTTGCACTTGCAGGCGGATACTCCGCCCGTTCCGGGCGGTCGTCTGCCGGCATTCGCCCCAGGCGTACCCGGTGGACCAGAACCGGCGGCCGGACCATACGCCGAACGTCAGGGTTTGTTCCACGGCGGAATAATGAAAGCCCGAGAGCGCCAGCAGGGCGGCCCAGGCGGCCATGGCCCGGGCATAATGGTGGCCGCATTCGGCCTCGTCGAACGGGTTGCGCTTACGGCCGTCGTACCGCGCGCGCACATCGCGGATGCATTGCAAGCCCTCCCGCACTTGTCCTTCGTACAGCATGCCGATCGCGGCGGCGTATTCGAAGCCGGTCATCACTTCCGTGAAATAGGGGAAGGGATTATCGGGCCGGCGGCGCGGGTAGGCGGCCATCAGCAGGGCGGCTTCATCGCCCAGGGCATACGACCGCATGCAGTTGAAATGTGCGCGCATGCTGGGGCGGCGGTTATATTTGTAAATGCTGCGCAAGGTCCGGCGCACTTTGGCCGGAGCGTGCAGGTGCCCCAGTCCGCACACATGCGCCAGCAACTGGCCTACCAGCTGATCCACCAGGCAGCCGGCGCCGAGCTGGTAGTCCGGCTTGGTGACATCCTTGGCGCCCATCCCCAACATCAGGCAGGCGGCCACGGCTTTTTTGTCCGCCGGCGGCCGGATGTGGTGCTCATAGTATTCGCCATTGAACAGGTTTTGATCCATCCAGGCCCGGCCATGCTCGAACAGGCGGTTGCATTTGGCGGCGAAGGGCGCATCGCCGACATGCCGGGCCATCGTTTCGGCGGCGCGCAAGGCGCCCAGGTACCATCCCTGCATCTGCGGGTTGGGCCCGAAATATTCCACATCCATGGTGTTATGCTGGCAGCCTTCCATCACGCCGTCGCGGTCGGCGTCCCAGCCGCCGGGAATCCAGCAGAATTCCACGGCCTTGCGCACCTTCGGCCAGAGCCGGCGCAAAAACTCATCATCGCCGGAGAGTTGCCAGTCGCGGTACATTTTCATGATCGCGCCCATCTGTCCGTCGGCCGCGGCCTTGCCGAATGCCTGCGCGCGCGCCAACGGCAGGTAAACGCGGAACGACATCAGGCCTTTTTCGTCCGTGGCGTGGCCGAATTCGATTTCGCGCATGCCGCGCGCCAGGCTACCGAAGAGGAATGGCACGGTCTGCTCGTAATTCCAGACATGGGTGCAGGAGCCCAGGCAGGAGCCGCCATGGTCGCCGCAGCCTTCGAAGCCGTAGAGCAGTCCGTCGGGCGTGCGGAAGCAGGTTTGAGTGCGCAGGGTGCTCAGGTTGAACAACGCCGCCTCCTTGACTTCCGCCGGCAAGTCCTGGCAGCAGAAGGTTTTTACGAATTCCACGGTACGGCGTTCCAGATCGTCCAGTTGGGGTGCAATGCGCCGGGACGCATCCCAGGCATCCTTGAACACCGTGGTGTAGTGGTTGCCCAGCCAGTCCACGCGGCGATCCACACCGCGGCAGGAGGCGCACACCTTGACCTTGTGCTGCCAGGAATACCGGTTGGGAAAGTGCCAGGTCAGCAGGAATGTGACGTTGCGCACGGCGCCCGGGGGCACGTCCAGTTTCACGGCAAGCGAGCCCATCGCGGTTTTGGCGCCCGCCGCGCGCGGGCGGGCATCCAGCCGGCCATCGGCGGAAAAATCGTCCCAGAAATCCAGCAGCGCCGAGCCCCAGCCCCGGTCGCGCCAGGCGAGCCGGTGCGTCACCTGCGCGCCGCCTTCCGGCGCCGGTACGGTCAAGGCGATGGTGCCGTTCTGTTCGCAATCCGGTTCGAGACCCCGGGAAGACATGTAAATGCCGCACCGGCCGCCGGCATTGCGCCAGGTATTGAAGTTGCGGTCCACTCCCGCGGCGATCGGGCCGTCATCCTGGCCGATGAAATTCGGGAGCGAGCCGCAGATGGCGGCCGACACTATCCGCCGGCCGGGATTGCGCAGTTGGAACCGCAGGACGGCGACCGGCAGGCTGCTGGCATCCGCATCGCCGGGGATCAGCGGATTGAAGGCCTGGATGGTCACGCGCAACGGCACCTCCGGGTCGGCCAGGAATACCAGGCCCAGGGGGTAGGCCGCGGCAAAAGACGCATCGCGGAAGCGCGGCAGGCCGTGATTGAGTCCGCGGGCGCCGGCGGAGCCTTCGTAGGTTTCCTCGTCCAATGGCCCTTCCAGCGCGCGGGTGACGGCGGGGGCGCCTGCCTGGCGGGCGTAAAGCGCGAAAAAAGGCCCCACGCGCGGATGGCACGAAGGCACAAACCCCTTGGCCGGCCGGTTCATGATTTCCCAGTCGCGCAGGCCGCCATTGCCGGTCAGGGAGACGGTCCCCGTGCCGATGCCGCCCAGAGGTAGGGCGATCCGGCGCAGATGCGTGGCGGGATATTTACGCAAGACCGGCCAGGGAATTGCTTTCATATGTGTACTTTCAAAAGTCCAATGAAATTTGATGTTTTAAAACTTAAACTGACAATCTAATCGTGTCAATTTTTTAAAATCCACGATTTTCCCCTGTTTTTTGTTGCATTGCTGCTTGATCGTTATTTTGCGGACTGGTTTTTACGCCAATGAATGTTTCAACCCATACGCGCCTCCCACAAAAGCATGTTAAACATCTGATGCGGTCAACGCCAACACCGCAAACACCCGCCTACGCCAAAGCCGCTACGGAGAGCAGGTCAAATGGCACATGACTTTGGCCGCCGCTTTCATCCAAATCGATAAGCTCCCTAATGTTCCAAAGCCGCAAAGCATTTATAGCCCTTCCAAGCTGTTTTCTTCCCGTTGCTGTTGCGTTTACAGCCTGAGGCAAATCCGACAGGTTCTCATCCAGTGTCCGGCCGCCCTGCAATGCCAGGCGTTTGGGCGGCGCTGCCGGATGTTGTTCATCACGGCGCGGACGCCCCTTTCTCCCACGCGTCAACTTGGCGGACTTCACATTCCTGCCCTTGTGCGCGCGTCCGCGCGCCTCAACGGGTGCGGCATCGCGACTGATATGCCCCACCACACAGCCTGACGATTTCTGGACACGGATATTATTGCCAGTCCGTATCGCCTTTGAAGCGCTCGTCCTGAAGACCGCAGCTATTGAGGAACGGCAGGATCAATTCATCCGTGTAAAACTCGACCGCCGCCGTTCTGAAATGGGTGCCGTCAATTGTATAATCAGACCAAGCTTTTGCGCCGCCGGCCAGTTCGAGTTCCATTTGTTTCTCGACGTCAATATACGGCATGTTCAAAGTCCGGAACACCGTCCGGGCATGATTTTGCACCGTCTTCCGTATCGAGCTTTTCGCGTAGTTCACGCAGGGGATCGTCAGCAATACCGGCGCATGCGCCTCCATGCAGCGCCGGATGAACTCCGAATAAGCGGCCGTATTCCTGAAGACGTTCGCCGGCAAGTCGTTAGCGCTGGCCTCGAGCAGCACGATATCCGGATTGAGATGCTTGACCCAAGGCTTGCGCATGAAAAGCTCGAAGGCGCAGATATGCATTCCGCTTTTACCGCCGTTCATGACGATAAAGCTGGGCGTGCTCCACATCTCGATGCCCCAGATACGGACCGGTTTGGCGACGTCCGCGGCCACGATGCGGATCGTATGCGGTTTTGTGTCGCCTAAATCCACCTGTTCCCGGGCGTCCACGATGTCGTTGTCGGAATAGTTGGCGGAACGCTTGTAAGGAATATCGTAGGGCACGTCTGCGGCACAATTGACCTCGCGGTTCGTCGCGCCATCCACCTCGATCCGGAATTTCCCGCTTACGAATCTTTTCGCATACACGACGTTTACATAGCGTTTGCCCTTCACGGCAATCTCCATGGCGTCGCCGATTTTCTCC